>DATEAT010000207.1:0-3028 GCA_035288225.1 Anaerolineales bacterium | reverse complement strand
ACGGTCTGCAGCACGATGGCATCGGAATCCCAGCGGTCCACCCCGGCCCAATCCCAGTCCTGAGCGTGGATGGGGATGAGCAGTTTGCGCGCTGGGCTGGAAACCACAGCGGCTGCGACATTGTCGCTGACCACGCCGCCGGCGGCGGCGATCACCCAAGGGCCCACGATCAACCCGGCCTCTTTCAATCGGGCTGTGATGGCCCTTTCGGCGGCGACCTTGCCTGCCTTGCCATTCGATCCTGGCGCCAGGAGGATTGGGTCCAGTGAGATATCCGGGAACTCGCGCTTGAGGTGATCGGTCACCGCTTTCCCGAAGTGACCGTCACCGACGTCCACGACCACGACGCGCAATGCGCTCAGAAGCGCGGCTTGTTCTCGTTTGGCGAGTCGTCCGTCGCCCAGCAGGGCGCCGCCGTGGTACAGCCACACGGCTACCGCGATGAGGCCGAAGGAAAGAGCGTGACCCAATTGGGTGAGCGTGGGAGCCTCCCCGCCGAGGATCATGCCCAAAACGCGGTACACGATGTACACCGCGCTGGAGAGGACTGTCATCGTGCCAAGGAACAGGAAGAAGTAAAGGTAGATCTTGCGCACCACCGAGCGGCGGGCATCGGCGCCCGCGGGGCCAGCCGCGCCGGCCACGGCCTGCGATTGCCGCCAGGGAATGATCCACACGGGCAACCCCGCGATGATCGCTGAAGTGAACCAGGCTGCCTCCCCCCGCAGACCTTCGCCAAAGCTCTTGTCGAGGGCGCGCAGTACTACGCTGACATCGCCGCTTACACCCACCAGCAGGGCAGAAAGGCCCACCGTGGCGATCAGGTAGAGATACAACCGGTGCAGCCCAGCCTGGCGAGGTGCCTCACCGGCCCGTTGAGCGTCATCGCGAAGGACGAATGCGTGAAAGGCCCACACCATCGCCATTCCAATGACGACGGAGATCGGCTGGCGGACGTCGCCCTCAGGCGCCAGGGCCAACACACGGCGCAAGAGGCCGGCCAGGATTCCGGTGGCGCTGGCGACCGCGGTCAATGCGCCGATGAACACCGCGGCGTACAAGTAGAACTTGCGCAGCGTGGAGCCACGCTCTTCCTCGCTCGGCCCGTCGAACAACCGCTGCGACCAGCGCCAGAAGATGACCCACAGCGGCACGCCCACGGCCAGACGGGCGATTTCATTGGTCAGCCCCCCACCTAACCCGCCCACTCGGATCACACTGCCCCCGAATCCCAGCATCAGCCAGCGGGCCAGGTTAATGATCGCCAGCGTCGTCATAATCAACCCTGCGGCGCTGAACCCCAGCACATACAGACGCCGCAAGGTCGCGGAACCTCCCGTTTCGGGAACAGCTTTGGAATCATCAGCCGCGACGCGGTAGTGATAGAACCACAATGCGGCCAACACGATGAGCGCCACGAGGTGATAGATGGCCGCTTCTCCAACGGAGAGGCTGCGGTATGGGCTGCTTTGGAGCTGGTTGATTCCTCCCAACAAACGGCGGATCAAGTCGAACGCATTCGCCGTCCAGGGCCCAAGGAATGCCGCCATGCTGCCGTACAGGTAGAGGCGGCGCAAGGCCGCCCCGCCTTCCTCAACGGCCCTCTCGACCAACCGCTGGCCCCACAGCCAGTGGGCCAGGAAGACCGGAAGCCCGATGACCACCACGGCAATCTGAAATGCAACCGCCAGCGGGTCGACACCGAATACGAACAAGTTGCGCAACAAGGCGATGATGGCCCAGGCCACGGCCTGCAGGCTGACGGCACACACGATGTAGATGTACCAGCGTCGCACGTTGGACATGATCCCCTCCCTTCAACTGCCTTGTAGACAGGTGGCGAAGAGCCGATCGGTGCCTGGATTTCCTTCAGAAGAGCGGATCTCTACTCGCATCCATTCGCCTCGTTCCAACACATGGCAAAGTAGTCGAAAGCGTTCACAATCTTCCACTCGCCGTCTTCCCGGTGGAGTTGCATTTCGATGTCGAGGGTCGATTGACCGCTGCCGAACAAATTGCCGCCCTCGAACCGCGATTCGCGCACCCGCACGGTTGCATTGTTGCCCGTGACGCTTGCCGCTCCCACCATGAGAGTTGTATCTGTGTCGAGGCGGAAACTCCAGGAATTATCGTGGATGTCGTCGACGAATCGCTCCACCGTAACCGGATAGCCCTTGAGGGTTGGGGAGAGATAGCCAAAGGCACGATCGAATTCATCCCGCTGGAGAGCCAACAGATAATTATGGGTCACACCTTCGGGTGTGTCCTCGGCGCCATATGTGGGTTCGGGACGCATGAGTGTGATCGCCAGGGCCGCGACGATCAACAGCACGATCGCGACGACGATGCCGATGAGCATCTTATCGGTGGTCTTCATATCGCCTCCTGGGTAAGCGGGGCAATGAATTTGCCCCAAGCATTAGCTCTTGCGATTAGCGCGGCTGGGCCAGCGACATGGATGGACGGTCGAAGATGATGGGGGGGATGGGCGGCCTAGCTGCCCTTTGGCTTGTCGGCGGCCGGAGGCCGGGCTTCGCGCGGGCCTTGAATTCCCGCGCTCTGTGCCGGCACCTCCGCCCGCCCTCGCAAGCTTTGCCTTTTTACCCTACTTCAGGCTGGTGGGCAAGGCAAGCGCCCGGGTGCCGCGTCTAGTCGAGTTTGGCTGCCGCTGGAGTGGAGCCGAAGGGGCTCACCAGGCTCCTTACTCCGCATCGTGTGTGGGACGGATGGTCACCATCGGGCGTTGTGGAGCAAACCGGAGGAGATCTGCGCGGCTGGGTGTGGAGGGAAGGCCCTCCGCGCGCAGGATGGCACCGAACGCCTTCGGGTTTCGCTTGATTTGGCGCTCAATGTAATCGGCGATCTTCTCGGCGTCGGTCGTGACCTCGGCCAGCCCCTGAAACTCGCGGCGGCCAACACGCACTCGCACTTGGGGGTTGGCCTGGATATTGCGGATCCAATCGGCTTCGGCGCCGCGCGCCGAGGCGACGAGGATCGTTTCTCCACGTTGCTCGAACACAAGCGGAGT
>DATEAT010000206.1:0-3562 GCA_035288225.1 Anaerolineales bacterium | reverse complement strand
CAGCCCCTTCACATTCTTAACCACAAATCTCCACTAGTTGTCCACCGCCACTCACCCCTTACGTGTGGAGGTCGCGCCCGGCAAGTCTTCCATCATCACCCTCGGCACGCGGCGGGCGAGAGCGATCGCACGGGCACGGCATTGATGCCCATGCCGCCCGCGCGCGGCCAACTGTAAGGCGTGCTATGCCCTCTTCCAGATCGGCTCCCGCGCAGGCGCGCTCAGGGCGAGGCGGCTAACTCCCCCTCGCCGCCCGGCTTCTCATACGATCCCAGGATGTTGTAGCCGGCATCGACAAATACCACCTCGCCGGTGACGCCTGAGGCCAGGTCCGAACACAGAAAGACTGCTGCACGCCCCACATCGTCGATATCGATGTTGCGCCGCAGCGGCGCGATCTCACGAAAGCGGCCGTGGGCTGCCTTGAACCCCGAAACGCCTGCCGCCGCGAGCGTCCGCACCGGTCCGGCGCTGATGGCATTGACCCGAATGCCCTTGGGCCCCAAATCGTTGGCCAGGTAGCGCACCGACGCTTCCAGCGCGGCCTTCGCCAAACCCATCACGTTGTAGTTGACCATCACCTTATCGGATCCGTAGTAGGTGAGGGTCAGCACCGCTCCGCCCGGGTTGAGGCTGGGCAGCGCGCCGCGCACCAGCGCGGTGAGCGAGTACACGCTGATGTCCATGGCTGTGTGGAAACCGTTGCGCGTCGTGTTGTAGTACGGACCGATGAGTTCCTCGCGCAATGCGAAGCCGATCGAATGCACCAAGATGTCGATCCCCCCTAAGTCGGCCTTGGCCTTGGCCATCACGGCGGTGATGTCTTCATCCTTGCCTACGTCGCACGGCTCGACGAACTTCGAGCCGAGCGATTCCGCCAGCGGCCTCACCCGCCGCTCGAGCGCTTCGCCCGCATAGCTGAACGCCATGCGCGCGCCGTGCGCGTGCAGCGCGCGGGAAATGCCCCAGGCGATTGAGTGGTCGTTCGCCACACCAAAGATAAGCGCGGTCTTCCCCTCCAGCAATCCCATGAGTCATCCTCCCTTTTGTGTCGCGGGCCATGTTCGGGCCGGTCTCAGACCCGCCTCGAGGAGGATCGCCCCGGCGACGATCACCCCTCACGCTCTGCTCAACCGCTCGCGAAGTAGCTCCGGTAACACACGGTATCGCCAGGCGATGCTCTTCCACGGTTCAGGCACGGAGTTCAACCCCACCCTCGGCCCGCGCACGATGGCCGCCTCGCCGAAGGCCATCCCCTTCTCGCAGAACAAGCGCGCCCCCGGCCGGCACAGGTCGTGTCCGTTCAAGCGCCCGTCAACCGCCAGCGCCTGACACAGCTTGCCCGGCCCGTCGGCGAGCGGCTGCCGCCCCCGCCGTCGCCGCATGGCCGCCACACCCTCCACGGGCCAGATCGCGCGCAGCAGCACCGCCGCCGGGCGGCCTTCGGCTTCGGTGACCACGTTGAGCATCCAGTGCATGCCATAAGTGAAGTACACGTAGGCATGCCCCGGGGCACCGAACATCACCGCATTACGTAGCGTGCGTCCATGGCGCGCATGGCAACCCAAGTCCTCTTCACCGATGTAGGCTTCCGCTTCGACAATGATCCCCGAGAGCCGACGACCGCGATCGATGCGCACCAGCCGCGCGCCGAGAAGTGAGCGCGCCACCTGGCGTGTTTCGCGGGCGAAGAATGCGCGCGGCAGAATGGGCGAGTGTCGTGTGGGCTGGGTCATGGCGAGCCCGGTAATTGTAACGGGTCAGCGGGGTGTACCGCGCGCCCAGCCCCGGGGGATGGGAGAGGGCGCGTCGCGGCGCCTCCGGCTCGCTACGGTCGTCCGATTCTCTTCAGGGGGTCAGCAGGTCAGGCGCGGACGAGGGCCGGCTGGAAGCGGGGGTCATGCTCGACGGTCAGCTGAAGCCCCTCGGCCAGGGAGTAACGCGGGCGGAAATTGAGCTTGGCGCGGGCGACCGTGAGGTCGGCGCACATGCGCGAGACGCCCGCCTTCTCGCGGCCATTGTGTAGTATTTCCCCTTGCGGCAGGAGATGCAGAATGTGCTCGGCCAGCTCGCGAACCGTTGTCTCCACCCCGCTGCCCACGTTGATCACCGTGCGGTCGAGCCCGGGCAGCGTGCCGGCGGCGACCATCGCCTCCTGCACATCGTCGACGAAGACGTAATCGCGCGTCTGGCCGCCGTCGCCGTGAATGACCAGCGACCCGCCGCCGGCTGCCTGACGCAAGAAGCGTGAGATCACCGGAGCGTGCGCCGCGGGCAGCGGCTGCCCCGGCCCGTACGCGTTGAACACGCGCAGGATGGTCGTCTCGATGCCCCACAACGCGCCGATCGTCTGGACGTAGAACTCAGCCGCCAGTTTCGAGACGGCGTAGGGCGAGGTGGGCCGCGGGGTGGCTTGCTCGTTCACCGGCTGGCCGGCTTGCTCGCCGTAGACCGCGCCCGATGAGATGAACACCACGCGCCGCACGCCCACGTCGCGCATGGCCTCCATCAGGCTCACCGTGCCGCCCACGTTCACCGCGTTGTATTCGCGCGGGTACAGCACCGACTCGGGCACCGACACGCGCGCCGCCAGATGGTACACGCATTCCACGTCCTGCAACAGCGTCCACAGCTTGGGCCGGTCGCCCACGTCGCCGCGAGTGAAAAGCACCGCCGGATTGAGCCGCGCCGGGTCACCCGTGGAGAGGTCGTCTAGCCCGCGCACCTGATGTCCTGCGCGCGAGAGATGATTTGACAGCGCCGCGCCCAGGAAGCCGGCGGCTCCGGTGACAAGAAAATTCACGTATTTCCCTCTGCTTTGGCCGGGCGGGAGGTTTCCTGCCTAGAGGCCACAAGAACCCGTTCTCGCTGAGAAACGGGTTCTGAGCGGATTATAACACCCATCCCTGGGCCGCGCCTGACGGGAGGCTTACGATTGCCGGCCGCACCAAAATGGCTCAGTTTCGGCCGGATTGCGGCCCACAAGGCTCCATTTGGAGGAAACGAGCTCGGGTGGCTGGAGGCGGCGGGTCAGCCCGCCACGCGTCGCTCCCTCAGGCGACACGTCGGTCGGGCCAACGAAATCCGGCTGCTGGCGGCCAGGAATCTCGGCTGGCGCCAGGCTCTCACGCGTTGGGGCAGACAAGGGGATCAACCACCTCACCCCCATCCCCCTCTCCGCCCGGAGGGCTGCCGGGATGCGACGGATCACTTGGCGGAGAGGGGGTAAGAGAATCAAGGAGACGGGGGCCTGCGGCCCCCGTCTCCTTGAAGATAACCTCGCCCCTCCCCCGGATCCAATACCTCACGTCGAGCCCGCACCTCTCCGGGGGAGGGGTTAGGGGCCTGCCCTCGGAACGAGGGTGGGGGCGAAAGCCGGTCGCCCCTCTTTCGCTTGGTCCCAGACGGGGACCCACGTCTGTTCTGGACACTGGAGTTTACGCTCGCATGCGCGCGGCGCAGGACATGCGTGACGGTGCCTTGGATTCCCGCTACGAACACGCGGAAATATCGATCAAGGACCATCCACGGAGGGATGACGGGGTTATCCGAACGCGAGAGG
>DATEAT010000205.1:0-7091 GCA_035288225.1 Anaerolineales bacterium | reverse complement strand
GTCCCTGGCAGGAACCCTCGACTTCCTCGGCCTCAACTACTACACGCGCGATCAGGTGCGTTTCGACCTAGGCCTGCCCGGGCAGCTCTTTGGCAGGCGCTTTTTTGCCCCCGGCGCGGAGGTCAGCCCGACCGGCTTCATGGCTAATGAGCCGGAGGGGCTCTCGGCCGCACTGCGCTGGGCGCACGGCCTCGGCCTGCCGATCTACATCACCGAGAACGGGGTGGAGGACGCAGCAGACCAGCTTCGCCCGCGCTACCTTCTACAGCATCTGCTCCAGGTATGGCATGCGGTCAATATTGCCTGGCCGGTGAGGGGCTACTACCACTGGACGCTGGTGGACAACTTCGAGTGGGAGCGCGGCTGGACCCAACGCTTCGGCCTGTGGGCGCTTGACCCGGAGACGCAGGTGCGTACCGCCCGCCCCTCGGCCCATCTCTTCGCCGAGATTTGCAGGGAGAACGGGATCTCGAGCGCGATCACAGGCCGCTACGCTCCCGGACTTCTGGCGCGCCTGTTTCCCGGCTGAGATCCTTGGGCAACGGGCTCGCCTCGCGACCCGCCCGATTGACGTCCGCGTTTCGGCCCGCCAAGCCAACAACATTGGCGGGTCGCCGAGGCATGATGAGGGCCGCGGCTCTCCTCCCCATTCCGTACACGGAAAAGCGCGGGGCTGCCTGACATAGGCAGCCCCGGTTGGCTTCTGGCACATTGAACTGGGTGCGCTCTATGGATACTCCGCTTCGCAACGAGTAAACGTGTCGGTGCCGCCCGCGGCATAACAACTGTCAGTTCCCTGGCCGCCGTCCAGATCGTCATCGCCCAGCCCGCCAATCAATACGTCTTCCCCTGATCCGCCGTTGATGCTGTCGGCGCCCGAGCCGCCCAGGACACAGTCATTGCCCGCGCCCATGTTGATCCGGTCGTCGCCTGAACTACCCAAGATCAGATCGTTGCCCGGAGTCCCATTGATATTTCCCGATCCAACGATCAAGTTGGTGATGAAGATTGCGTTGCACTCCGAAGGTCTAAAATCGTTGGGAGTTACCCCCCGGGTCGAATCGCCGAGTCTCGTGGCCGGCACGGTGTTGGCTGCCGCCACGGCCGTGGCCGCAGCCACGAAAATAAGCACGGCCATCAAGACGAACACCAGGCGCATGGATTTCCAGACCATCATGAACCGTCCTGGCTCTTCCGCCGGCGGCGCGCGGGGGCGAGAGCCAGCGCCCCTTGGCTTAGCACCACCTGCACTTCGTCAGCTGGCGCCGGCCGCCCGAAGAAGTAGCCCTGCGCCATATCGATCTGGCCTGCCTTAAGGTAAGTCACTTGCTCCTGCGACTCCACACCTTCCGCCACAACCTGCAGGTGAAGGCTGTGGGCCGCCGATATGGTGGCCTGGGTGATGGCCGCCTCGTCCGCATCGGTTGCCAACAGGCCGATGGAGGCATGGCCGATCTTCACGCCATCGATCGGCAGCCGGCGCAGCGCCTCAAGCGAGGTCTTGGCGGTGAAATTGTCAATCGCCACGTGCACGCCCATCTCACGCAATTCGCGCAACTGCCCACCGATCTCCTGCGACGCGTCCATCAGCAAGCGTTCCGAGATCTCCAGGTAGATCCGCTCGGGGTCGACACCCGTCTCGCGCAGGACGCGACGAATGGTCGCCGGACCATCACCCGCCAGCTCGCGCGGCGAGAGATTCACGACCAGTCCGAGCTGGGTGTGGCCAATCTTATGCCACGCCGCCAACTGGTTGCACGCCTCGCGCAATGCCCATTCCCCGATCGGGACGATCAGGCCGCTCTGTTCGGCGGCCGGGATGAATTCGGCCGCCGACACGAGGCCGCGCTGCGGGTGACGCCAGCGCAAGAGCGCCTCCACCGAGTTCACTCGGCCGGTATCGAGCGAGCGAATGATTTGATAGTGGACCTCGAACTCCTTGCGTTCGAGGGCCAGCTCGAGTTCGCGCGTCAGCGCCCCCGCCTGTCCGGAAGGGATCCCGGCCGGCAGCACGTGCAGCAGATAGCGGTATATCGTCTGGCCATCCTGGACGAAATACCAGTGTCCCTCGGGGCCGGCGCGATGCAAGATCATCAGGCCATGATGCTGGGCCAGGCGCGCCAGGTCGTCGACCGAGCGCACGTCCACCAGGCGCCCGCCGCTCGGGTCGCCCCCGCGTCCGACACCCACCATGAGTGGGCCGTACTTCAATTCAACCAGCGAGGTGCGATCGACGCGCGAGGCCCGCAATACCACCGCCGCAAAGGTCCCCAGGCCGGCAGCCGCGAGAAGCAGCCCCGCCAGCGCGATCCACCGTGCGCGCACGACCTCAATCTTCCATCCGAGGATCGACAGCGTGCCGACTTCCACTCGCGTCCCTTCCAGGACGCCCTCTTCCACCGGGCGCAACGGATCGATCTCCGGATCGCCGCGCAGGAGCTGCGCCTGCGCCGGGTCGAATTGGAAGGTCAAACGCGGCTCGAAGCTGTCGTTGATCGGCCGCCCGCCCAGGCTGCCTTGAGTGACCACCTGAGGAATAATGGCCAGTTCGTAGATCGAACGGCGGATTCCCGTCTGCTCCTCCATGGTTTTGATAAAGCCCTGCATGTAGCACAGGTTGAGCGGGCTCTGGGTGGAGAAGGAGGCGCCGTTGAAGGGTGTGCTGGGATGCAGCGAGAGGGTGCGCTTCCATCCGCTGGTGTCGCTCACCTCCGCCACCATGGAGTAGGTCCCGCTCAGCTGCGCGGGAGTATCGGACATCAGTCGGTAGTCGAAATCCACGCGGATGAGACAGGTGAGCGGAGTGAAAACGGGTTCGCCGGGCTGCACCGCCGGCAGGTCATACAAGCCCGGCGGCGCCGCCGCCGTGTAGCGGAATTGACCGGTGTGCGAGTAAGCCAGGTCGTCCGCGACCACATGGGTCGGCGACCGCAGCAGCGAGGCCACGCCCAGCAACAGGGCCGCCAACCCGATCGCCGCGGAAACGAACAGCACCACTTCTTTGTGATCCGCAATGGACTTCATTTCAGGACTCGCTGTCTGCGCCGGCCGCGGCCGGCGACCCCCGCGCCACTTGGGGCGCGGACGGTAACGCATGACCACCGCCAAGCCCACGCCCACCAGCGAGGCAGCCAGGGCCATGTTGAGCGGCAGGCGCAGCCACAATATCTTATCGCCTATGCCCGCGAGATGCAGCCAGGTGCGTCCGATGATTTCCGACTCGCGCGGGCTGTACGAATCGGTCCACCCGTTGTTGTCCCCCTTCATGATGAACCGCGTCCCGTCGCGCTCCAGGATGCGGTGGAAGACCGGCCGGCCCAGGTCCGCATCGTGGAAAGCGATCACCTCCCCGACGCTGTAGGGCGGATCGCGGCGGACGATGACCAGGTCGCGGTTGTGGAAGGTCGGCTCCATGCTGTTGCCGGTAATGATGACGTATCCGGCCGGCCCGCCGAACTGCTGTGGTGCAAAGAGCAACCACACCGTGCTCGCCAGGACCAGCGCCGTTGCCGAGATCACCGGCCGCCACCACCGCCGCCAACCGACCATGAGCACCTGAGGCAACCCTCCCCTCATAAACAACGAGCCTGCCCGCGCCACCCCGGCGGCCATGTGGCCTCACGGGGCTTTTCGCAAGCAAGCTCGGGCGCCGGCCGCCTCGCGCGCTGGGGCGGCCGGCGGGTTGTGATTGCATCGAGCTGCGGACCGGCGCGCTTACTGCGCGGCAACCACGCGCAGGTTGGCCGCCGCCAAGGCGGTCAGGCCGGTGGTGGTGCAGCTCACCGAGCCCGCGGTGTTGGTGCAGTTGTACCACGTGCTGCCGTTCAACTGCACGCGCACCACGCCGGTGGTCGGGGCGATGGTGAACGACACCGAGTCAACGTTGCCCGGGTCGCTGGCATTCAACGCGTAGGTCACATTGCTGACGGTGTAGCCGCTGATCGTGCCGCTGCCGTCGCCGGCCGTGGTGTCGGGCACCGTGTTCGAAGCCGCGAAGGCGAAGGCCGCCGTGGCAAACACGAGCGAGACAATCAGGGTGGTGAAGATGGTGATCGCGCGACGAGTAAACATGTTTCCAATCCTCCTTACAAGATGAGTCAGCCGGATCGATTTTGAATCATCACTTGCTTGCCCACAGTATAGGAGAAGAAGTGGCTCGAAAAGCCTCGGCCATTATTCGGCAAGGGAATAGTTATCGAGCGGCCATCCGACACGTCCTGTGAACAAACTGTCACTGTTCATTCACCCGCTGGCGCGTGTCTCGCACAGCCTGCGGCACGCACAAGACTTGGCTGCACACTCCATGCCAGGCACCCACGGGAGGCTGGGTAGCCTGCCAGCCTTCATCGGGAGTCGCAGACGGTTTCCAACCACAATTGCACATGGCTCCCAACTGGGGAGATGGGCATTCGAACGCCTGTTCTTTGCGGGCTCTCGCACGGGAATACCGCTGGCGCCTGTCAAAAGCTCTCACCGGTGCCGCCTGTCCGCCCTCGGGTTGCAGGCTTAAGCGTGATAGAGGTTGGCAGTGCCGCGTGAGTACCATTCGCATTCTCAGCGGTTGTTGGCGCGCTGCTCTATCGTGCGGTCGCCGCTGGCATGCGACAATGGCTAACTCCCGTCTTCCCGGTTTCTACCGCAAGTCTTGGCAAGAGCGATTGGCGCTCCTGGCGGAGAGAGTGCGCCTCACGCCTGAGGATATGGAAGCCCTGCGCCTGGGCGGCCTCGACCCGGATAGCGCCGACCGCATGATCGAGAACGTGGTCGGGTTGTACTCCCTGCCTTTGGGCATCGCCGTCAACTTCCTGGTCAACGGGCACGACGTGCTGGTGCCGATGGTGGTTGAAGAACCCTCGGTGGTGGCGGGCGCCTCCTTTATGGCGCGTTTGGCGCGCGAGGGTGGAGGCTTCGTCGCCTCGACCAGCGCCCCCGAGATGATCGGCCAGGTGCAGATACTCGAAGTCAGCGATCTGCCGGCTGCGCGCCTGGCGCTCCTTGAACAGCGCGAGCGTATTCTGGCCGAGGCCACGGCCGCCGACCCGCTGCTCGCCCAACTCGGCGGCGGCGCGCGCGATCTCGAAGTGCGGCTTATCCCCGCCTCGCCCGCAGGGCCCTTCCTCGTCGTGCATCTCATCATCGACACCCGCGACGCGATGGGCGCCAATGCAGTCAATGGCGCCTGCGAGGCCATCGCCCCGATGCTGGAAGAGATTACCGGCGGGCGCGTTCTGCTGCGCATCCTGTCCAACCTGGCCGATCGCCGCTTGGCGCGTGCACGCTGCAGTATTCCGTCGCGCGCGCTGCGCTTCGAGGGCTACAGCGGCGACACGGTGCGCGACAGGATCGTCGAGGCCTATGCCTTTGCCGCGGCCGACCCCTATCGCGCGGCCACGCACAACAAGGGCATCCTCAACGGCGTGGACGCGGTGGCCATCGCCACCGGCAACGATTGGCGCGCGTTGGAGGCCGGAGCGCATGCCTACGCCGCTCGCTCGGGCAGCTACACCTCGCTCTCCTCGTGGGGGCGTGACGCCAAGGGCAACCTGGTGGGAACGCTCGAGATGCCTCTGGCGGTGGCCACGGTCGGCGGGTTCACGCGCGTGCACCCGCTCGCGCGCCTGGCACTCAAGATTCTGGACGTCCAAACGGCGCGCGAGCTGGCCGAGGTGGTGGTGTCGGTGGGCCTGGCACAAAACCTGGCGGCGCTGCGAGCCTTGGCCACCGAGGGCATCCAGCGCGGGCACATGACATTGCACGCGCGACAAATCGCTCTGGCCGCCGGCGCCAGCGGCGACCAGGTGGAGCGCGTTGCGGCCCAGCTTGTCCGCGAACAGGCTATCCGCCTGGATCGGGCACAGGCGATTCTCAAAGAGTCCGGCGCGACGCGCGGCTAGCGCCTTGCGCCTGCAACCGAGGGAGTGCGAGTGACGGAACGGGCACACACACCGGCAACACCCGGCGAGGGCAACGCAGCGCCCCGCCCGGCACGCATCATGCGCCCGACCCGCGCCGTCGGGCTGGTGGGCTATGGCGCCTACGTGCCGCGCCTGCGCTTGCCGGCCAAGGAAGTGGCGCGGGTGTGGAGTGAAGGGGCCGCCCTCCTGCCCATCCGCGAGAAATCCGTCCCCGGCCTGGATGAGGACGTGATCACCATGTCGATCGAGGCCACGCGCAATGCGCTGGCCCGTGCGCAGATCCCGGTCGAAGAGATCGGCGCGCTGTGGGTCGGGTCCGAGTCGCATCCGTATGCGGTCAAGCCGACCTCCACTGTTGTCGCGGAGGCCATCGGCGCCGTGCCGTACCTGCTGGCCGCCGATTGGGAATTTGCATGCAAGGCCGGCAGCGAAGCGTTGCAGGCCGCGATCGGTATGGTCGGCGCGGGGATGATGCGCTATGCCATCGCCGTCGGCATGGACACAGCCCAAGCCCGTCCGGGCGATGCACTCGAATACACCGCCGGCGCGGGCGGCGCAGCTTTCATCGTCGGTCCCCAAGAGGAGGCCCTGGCCGAGATCGAGGCCTCCCTTTCGTTCGTCACCGACACGCCGGATTTTTGGCGCCGTCCGGGTGCCAAGTACCCCCAGCACGGCCAGCGCTTCACCGGCGAACCGGCCTACTTCCGGCATGTCACGACGGCCGGCCGGGAACTCATGCAGGCCCTCGGCCGGACGCCGGCCGATTATCGCTTCGTCGTGATGCATCAACCGAACACCAAGTTCCCGCAGCGTGCTGCAGAACTCTTGGGCTTCAGCCCGGAGCAGACCCGCGCCGGCCTTTTGGTGCCGGAGATCGGCAACACCTATGCCGGCGCCGCTCTCATCGGCCTGACAGCCATCCTCGACGAAGCCCAGGCCGGCGATCGGGTGCTGCTGATCTCGTTTGGCTCGGGGGCCGGGTCGGATGCCTTTTCGCTACAGGTCACGCCGCTCCTGGCGGAGCGCCGCACGGCCGCGCCGCGCACGCGCGATTACATCGCCCGGCGCAAAGAGATCGATTACGGCGTGTACGTCCGCACCCGCGGCAAGCTGAGCCTGTAGACATTTGCGGCGGCCGGGTCCGCTCTGCCGGGTCCGCCCATGAGGAGAGAACGT
>DATEAT010000204.1:0-2437 GCA_035288225.1 Anaerolineales bacterium | reverse complement strand
GGATCCGCTCAGCACCCGTCAGCTCAATCGGGCCATTCATGCCGCCGCGGATGCCGCAAAGCTGGATAAGCGTGTCTCTATGCACTCGCTGAGGCACGCCTTTGCAACTCACCTGCTGGAGCAGAAGACCGACATCCGCGTAATCCAGGTCCTGCTCGGGCACAACCAGATCGAGACCACGACCCTGTATACACAGGTGGCCACCGAACTCTTGCGCCAAGTGACCAGTCCGCTGGAGAACCTGCCCCCCTCGTAGGCCACCGCCATGGGGCGTCCCGCCCTGGAGGTGGCGGATATCTTCCGCGCCCACGGGCCGGCGTGGCGGCAAGCGCAGTATGCGCACTTGAGCCTGGGTCAGCTCAAGGTCATGTCAGCCATCGAGCAGTGCCGTAGCGCGGCACTGGGTGGGCATGTGCTGCGCTGCGAAGCCTGTGCGTATAGCGAGATCGCCTACAACTCGTGCCGGAACCGGCATTGCCCAAAGTGCCAGGGTAACGCCGCGCGTCGCTGGCTCGAGGCTCGCCAGGCCGACCTGCTACCGGTGGACTACTACCACGTCGTCTTCACCTTGCCGGCACCAGTCGCCAAACTCGCCTATTACAACAAGGCGGTGATCTACGGCCTATTGTTCGAACTCGCCGCCGAGACCCTGCGCATCATCGCTGCCGATCCCAAACATCTCGGAGCACGAATCGGCGCCACCCTGGTGCTGCACACTTGGGGCTCGGCGCTGACCCACCATCCCCATGTACACGGCATCGTCCCTGGCGGTGGTCTGTCGCTCGACGCTGAGCGTTGGGTGGGCTGCAAGCCCGGCTTCTTCCTGTCGGTGCGCGTGCTCTCGCGGCTGTTTCGACGACGCTTCCTCGAAGAGCTGGCCCGAGCGCATCGCGCCGGCCAGCTGCAGTTCTTCGGCGAGGACGCATCGCTGGCCGACTCGGGAGCCTTCGCCGCATGGCTCACGCCACTGCGAGCCTGCGAATGGGTCGTCTATGCCAAGCGCCCGTTTGCCGGGCCGGCGGCGGTACTCGCTTATCTGTCGCGCTATACCCACCGCGTGGCGATCTCCAATCGGCGCCTCGTCGCCCTGAACGAGCGTGGCGTCACCTTTCGCTGGAAGGATTACCGAGCCAAGGGGAGCACGCGTAATAAGACGATGACGCTCTGTGCCGACGAGTTCATGCGCCGCTTCTTGTTGCACGTTCTGCCCAGCGGCTTCCACCGCATCCGCCACTATGGGCTGATCGCGAACGCCGAGCGCCGCGACAACCTCCAGAGGGCACGTGAGCTGCTGCAGGTTGAAGCGCCGGGTGCCCAAACCGAACCGCAGAGCGATGATAGGCCGGCCGGTTCCGGCCCGCCAACCTTCGTCTGCCCGGACTGCGGAGCCGCCATGATCGTCATCGATACCTTGGTGCGCACGCCACGTATCCGCGCACCGCCACAGCTTCAATGCGCGCCATGAGCGCAAGCACCGCTCGACACCCACACCCACGTCGGCTCTTCTTCGCACAGAGGCGAGAGGAGACGCTTTGCCCTACCGTATGAAAACGTCGCCTCTTGCTCGCATCGTGACCCAACGATATCGCGATTCTGCGTCGCAACTTGGTATCGAACCGGTATCACCGTTGCGTCGGTCGCCCGCATCGCCACGCATGTCCCGAGTGCGGACCCTCAAATCCCCATAGCCGCATAGGCTGCGCTCACCACCGCGGCGCATTCCGCGGTTTCCTCCCTTCTGGATTGTCCAACGCCTGCCCACTGGCTTCGCCGAAATCATCGCACGCCTGCGCGTGAGGGCAGGCATCGAACAATCCTCAAGAATAGCCGACAAATAGGAAGTCTTCCTGAGCGACGCCTTAGCTAGCAGAGAGCTGTCTTTCGCCTAAGAATGGCTCGGATGCCCGCTGTGGGTCGAGCGCGTGAGCTCGCGTCCTTCAATGATGCGATCTGGCCGAGGTTAGCGGTCGCTCGATTTTGCGGCTCCGTCGTAGGCCTGAACCTGGTCCAGGTTATCCTGAATCCCGTGCTCCATCACCCGGAGGCACAGCATAGCGAAGGTCTTGGCGGAGTCGAGGAACTGGAAGCTGTAGGTGCCATGAAAACCATCGCCGGCCGCCTTCAGTTTCTGGTAGCGCTCAATGGCGTCGCGTTGGCGCAGGATCACGCCTTTACTGGCTTTGCGATAGCCCGGTCGTCCCGGCTTAATCTTCTCCAGGGCGACGCCCTTCGCATCGATGATTACGTTGAATATCGGGGCACTGTCGGTCACGGCGATGGGTTCCTGATAGAGGGTGCCTAATAGATCTCGGGGACGAAGTTCTGGATTTCCAGCGGCGGTCGGGCGTAGCCCTCACGCAGCTCCGGTTTGCGCTTCGGAAGCTTCGGCTTCGCCGGCGCCACGTCCTTGTAGGGCATCAGGCTCAACAGGTGCGCG
>DATEAT010000203.1:0-4295 GCA_035288225.1 Anaerolineales bacterium | reverse complement strand
GGCGCTTCGCGCGGGCGTACCCCACGCAATTCTCAAGAAGCTCGACGTGACGCGCGCCCAGGTGCTGCCCGGCGTGGTGGCAGTTCTCACGGCAGAAGATGTGCCGGGCGAGCGCAATCACGGCCTGGTCGTGCGTGACTGGCCGGTGCTGGTCGGCGTGGGGGAGAAAGTTCGAACCGTTGGTGACGCAGTGGCCCTCGTCGCCGCCACGTCGCGCGCGATCGCCTCGCAGGCGCTGGGCCTGATCGAGGCCGAGTTCGAGCAGTTGCCCATCGTCAGCGACCCGGTCGCGGCGCGGCGCACGGAGTCACCTCGTGTCCATGAGGCCGGAAACCTTCTAAAGCATATCCCCGTGCGCAAGGGCAACATGGAGGAAGGTTGGCGCCAGGCAGTTGTCGTCCTCGAAGACACGTTCCACACGCCGATGACCGAGCATGCCTTCCTCGAACCTGAGTGCAGCCTGGCCCGGCCCACGGACGACGGGCGGATCGAGATCTTTGTTGGCTCGCAGATCCCGTATGCAGACCGCGATCAGACGGCGGCCTGTTTGGGGGTGACGCCGGATCGCGTCCACATCATCGGCACCCTGATCGGCGGCGGGTTCGGAGGCAAGGAGGATATCGCCGGCCAGATACACGCCGCGCTGTTGGCCCGCGCCACGGGCCTGCCGGTCAAAGTGCTCTATGACCGACACGAGAGCCTGTTGGTGCACCCGAAACGTCATGCAACCCAGATCCGCGTGAAGATCGGGGCACAGCGCGACGGGACTCTCACCGCCGTGGAGACCGAGCTGTACGGCGACAGCGGCGCGTACGCCTCGCTCGGTGATAAGGTGATGACCCGTGCCACGACCCATTCCAGCGGGCCGTACATTGTTCCGCATGTGCGCGCCGACTGCTTCGCGATGTATACCAACAACCCTCCGGCCGGCGCGTTCCGCGGCTTCGGCGTCACCCAATCGTGCTTCGCCATCGAATCGGCAATGGACGAATTGGCCGAGCGCCTGGCGCTCGACCCGGTGGACCTGCGCCGGCGCAATGCGCTCAGGGTCGGCAGCAGCACGAGCACCGGACAGGTCTTGCACGAAAGCGTGGGCCTGCTCGAGTGCATCGACCGAGTGGATGCCCGTTTGCGTCAGCGGGGCGGCACACATCCTTTCACTATGCAAATGGTTGAGGGGCGGCCGGCCAGCCGCCGTGCATGGGGCTTCGCCTTAGCCTTCAAGAATACAGGGTTGGGCAGCGGCGCGGAGGACAAAGCTGGGGCGGAGGTGGAACTCGACGAGCATGGATGCGTGGAGGTGCGCACCGCCTCCGCCGAAATCGGCCAGGGTCTGGTGACGGTGCTGCAGATGATCGCCGCCGAAGAACTAGGCGTGCCTGGGCGCGACGTGCGGGTGCTGCTCTCCGACACCGACCGCACGCCGGATGGCGGGCCGACGACGGCCTCCCGCCAGACGTTCGTGGCCGGCAATGCGGTGCTGAATGCGGCGCGCGTGCTGCGGCGGGCCGCGTCAGCCACCCTCGCCGAACGCTACGATTGTCCTCCCGAGGCAATACGATTCGCAGATGGAGCGGCGTTGATCGGTGAGCAGCGTCTTCCCATGGCGCAGGTGGCAGCGCTCATGCGTGCCGAGGGGCGCGAGGCCCGGGCGGCGTACGAGTATCACGCACCGCCAACGATGGCGCTGGGCTCCGGCGGCGAGATCCATTTCGCCTATTCGTTCGCCGCCCAGGCGGCCGAGGTCGAGGTCGATCTTGAGACGGGCGAGGTGCGCGTAGTGCAGGTCATCGCTGCCACCGACGTGGGCCGGGCGCTCAACCCCCTCGGAGTGCAAGGCCAGGTCGAGGGCGGCGTGATCATGGGCCTCGGCAATGCGCTGACAGAGGAGTTCATCGTGGAGGGTGGCCGTGTGTTTTCCGACCGGCTGGCGCGCTATCGTATGCCTTCCATTGTGCAAACGCCGTTCATCGAGTCGATCGTGGTCGAGCACCCGGTGGCCGCCGGGCCGTACGGCGCCAAGGGCATCGGTGAGATCACCAGCATCCCCACCACTCCGGCGATCACCAATGCCATATACAACGCCTGTGGGGTGCGCATCCGGCGTCTGCCGGTCGATCAGGATTGGCTGGCGCTCCAAATCGCTGGGCGGCGCGGCTGATGCGGCGCGCACCGCGTCACGCCCGGCGTGTTGCGGGTTAAGCATAGTATGATGACGCGCTCGAAGCCCGCTGCCCGAGAGGCCCCATGACGGTTTTCATTGCGGTTGTAACCTGTGCGCTCGGCTATCTTCTCGGTTCGATACCCTTCGGATTGCTCGTGGTCCGTCTGGTGACCGGCCAGGATGTTCGCCGGGTAGGCAGCGGCCGCACCGGCGGCACCAACGCGATGCGTGCGGGGGGCCTGGGAGTCGGGTTGCTCACAACGGTTCTCGACATCTTCAAGGGGGCACTGGCCGTGTGGTTGGCGCGCAGCCTGGTGGTCGCCCATCCGTGGATCGAGGTCTTGGCGGGGTTGGCCTCCGTCCTGGGGCACAACTACTCGCTCTTCCTCGTCGAAAGGATTGTGGACTCCACAGGCCGGCGGCGGCTTCAGTTCCGCGGTGGGGCAGGTGGCGCGCCCACGGTCGGTGCGGCCTTCGCGTTTTGGGCCCCCAGCGCGTTGATCATCGTCCCGCTGGCGGCGGCTGTGTTCTACTTCGTGGGTTATGCCTCGGTGACAACGTTGTCGGTAGGCGCGCTTGCGTTTGCCCTGTTTACATTGCGCGCGGTGCTGGGCCTTTCACCCTGGGCGCACGCCGCCTTCGCCCTGGCAGCGGAGGGTGCCTTGGTCTGGGCGCTGCGACCCAACCTGCGGCGCCTAACTCAAGGGACTGAGCGGTTGCACGGTTGGCGTGCGCGGCACTCTGCCCCGCCCCAAGCGTAGCCCGGGGCCAAGAAAGCCCGACCAGGATCGGGAGAGAAAGAGATAAGGCTGCCCCAAGGGGGGCAGCCTTATCTCTGATTGCGATGCGTTTGGCCGTGATGTGATGGCACGCGGTGGCCAACACTCAGGGCACGACGAGACGTGTCCGAGTTGGTGAAGGCATACCGTGCGCGAGAACCCCGTCTTCGGGCTGAGGATCGCGACGTTCTCGGCCGAGCGCGGGCGTCCGAGCGCAGGCCATGCGCCCGCGGCTGGCCGTAAGGCATGCTATGCCCTCTTCAGAGTGGGATCCCAACGCAGCAGCGTCTGAGAGGCGAGTGGTTCAGACGCGTGCTTCAAACCCCTTTTGAGCGAGGCGCGGGTCGAGCGAGTCGCGCAGCCCATCCCCAAGTAGGTTGAATGAAAGAACGGTCAGCATCAACGCGATGCCCGGGAAGAAGGTGAGGTGGGGTGCGTTGAAGATGTTCTTGTATTCCTGGCCCACCATGAGGCCCCATTCGGGCGTTGGGGGTTGGGCACCCAGGCCCAGGAACGAAAGGGCGGCGGAATCGAGAATGGCGGTGGCGATCCCCAGCGTGCCCTGAACGATAAGCGGCGTGAGTGCGTTGGGTAGGATGCGGCGCAGCATGATGTGCAGGCTCGACCCTCCCAACGCGCGCGAGGCCGAGACGTAATCCAGCTCCTTGATCGAGAGTACACTCGCGCGAAGCACCCGCGCGAAGGTGGGGATCTCGATGATGCCGATGGCCAGCAGGGCATTAATGAGTCCCGGGCCGAGAACGGTCACAATCGCGATAGCCAGCAACAAGCTGGGGAAGGCCTGGAGGACGTCCATAAACCGCATGATGATGTTGTCGACTTGGCCGCCGAAATACCCGGCCAGAAGTCCGAGCGTGGTGCCAATGACGATCGCAAACGAGACCGTTGTCAGGCCGATGATGAGCGAAAGTCGCGCGCCGTAGAGGACACGGCTGAAGACGTCGCGCACGTTTCCGTCGATGCCGAAGTAGTGCTCAGGCTGATCGGCCGGGCAGCCCAGCAGGTGAATGCACGGAGCTCCGCGCTTCGTGACGTTCTCAACTCCGATGAGCGGCAGGGTGGGGTCGTACTTGCTGAGCACCGGTGCGAAGATGGCGGCAAAGCCGAGGATAGCCAGAATCGTGGCACCGACGATCGCCGGTTGGCTGCGGCGCAGACGGCGAAAGGCTTCCCAGTAAGGGTTGGAAGACCGTGCCCGCGCGGCGAGCGGTATGACCTCGGTCGTCTGCATCATCAACTCAACCGGATGCGCGGGTCGAGAAACGCATACAGCACGTCGACCAGGAGATTGACGGCGACGTAGAACACCGCAATGACCAGGGTGAACGCCT
>DATEAT010000202.1:0-3339 GCA_035288225.1 Anaerolineales bacterium | reverse complement strand
AACGCGCGCGCCTGGAGAGCGCGTGAGCCGTAAGGCTCCGCGGGTTCAAATCCCGCCCTCTCCGCCTGAGGCACCGAGCAATCGGTGCCTTTGCATTTGAAACCGTCAGCCCCCGGCGCCCGCCAGCCGCGACTTCAGCTCGACAATCGTGGCCACCGGTGTCGGGTCGATACCGTAGGCCATGGCCAGGTAGAACGCCGAGTAGTCGCCGAAGTGCAGCGCGGTCAGCATATGCGCCAGCACGTTCGGCCCCGAGGCTTGGTACTCGTCTGTATTGAATCCCTGGACCATGAACAACTCGCGCGTAATGCGCGCGCGCAAATCGTTGCGAGCATGCGCCAGCGATGAGCGCAGGAACATGAGCATGTAATGGCCGGTCAATTCCTCCGGCTGCAGCGTGCCGGCTACCGAGTTGTGGTCGAGCTCGGGCAGCTCCTCATATTGCGCCCACGCCTTCCCGATCTCTGCGATTTGAGTCTTCCACCGTCGGGCAACGGGCGCCAGATGGTCGGATCCATAGACCGCGACCCAGCGTCCCATCCATTGCCCGCCCATGCGCTTAGCGGGGTTGTGGACCACGGGGATTTCCGCGCGCAAGTGCGCTTGCTGATCGCGCATCGCGGTCAGCGCGGCGGCGAGCTCCGCGGAAGGGTCGGGCATCAGCCCCAGGCGGGTGACGCAGGCCATGGGTAAGAGGAAGAGAAACCCCACCGCCGCGCGCGGCTGGGCGCGAAAGGTGAATCGCCACAGCGGCAGCGATGCTGCCTGCGCCTCGGCGGCAAGCTGCCCGCCTGAGGTAATCGCCAGCGCCGGCAGGCCGCGGTGACGCGCCTCAGAATAGGCCGACAGCGCCTCCTCGGTGTCGCCCGAGTGCGAGGCGACGATGACCAGCGTATCGCGGCTGCGAGCCCAGGCCGGCAGCCCGTAATTTCGCCACACAGTGATCGGCGTCGTCCCGATGTGGTCTCCATAGGCGGCCAGCAGCGCGCCGCCGATCCCCGAGCCGCCCATGCCGGCCAGGAGGATGTGGCGAATCCCGTCACCGGTCATCTCGAGCGGGAATTTTCTCGCCGCTTGCCAGGCGCTCTCGAGCTGGTCGGGCAGACGGTCGATATGGCCGAGCATTCCACCCGCGTCGAGTTCTTTCATTCGCGGCAGGTCGTCGAGGTTCATTGGCCCTCCTGCGCCCTGGCGGTGCGCTTGCCCGACTGCGGCCGCGCCTCGGTCGTCGCCAGGCGGTATACGGTGCGTCGAGTCCAGCCGGATTGGTGTGCCACCTCAGCCGCAGCATGCGCCGCGGTCTCGCCCGCGGCCACCCGTGCCTGCACCTCTTTGCGCACGCGCGATTCGTCCCAGGCGGCCGGCGCCACGGGCGGCGCGCCGGCGATGACCAGCGTCATCTCGCCGCGCGGCGCCTGGCGTTCGAAGTGCGCCAGCACATCGCTCACCTGGCCGCGGATGATTTCCTCGTGCAGCTTGGTGAGTTCGCGCGCTACCGCCATCTGCCGGTCGCCAAGTACTTCCCGGATATCCCCCAGCGCCGGCAGCAGGCGGTGGGGGGCTTCGAGTGCCACCAGCGTGACGGGGAGGGCCGCCACGGCCGCCAGTTGGCTGCGCCGCGCGGCCGCACGTCTCTCGAGATAGCCCATGTAGTAGAAGCGGTCGGTTGGCAGGCCGGAGGCGACCAGCGCCGCGATCGGTGCGCTGGGTCCGGGCACCGGTGTCACTATGTGACCCGCGGCCAGCGCGGCGCGCACCAGCTCATAGCCTGGGTCATTCAAACCGGGGGTGCCCGCGTCGCTCACCAACGCCACGTCCGCGCGCGCCAGGGCCGATAAAACCGCCGCCAGGCGGGTGAGCTTGTTGTGCTCGTGATAAGCCATGAGCGGCGTGTGCAAGTCGAAGTGCGAAAGCAGCTTGCGTGTCTCGCGGGTGTCCTCGGCGGCCACCAGGGAGGCCTCGCGCAGCACGCGCAGCGCGCGCGCGCTGACATCTTCGAGATTGCCGATGGGGGTAGCTACGAGGAAGAGCGTGCCCATTGCGGCCCGGATTGTAGCACAGCGGCCCTGCGCGCCGCCTTCGGCATGATGCTTATCACCTGCCGGGGGGGATGCATGTCACTGACCCAGCCGGCCCTCAGGGGATACCATTACTGCAAGTAACTTGCAATTAGGAGTTCCCCATGACCGACTTGTTGGAACGGGCGAGTGCACGAGTGCGCGCTGCCGGCGGACGCATGACTGGGCAGCGCCGGCTGATCCTGGAGACCCTGACCGCGCTGCCAGCCCATCCGACGGCTGAAGAGGTGCACGCCCGCGCCGCCCGGCGCGATTCGACCCTCAACCTGACCACTGTGTATCGCACGCTGCACTGGCTTGAGGCGCATGGCCTGGTGGAGCCGCGCCGCTTTCGCGGCCACGGGCGTCACGATCATTTCGACCTGGCTGGCGCCCACGGGCATCACCACTTCCTGTGCACGCAGTGCCAGCGCGTGCTGGAGTTCGATGCGCCGCAGGTGCAGGCCGTAGCCCGAAATTATGCGCGGCGGCATGCGGTCAAGGTCCTCGATGCTTCGCTCGTCCTTTACGGACTGTGCGCAGAATGTGCCATCCGGCGCGCCCCGGTGCACAGAGGCAACGCATGACGCCGCCTCGGGCATCCGCGGAAACCGTGCTGAGTCAGGTGGCGGTGGGTCAGACGGTGCTAGTTCTCGGGCTGCAAGGCGGCCGCGCGGTGAGCGAGCGTTTGGCGGAGTTCGGGCTCGTCCCATCGGCCCGCGTCTCCGTACTGCGCAATTCAAGCCACGGCCCTTTGCTGGTGGCCGTGCAGGGCTCGCGTTTGGCCCTTGGCCGCGGCGAGGCGGCCAAAGTCCGCGTTGTTGTCGAGCCAGCCAAGGCCGGGCACGAGTGAAGCGGTCGGCGTTCAGGCCCGCCTTTCGCGCTTCGTGCCATTCGCCGGCAAATGAGATTCCGGCTGCGACCGAAGTGCATATCCTCGACGACCGAGGATACCTGGAGCGGGGGGGCACGCCCGCCGGCAGCGAGGCGTCGGGCCGGACGGTTCGTATTGCCATCGCCGGCCAGCCGAATGTTGGCAAGTCCACCGTCTTCAACAGCCTGACCGGCCTCGACCAACACGTCGGGAACTGGCCGGGCAAAACCGTTGAGAAGAAGCGCGGACTCGTACGCTTTGGTCAGATCACCCTGGAGTTGGTGGACCTGCCCGGAACGTACAGCTTGAGCGCTCACTCCGCCGAAGAGGAAATCGTTCGCGATTACTTGCTCTTCGAGCCGCCGGAGGCCGTCATCGTGGTGGTCGGGGCGGCCACGCTCGAACGCA
>DATEAT010000201.1:0-15652 GCA_035288225.1 Anaerolineales bacterium | reverse complement strand
CTGCGCGCGAGGCCGAGCGAGCCACTGCCGCCGGATGAACCCGAGCCCGGCGAGCCCCCGCTGCCGCGTGCACTCGTCGAGTGGGATCAAACCCCGGAAGAGATGCTGCTCGACGCGGAGGGGCACCGGCAACTGGAAGCTGCCATTGCCACGCTGCCCGAGACCCTGCGCGCTGCGTTCATCTTGCGTGATGTGGAAGAGCTTTCGACTCAGGAGACAGCCGAAAGCCTGGGAATCTCAGAGGGTGCGATCAAGGTGCGGCTGCATCGAGCCCGTTTGCTGCTGCGCGAGCGTTTGGCCGAGTACTTTGGCGCGCGCGCCGCTCAAGAGGAAGGCGAACCATGAATTGCGAAGAACTCATCCATTATCTGTCGGACTACATCGACAACGGGCTGACTGAGAAGCTGCGTGTCGATGCGGAGGAGCATCTGGCCACCTGCCGGAATTGCCACGTCGTATTGGATACTACCCGCCAGACAATCGTCCTCTTCAAGGAAACCCAGCACGAGGGTATCCCGGTGGACCGGCGCAGCGCGTTGTTTGCCCAACTCGAGAAGGCATTGGCCGCGCGCAGGTCCGCACGCGGCATGCCGTGACGGGGCCGGGGACACACGACCCGCAGATCGCGATGGCGCGAGGCCGCTCAGGCCTCGCGCTGTTCATTTTGCCTGGGCTGTAACCTCCCGGCGCCGCCGTCGTCTAACGGGCACATCCAATTCAACGAGGAGACCGCCGATGAAGTTCGCAAACGAGTCTGGTATCGATCGAGTGATCCGTGTAGTGCTGGGAATCGCCGTACTGTACCTGGGGTGGGCGGGCGTGGTGACCGGCGGCTGGGGTGTGTTCCTCAAGATCGTGGGTTTCGTGCCCTTGCTCACCGGCCTCAGTGGTTTTTGCCCGCTGTATGCCGTTCTCAGACTGCGCACCAATCGCGCCTAGACACGCCGGGCAACTTTCTTCGATTGTGGCCGGGATGAGAGTGCATCCCGGCTTTGGTTTCAGAGGTGACAATGAACAAGGAAGAATTTCTGGCCAAGGTGAAGGCTAACCCGCGTCCGGTCGTAGTCGACGTGTGGGCGCCGTGGTGCGCACCCTGCCGGATGATCGCACCGGCATTGCAGCGCTTGGCCAAGTTCCACACCGGAGCTGTGGATGTGTGGAAGATCAATGCGGATGAAGAACCGGAGTTGGCTCGTGCGCTGGACGTGCTTGGGATCCCCACGCTCATCGTCTACCGCAACGGCCAGGAAACCTCGCGCCGGATCGGCGCACAGCCGGAGGCACAATTGGCCGAGCTCTTCGATGCGGCCCGCGGTGTGCCGCCTAAGGCGCGGCGCGGCCCGGCAGCGCTCGATCGTATACTGCGCTTGGGTGTAGGGACCGTGCTGGCCGGGGAGGGTCTCTCGCTGGACGGAGCCTGGATGTTAATTCTAGTCGGAGCGCTCGTGGCTTTCAGCGCCGTCTATGATCGCTGTCCGATTTGGAATGCGCTCGTGCCGCGGATCGGTGAATTGCTGGGGGGCAAGAAGACCAGCCTGCCTTCCAAGGGAGAATCGGGGCGATGAGCGGGCCATGGATGACGCTGACTGCCGTGGCGCTCTGGGGCGTGCTGCACAGCGCGCTCGCCAGCCCACCGGTCAAGGCGTTCGTTCATGACCGGCTTGGCCCACGCGCCGATCGCTGGTATCGGGTGATGTACAACGTCTCCGCCGGGCTCACGTTCTTGCCCGTGCTGGCGGTGCCGGCACTCGACCCAGGCAAACTCTTGTATCGTGCGCCGTGGCCGTGGGCGGCGCTGCTTGTGCTCGGACAACTTGGCGCGGGGATACTGCTCGTCGTCGGCCTCTTGCATACGGATGTGTGGCACTTCATTGGCCTGCGGCAGTTCGGCGAAGCCCGAAACAGCCAAAGGCAGTTGGTCGTCACGGGTTTGTACCGCTGGGTGCGCCACCCGCTCTACACGGCCGGGCTGCTATTCCTCTGGCTGATTCCGCTCATGACATCTAGCCTGCTCGCTCTCAATATCGGATTGACGGCCTACATTCTGATCGGGTTGCGGTTTGAGGAGCGTCGACTTGTGAGCGAGTTCGGCATGGCCTATGAGGCATACCGGCGCCGAGTACCTGCCCTCTTGCCTTTTCCCCGACCGGCAACACCCGCCGAGCGTCCGTAACACTAATCAGCCCGGGCGACATCGCAGCGTGGTCGCGGTTTTTTTGGGCGCCATCGCGGCTGTCCAGGATGTCGCCTGCCTGTGTGGCTGAGTCCTACGGCACTGCGCATGCGGAACTGCTGGCGCAGTTCGATCTCCCCGCCGACACCTCGCCGATCACGCCCATCATGGAACTCGAGACGGATTCCTTCTCGCCGGATGCGCTGCGTATCGGGTTGAAGGAACGAATGACCCCCCGACAATTCACGCCAAGTGCAGACCCTCTTCACAAGAAATCCACTTGGCGTGGGTAGAGTGACTTTGCACGTAGAGACGGCGCCCGCATCGGCGGTGCGCGAATACAAACGAAAACAAAGGAGAACCCGAGATGAAGAAGTTGATTGTGGTGTCGGTTGTAGTGGCCGCCCTGGCGGCGACGATGGTTGGGACGGCTCTGGCTGCGGGCCCGACCCCGCCCGGGACGTGGGGTGCCTGCGATGGCACGGGGATGGGCGTGGGCCGTGCGCGCGTCACGTGGGCCGGTTTGCCGGATGCGGTCGCGCAGCTGCTGGGCATGGATGACGAGTCGATCCAGGCCGAGCGCCTGGGCGGCAAATCGCTCGTGTCCATCGCGGCGGAAAAAGGAATCACCAAGGAGGTGCTTGTAGCCACGATCGTCGAGGCCAAGCAGCAAGCAGTGTCTGCGGCTGTTGAGGCCGGCACGATCACTCAGGAACAAGCGGACCTCATGCTGCAGCAAATGGAGACC
Source organism: Anaerolineales bacterium (assembly GCA_035288225.1). GTDB lineage: Bacteria > Chloroflexota > Anaerolineae > Anaerolineales > RBG-16-64-43 > RBG-16-64-43. The sequence goes on along the minus strand of DATEAT010000201.1, from coordinate 12,731 downwards.
CGCATCCCGCTCATGGTTGAGCGCACTACGACCGGGCCGGCCTTCGGGCAGCCTGGGGGACGCATGGGCGCCCGCGGTATGGGGCGCTGGGGGGCCACTCCGTAAGGCTCCTCTGCACGCACACGACAGGGACACGGCATGCCGTGTCCCCGTTTCTTTTCCCGCAAAGCGTGACGGCCACCCGCCGTATAATCACCCAGTGGCCCACTTCCCGCCGCCTCGCCTCGTGGCTTACGCCACGCTTCACCGCGGTCCGTCGTCGTCCATTTTCCCGGAGGACGCTATTCATGACACAACGCTTCGAATCTCCCGATCAGGTCCGGCAGGCCCTTAGCCAACAAACCTACATTGCCGGCGACGAAATAGCCACGATCACCTACCTCGCCCAGGAATTAGGCAAACCGATTCTGGCTGAAGGCCCGGCAGGCGTCGGGAAGACCGAGCTGGCCAAAGCCGTTGCCGGCGCGCTGGGGAGGGAACTCATCCGCCTGCAGTGCTACGAAGGCCTGGATGAGACTAAAGCGCTTTATGAGTGGGAGTATGCCAAGCAGCTTCTCTACACCCAATTGCTGCGCGACAAGGTGCAAGCCTCTCTGCGCCGGACGAAGACTCTGGGCGAGGCGGCCGACCGGCTGAGCCGCGAGGAGGACGTTTTCTTTTCGATGCGTTTCCTCTTGCAGCGGCCGCTGCTCCGGGCGATCCTCTCGCCGGAGCCGGTGGTATTACTTGTGGATGAGATCGACCGCGCGGATGCGGAGTTCGAAGCCTTCCTGCTGGAGGTGTTGAGCGATTACCAGGTGAGCGTCCCGGAAGTGGGAACGCTGCGCGCGGTGCATGTGCCGCTGGTGGTGCTCACCAGCAACAACACTCGCGACTTGAGCGAAGCCCTTAAGCGGCGGTGCCTTTATCTCTTCATCGACTATCCCACCCTCGAGCAGGAGCTGCGCGTGGTGCGGCTCAAAGTGCCGGGGCTGGCCGAGGATTTGGCCCGCCAGGCTGTGGAACTGGTGCAGCGCCTGCGCCAGGGCGAGCTGCGCAAAGCGCCCAGCATCAGCGAAACGCTCGACTGGGCCCGTTCGCTGGTGGCGCTCAATGCCCACGCGCTGGACGCAGAGACGCTCGAACGGACACTGACCGTTCTGCTTAAACACGAGGCCGACCTGCGCCGGGCGCAGACTCTGCTTGCCATGCCGCGCCGTGCGCCCGCCTCTGGCGGGGCGGCGGGGCACGCTTAGCGCGGGCCGTCGTCGGGAGTCACAGATGGAAGAACGCATTCTCAAGTTCATCAGCGCGCTGCGCGCCAGTGGTGTGCGCGTCAGCCTGGCTGAGAGCGCGGATGGCCTGCGCGCCGTGCGTACCGCGGGTGTGGGCGACCGAAACCGTTTCCGCGTGTCGCTGCGCGCGGCGCTGATCAAAGAACGCCGCGGGTTGGCGATCTTCGACCAGCTCTTCCCCGTTTTCTTCGACCATGCCGCCGTGCCTTCACTGCCCGATGTGGCCGGCGATCTCTCCCCTCAGGAAGCAGAACTCTTGGCCGAAGCCCTGCGCCAATTTAGCGAGTCACTGCGGCGCACGATCGAGCGCCTCCTGCGCGGCGAACCGTTGAGCGCCGAGGAATTGGAGCGGCTTGGTCGGGCGGTCGGCCTGCAGCAAGTGGATGATCTGCGCTATCGCGAGTGGATGATCGAGCGCATGCGCCGCGCGTTGCGCCTGCGCGAAGTGCAAGAGACATTAGCCGAACTCGAGGAAACTCTCCTGCGGCTGGGGCTGCAGAATGAGCGAGTGAAACAAATCCGCGCGCAACTCGACGCCAGCCAGCGCGCGCTCGAAGGGCAGCTGTTGAGCTACGCCGGGCAACAGTTGGCGGGAAACATGGCGGCGCGCCCGCGGCCGAATGACGTGCAGGCCCTCATGGCGCGGCCCTTCGACCGACTCAGCGAGGCGGATATGGCGCGCCTGAGGCATGAGGTGCGCCGCCTGGCGGCCAGGCTGCGCAGCACCGTGGCACTGCGCCAGAAGCATGCCCGCAGCGGCCAACTGGATGCCAAAGCGACGCTGCGCGCCAACCTGCGCTACGCCGGCGTGCCGATGGAGCTGCGGCATCGCGATCGGCATCTCAAACCCAAGCTGGTGGTGGTGTGCGACGTGAGCGCCTCGATGCGGCATATCTCCGAGCTCATGCTCAGCCTGTTACATGCACTGCAAGACCAGGTGCGCAAGACGCACGCCTTCGCTTTCATCGACCGGCTGGAGTACATCTCGCCCGACCTGGCGCGCGGCGAGGCCCACCAGGCCGTGGCGCAGGTACTCGCGCGCATGCCGGCCGGCTACTACAATACCGACCTGGGCAGCAGCCTGGAGGACTTTGACCGCCGCCACCTGGCCCTGCTCGACTCGCGCACCACGTTTATTGTGGTGGGCGATGGACGCAACAACTTCAATGAGCCGCGGCTGGATCTCCTCGACAAGTTTGTGCGCCGCAGCCGGCGCGCATTGTGGCTCACGCCGGAGCCGCGCCCGCTGTGGGGCACCGGCGATAGCGACATGCATCGCTATGCGGAGCGATGCGGTTCAGTGTTCGTCGTGACCAATCTTGGAGAGCTGGCCGCCGCCGTGGATCGGCTGCTGGCGGGTGTCTAGCCTCAACCGCTGGCCCACGCCCGCAGTTCGCGCCCCGCGATGAGTACGACTCCTCCCGCGCTGAGCGCCGCACCGGCCAATGCCCCCGGCACACTGCCGGGCGCCAGCCAAATGACCCCTAAGCCGATGGCAAGCACCGCCACGACCGCCAGCGCCGCGCGTGCCAGAGCATCGCCAACAGCGAATCGCTGGCCGCGCCGCCAGCCCCAACCCAGGAGGAGCAGGGCCTCAAACGTGAAGCTGAGCGAATTGGCCAGCCCGATTCCCGCTGCCCCGAGCCAGCGTGCAAGGAGCGGGGCCAGCGCCAGGAAGATCGCGAGGTTGAGCAGCGAAGCCGTGAGTGGCGTGCGGGCATCCTGTCGGGCGTAGAAGGTGCGCGCCGCGATCTCGAGCAGCGCGTGGCCGGCCAAACCCACCAGGAACATTTGAGCCACGGATGTCACCTGGCGTGTGCCTTCGGCATCAAAGCCAAAGACCCACGGAACAAGGGCGGGCAGAAGCAGGCCGAGCGCCACCGCCGCAGGCAGGGTGAAGACCAGGATCAGGCGCACTCCGCGCGCGACCACCAGAGTGAAGCCGGCCGAATCGTCGTGGGCGACCCGCTCGGCCAGGCGTGGCAGGAGCACCGTTCCGATCGCGCTGCCGATGACCGTCTCGGGCACTTGCATGATGACCCATCCATAGACAAGGGCTGAGACTGCTCCGGCGGGCATGTACGAGGCCAAGTTGTCGGTGATAACGAATACGAGTTGGATGGCGCCCAGCGTTAGGACGCGCGGACCCATCAGGCGCGCCACGCGCCGCACTCGCTCATCGCGCCAGGTGAGCGACGCCGACCAGCGGAAGCCATAGCGCACCAGTCCAGGGATTTGGATGGCCAAGTGCAATAGCGCCCCAAGGATCACGCCGTACACCATGCCCTGAATCCCAAGACCGAACGCGGGCAGGCGCAGCGGACCGACCTGCCACCCGTGCTCGGGCGCGAGCACCACCACCCCCGCGATGAGACCCACGTTGTAGAGCACAGGTGCAAGAGCCGGAAGCACAAAGTGCTGCCTGGCCTGCAGCCCAGAAATGACCAACCCGCTGACCGAGAAGATCAGCGTCGCGATCAGGTTGAGGCGCATGAGTTGCGCCACCAGAGCCTGCTGGGAGGCCGAGAAGCCAGGGGCCACGCCCAGGCGCCAGGCGACGATCGGCTCGGCGGCGAACGCCAATCCAATCGAAAAGACGGCCGTGATCACGAACGCCCAGTTGGCCACCCGGCTGAACAGGCGCCAGGCGGCGGCACGCCCCTCCTGCTCGAGCGTCTCGGTGAGCACCGGGATGAAGGCCAGCGAGAGCGCGCCGCCGGAGATCAGCGCGAAGAGCAGGTCGGGAACATTGTTGGCCGCATTGAAAGCATCCAGCTCGGGGCTCACTCCGAACTGGCGCGCGACGAGGAGCTGGCGTGCCAGCCCGATGGCCTTGTCGAGACCGAAAAAGAATGCGACCAGAAGCGACGATCGCGCAAGTGACTTCATCGAGCGGGGGAATCCTTCCGGAGAAGGAGCCAGGCGACGGGCATGTGGCCGGCATGCGATGAATTCACGGGAGTTCGCCGAGTTCTTGCAGCTTGACGACCGCCGGAGGGAAACCGGGATGTTTGGCGAGCGCAGTGCGCAAGTCGTCGATGGCTGCCTGAGTCTCTCCTAACGCCAGGCGCGCCATGCCGCGCCAGTACCATGATTCCTCGAGGTCGTCTCGCTGGTTGAGCACCTGATCGGCCAGGTCGATCACCTCTTGGTAACGCCCGCTGTAGAAGTAGGCGAAGTAAGGCCCCGTCTGATACCACAACATGCGCCACGGCAGGCCGGCGTAGCGCGCTTCGTCGAAGGCCAGAGAGGCCGGGCCGTAGTCGTTCACATTCACCAGGCTCGTACCTAAGTTGAACCAGGCGAAGGCGAGGTCTTGGCCGGTGAACAGGCTCGTTTCACTGCGCGCGTTTTCGGTGGCAAGGGCCTGGTTGTAGTCCTCATCGGCGCTGGGTCCCAAAAGACGGACGACCTCCTCGCGCCGCTCAGGAGGGTAGACCACAAGGTAGATGTAGTTGAAGGCGCGCCAGCCGGAGAGCATGGCCTCGTAGCCAACGGCATGATCCGGTCCGAGGAACGAATCCTGGACGGTGAACTGGCCCGCCACATCGTCGTACCCCGTGAGCAGGTTGTAATGGCCCATCCAGCCATACTTCTTTTCGACATCGCTCTCGTTGAAGCCTTTCTCAACGATCGGCGGGAAGCCGGCCGCGATCAGCCGCTTAAGATCGGTGAGCGTGCCCGCAGAGCGGATCACGACAGCGAAGCCGGTGTGGTCCAGAACGTACCGCGCCAGCTCATAAGGCATCACATTGCGGTCGTTCTGCATCGGCTTGAGCGCGGCGGCCGTATCAACCTGGCTGCCCGTCCAGCCCCAGTAGCGGAGGGTCATCGAGAGCGTGGCCGGACCGCAGTTGTTGAATAGTTGCTTTTCGTAGCGCGGCGGGTCGAGCACGACCGCGGCCGGGAGGGGCGCAAAGGTCGGACTGGGCAAGGGCGTGGGCGCGGCGGCCGTGGCCTGCGCCGTGGCGCTGGGCGTGGGCGCGAGCGCGGAGAGCGTGGCGCGCGCACTCTCCACGGCCCGCGGGTCAGGAGTGGGCAGTGTGTCAGGTTGGGAGAAAAGGAACCGGCGGACCTCGGCGCCATAGACATCCAATCGCCACGCCAGACGATCGTGAATGGAGGGGATCTGGTAGGCGATCAGCAGGTCGAAGATCAGTAAGACGACGACCAGCAGCGGCAAGAGCCAACGCCGCAGGCGCGGAGAGGAGAACATGCGCGGATTATATCGCCCGGGAGGAGGAGAGCCGGATTGCCCATCGTTGCCGAGACGAAGGGCGGTCTAGGGCGTGGCTCCGATGGACTCCAGCGCTGCGTGCGCCTCGGTCGAACGCGGATTCTGAGCGAGGGCCTCGCGGAAGTCCGCGACCGCTCCTAGGCGATCGTCCAGGCTGAACCGTGCCCAGCCGCGCCAGATGAGTGACTCCTCGAGCTGGGGCGTGCGGCGCAGCGCGGCATCGGCCAGATCGATCACCTCTTGATAGCGTCCCACGTTGTAGTAAGCACGGTAGGGGCCGAACTGATACCAGATCATGCGCCAGGGGAGGCCCAACGTGCGCGCCTGGTCGAAGGCAGCCGCCGCTTCCGCAAAGCGGTCGAAGTAATTCAGATTCGATCCGAGGTTCCACCAGGCGTAGGCGTTATGTGGGTCGGCTCGAGTTTCATCCTGTGCGGTTGCCAGGGCACGCATGCGATTGCTACTTTCGTCCGCGTCCGGACCGAGCAGGGCCTGCACTTTGGCCTGGTCCTCCGGTGGATAGACCAGGATGTAGAGACGATTGAAACTCTGCCAGTAAGCATCCAGCTTCGAGTAAGCGACGAATTGATCGGCCGCAACGAAGGAATCCTGTACGACGAACGTCTGAGCGTCGTCGTCGTATCCGGTCAGGAGCAGGTAGTGCCCGGCCCATCCGTATTCCGGGATGTCGGTTCCCTTTTCGACGATCACCGGCAAGCCATAGGCCAGGATCCGTTTGAGCAGCGGGATATCACCGCCGACGCGGAAAGTGGCCTGCAACCAGCCGGCTTGGGATTGGACGTAGTAGACCATTTCGTCCCAGCGCATGTTCTTGTCGCGCCGGTTGGGCTTGAGGGCCTCGGCGATCGTGTATTGATCGCCCTGCCAGCCGAACATGCGCAAGGTCATGGCCAAAGTGGCCGGGCCGCAGTTGTTCCAATCCTGGTTCTCCCAGGCAGGCGAGGGCAGCGACGCGGAAGGCCCGGGTTCAACAAGCCTCACACTCTCCGCGGTTGGCATCGCCGTGGAGAGGGGCTCGTCGAACGGCGCGGGCTTCGGAGGGGCAGGAGTTCCCGGTGCGACGCTGACCCCTGCCGCCTCGCTCGAGACCGGCGTCGGCAGCACATCGCCTGGGTAGAGCACGGCGCGCACGCGGGCCAAGGCAATGTCGAGGCGCCAATCGAGCCGGTGTTGCACAGCCGGGACTTGGTATGCTCCTGCGCCGACAGCGAGAACGCCGACAAAGCCAAGAATGAACCATGGCCACCGCGCGGACCGAAGTCGGACGGGATGCATGCGCGCGATTTTACCCCACGGGTGTTAGCCGAAGAAAGGTCGAGGTTGAGAGATGTTCGAGCGGGGCGTGCGAGAAGCAGGTCGAATTGCCCAAGCGGCTCAACTACCCCGAGAGGTCCGGCTGGCCGCGGGCTCCTTGGAGGAAGGAGGCCCGCCGCAACTGCGCCGGAGTGACCTGCGCCTCGTGCAGGTCCGCTTCGCGCAAGTCGGCCAGGCTCAGGTCCGCGCCAGCCAGATCGGCACCGCGCAAATCCGCCCAGCGCAGATCAGCGCCCTGCAAGCCCGCGCCGCGCAAATTGGCGCGCACAAGCTTGGCGGCGCTCAGGTTGGCTGTGCCGAGTATGGCCGCCTGCAATTGTGCACCGCTCAGGTCGGCCCCGCTCAGGTTAGCGCTGCCCAGATCGGCCCAGCGCAGGTCGGCCTCGGTCAGATCGACTCCAGGCAGCCACAGCGGGCCGGGGCGGTTGAGCAGATCGAAGATTTGCGCGCGGCTGAGCTCTGCCATGCTGTTCTTCTCCCCTGCGCACCGGCCGGAGCGGAGAGCGGGGCGCGTCGTCTCGCGCCCCGCTCGGCACGGTGCATCAGCAAGCTAGGGCGTGGAGGGAAGAGCCTCGCCGTGGCGGACGCCGAGCATCAGCAAGAACGCGATGACGAAGAAGAACGGCGCGATGAGGAAGATGAGATTGTAGTTGTTGCCCGTCCGCTCAATGACCTGGCCATTGGCGATGGGTCCGGCGATAGCCGCCACCGTCGAGAACAGGTAATACAACCCGGTCGATGTGCCGGCCTGATCCTGTTGGGCTGAATCGAGCACCATAGGCAGCGAGTTGACGTTGACCAGCGCCCATGCCATCCCGCCCAGGCCAAGCGCCACGGCAATGACGGCCATCACCGGAATGAAGAAGGCGATGAGCAGGAGCACCGAGAAGATCGCCAACCCCCACAGGATGGTGCGCCGGCGCCCGACGCGGGCGGCGATGAAACCGCTGGGCAGGGCGAAGATGATGAAGGTGAGGTTGGCCACCCCCATCAGGATCCCCGCCAGGCTGGGCTTGATGTGCAGGACGTTCACCCCGTAGAGCGAGAAGAAGGTTTCGATGGCGTTGAAGCCGACAAACCAGCAGAAGATCGCGAGCAGCAAACGCAGCAGCGAGCCTCGGTTTCCTTGTGGCAGGCGGCGCAGGCGGGTGACCAGGAACAGAATGAACCCGGCGGCCATCACCAGGTAACCCAGGCCCTTGACCAGCTCGCCGCGTATCCCCTCCAGCCACCAGTTGCCCAGGCCCCACATCAGCAGGGAGACCACCAGCAAGGTCACGCTGGGCAGCATGTCGGCCAGTTCCTGCGAATCCGCGGCGGTCGCCATGGGTTCGCGCGGTTCGCGGATGGCGAAGATGACAATCAAGATGGCAATGACGGTCAGCGCTGCACCCAGCCAGAAGGGCAGCCCGGGATTCACATCGTAGAGCAGGCCGCCGCCGATGTAGGCCAACACTCCGCCCACCCCGCCCATCAGGTTGATGATGCCGTTGGCCTGGCTGCGCAACGGCGACGGGACGAGATCCGGCATGAGGGCGATCACCGGGGTGCGGTACAGCGCCGCGAAGAGCAGCATCACCGCGATGGCCGCGATGAATGCAGAGAAGGTGCGTGCGTTGGGGATGAAAGCGAACGCCACGGCGGCAATCGGCGCGCCGATCAGAAGGTACGGCATACGCCGCCCGATGCGTGTGCGCGTGCGGTCGCTGACGACACCGATCATCGGCTGGATGAAGAGGGCCGCCATGTTGTCTAGGGTCATCAGGAACCCGATCGCCGCAGCTCCCAGCGAAAAGCGGCTTTGCATGATGACCGGAACGTAGGTGTTGTAAACGCTCCAGAGGATCGACGTGCTGAGGAAGCCGAAGCCAAGGGTGAAAATCTGTCCGTAATTGAGGCGAGGTTTGGCGTCCATGTGACCTCCCGGGGGGAATTAGCACCTCGGCGCGCATGTTACCGCTGGGCGTGCCGTACCTTTGAGTATAGCCCGGGGACCTGCGCGGGGCAAACCCGCACGTCGCCGCACTCGACAGACTCCGAATCCGAGCATCGCGCAGGGTATAATCGCAGCGTGCTGGGCCTCACACTTCCCGACCTGCTCTCGCGTCTCATCACGCTCGTTTTGGCGCTCACCTTTCATGAACTGGCGCACGCGGTGGTTGCCACGCGCCTGGGAGACCCTACTGCAGCCCAACTGGGGCGCCTCAGCCTGAACCCGTTGCGCCATCTCGACCCGCTCGGTTCATTGATGCTGGTGGCTGTGGGCTTCGGCTGGGCCAAGCCCGTGCCGGTCAACCCCAACAATCTGCGCCCCGGCCCACGGGCCGGGATGGGCATCGTCTCGGCGGCGGGTCCGAGCGCCAACTTGCTGCTCGCCGCGCTGGCGGCGCTGCCCTTCGCGCTGGGCCTTGTCGGGCCGGAATTCGTCCCGCGCACGCGCTTCCTGCCCACGCCGGCCTTCTTCCTCACCCAGTTCATCACCATCAACATCATTCTGGCCGTCTTCAATCTCCTGCCGTTTGCCCCGCTCGACGGCGAGAAGGTGGTGGGCTCTTTATTGCGCGGGTCGGCCGCACGCACTTTCGACCAACTGCAGCGCTACGGCCCGATGATCCTCATAGTCCTGGTCTTTGCCTTGCCACTCGTGGGTATCGACCCCATCTCATGGATTATCCGCGGCGTCGGCCAGGTCCTCTTCTCATGGCTCGTCTCGTGGGGAAGTTGACCCGCAGCCGGCGATGGGATCCACCGCGAAGGTGAACAACGTGACATCTCCTACCTCTCCCACCGGGAAGGTGACACTCATCGGATTAGGTACGCGCGGCACCGCGCTCGGGTTGGCCCTGGCCAAGCCGGAGTTGAATTTGCGTGTCGTGGGGTGCGATCGCGATGCGGGCGCCGCCAAGCGCGCTCTCGCAAGTGGGGCAATCCACCTCATCGAGCGCAATTCCGGGCGAGCTTGTGAGGGATCGGATCTGGTCGTGCTGGCCGTGCCCTTTCTCGAAGTGCGCTCTGTTTTGGAAGGTATCGCCGCGGCGCTCAAGGTGGACGCGGTGGTGGTAGAGACCGCACCCCTCAAGACGTCCACCTTCGAGTGGGCCGCCCAGGCCATGCCGCGCGACCGCCATCTCGTCGGCGCCTATCTCATTGTAAGCAGCCCAACCCCCGAACCGCCCACGCCGCTCTTCGAGCGGGCGCTGATGATCATTGTGGCCCCGCGCGGATCGGACAGCACTGCACTGGAGTTCACCGCGCGCCTGGCGCCCGCCCTGGGGGCCACGACCTTCTTCGTGGATGCGGATGAATTCGACGGCTTGATGGCCGGGACTCGGCACCTGCCACTACTACTCTCGCTGGCCTGTTATCGCGCCGTAACCGAGGCGCCGGGATGGCGTGACGGCCGGCGGGTCGCCGACGACACATTTGCCGAAGCCACCTCGCTTCTCACGAGCCTCGATGCGCCGCATGCTGCGGCGGAGCTGGCCGCCAATCGCGAGAATCTTGCGCGCCGCCTTGGCCTCGCCATTGAGCAGCTGGAGGAATTGCGCCACATCCTGGCTGGCGATGAAACGCAGACCGCGGATAAGCTGGAGACCTTGCTGCGCGAGGCCATGCACGGCCGCCGGCGGTGGATGCAAGCCCGGAGCGACCCCTCACACGATCACGCCGACCAGGGGCCCGAGATGCCCTCGTTGCGCGATAGCTTCGCCCGCATGTTCGGCCTGGGGAAGGACCAGCGAGATATCATTCGTGCCGCAAAGGACGCCTCGACGGCAAAGAAACCGTGAACCGCGACCGCGAGCTGCCCGAAAACGTCTGCTGCTACATCGTACAGTGCGCCGACGGCACGCTGTACACGGGTTGGACGGCCGATATCGAGCGACGCGTGCGCGATCACAACGCCGGGCGCGGTGGACGCTACACCCGTGCGCGCCGGCCGGTGAATCTGATTTACACCGAGCCTCAGCCCGATGCACACACCGCGCGCCAACGCGAGGTGGCTCTCAAACGGTTGCGGCGAGAGGCGAAGCTGGCCCTGGCGGAGGCGTCGGATGAACCCTCCGCCAAGTGAGCCGCACGCCGTGCCCCGTCAGTTCATCTATCATCTCCTCCCGCAGGCCGATTGGGACCGGGCGCGCGCGACCGGGGTCTACGCACCCGCCGGGTTGGCGGCGGAGGGATTCATCCATTGTTCAACGATCGCTCAACTGGCCGGCGTCGCCGAGCGCTACTTCGCCGGCCGGGCCGATGTCGTGATCTTGCGCATTGATCCGGCGCGCCTGTCGGCTCCGGTGCGCTACGAGCCGTCGGAGCCCGGTCAGCTCTTTCCGCACCTGTATGGCACCCTCGAGCTGGAGGCTGTCGCGGAGAGCCGGCGGCTGGACTTTGACTCTGAGGACCGCGCGCTGCTGCCGGCGCAGTGGCAGCCGGCGCCAGGCGCTGGCCGTCCGCGGGCTGCCTCGGGCGCTCTCGCGAGAAAGGATGATCATGGCTCATCGCCTGCAATGGATTGACGATGAAATCGCCAACTTGACCTCGAGCGGCCTCTACAATCGCATTCGCACGCTCTCCTCCGCGCAAGGGGCCTACCTCACGGTGGATGGACGGCGGGTGCTCAACTTCTGCTCCAATAACTACCTCGGGCTGGCCAATCATCCGCGGTTGGTGGAGGCGGCGCGCGAGGCGGTGATGCGGTACGGTGTGGGTCCGGCCGCGGTTCGCTCCATCGCCGGCACCACCGACTTGCACCTCGAACTCGAGCGGCGCCTGGCCAAATTCAAAGGCGCGGAGGCGACCGTCACTTTTCAGAGCGGGTTCACCGCCAACCTGGGCGCCATCGCCGCCCTGGTCGGAAACGAGGACGTCATCTTCTCGGATGAACTCAACCACGCGAGCATCATCGATGGATGCCGTCTCTCGGGGGCGAAAGTTGTACGCTATGCACACGCCCAGGTGGACGACCTGCGGCGCGTTCTTAAGGAGCAACGCACTGCGTTCCGCCGCGCGCTCGTCATCAGCGACGGCGTATTCAGCATGGACGGCGATGTGGCCCCGCTCGCGGACATCGCTGCGGCGGCGCACGATCACGAGGCCATGCTCATGGTGGATGACGCACACGGTGAAGGCGTACTCGGCCGCGGCGGCCGGGGAATCATCGACCACTTTGGGTTACACGGCCAGGTGGATGTGGAAGTGGGGACGCTCTCCAAAGCATTCGGCGTGGTGGGCGGGGTGGTGGCCGGTTCGCCCTCCCTGGCCGACTGGCTGCGCCAACGCGGCCGGCCTTTCCTCTTCTCCTCGGCCATGACCATCCCGGATGTTGCCGCCTGCCTGGCCGCGATCGATCTGCTCGAGTCGTCCACCGAACTGGTCGATCGATTGTGGGAGAACGCGCGCTTCTTCAAGGGCGAGATGCAGCGTCTGGGATTCGATACCGGCCGCAGCACAACCCCCATTACGCCGATCATGCTGGGTGAGGCACCCCTGGCCCAGGAGTTCAGCCGCAAGCTGTTCGAGGCGGGGGTGTTCGCGATGGCCATCGGCTACCCCACTGTGCCCAAGGGCAAGGCGCGCATCCGGGTGATGATCTCGGCCGCGCATGGGCATGACGACCTCGAGAAGGGATTGGAGCTCTTTGCCGGCGTCGGCCGGGCGCTCGGCGTGTTGCCGGCATAGCCTCTGGCAACGCGCCACTAAGGCTGGCTTCGGTCTAACCTCCTCAGCAGCGAACGTGCGCGAGGCAAGGGGCGCACGCATGCCTCGCGGACCAGACACCCGCATCTAAAGGACAATCGATGGCCTGTTCAAGCGGCGCGATGAGGCGAGGCGGCATTGGCCTCTGGGGCGACGTGGCAACCCGGGGGCGCGTGGGCCTCCGGTGGTCG
>DATEAT010000200.1:0-10627 GCA_035288225.1 Anaerolineales bacterium | reverse complement strand
TTTGCCGCGGGGATTCTCGGCAACGTGTCCTCCTTCACCAGCAGGATCACCGACAAGACCAACCCCGTGCCGCCGCCATCGCGATCGAGCGGGGGCAGCTTCCGCGGCGGAGGCGGCGGATGTGCGTGCGCCTGCGCGTGTGCCGGCTGCGCGTGTGCCTGCGCCGGCGGCGGCCGTTAGCGGAAGCAGCACGAGAAGCGGAGGCCGATCGTGGGCTGGTTTGACCGCGTGAGTGCCAGACCTGTACCGCGCCCGCCGGACTTGCCGGCGCCCGGTCTGTATCACTACCTCCACCAGACGCAGGCGGAGCGCAGCCGGGTTCACTTGCGTGTCGACCCCGACGGCAGCGGCGTGCTGATCGTCAACGCCAACCGCGTGATGCACCTCAACCCGATGGCCGTGCACATGGCTTTCCTCGCGCTAGAAAAGCGCAGCGAGGCGCAGGCCGTGGCCGAACTCACAGGCCGCTACCGGGTGCCCGCCTCGCGCGTGCGCGAGGACTGGGCGATCACGACCGCGCAGATCCACGAACTGGTCCGGCCCGACGGCGCCTGCCCGCTGCACGAGCTGGATTTGGAGGTGACCGCGCCCTTCAGCGCCACACCCTCCGCCCCTTACCGCATGGACCTGGCGCTCACCTACCGCTGCAACGACGACTGCGGCCATTGCTACAACGCTCGACCGCGCACCTTCCCCGAACTCGACACCTCTGCCTGGCAGCGCATCCTCGACCGGGTCTGGCAGGTGGGCATCCCGCATGTCGTGTTCACGGGCGGCGAGCCCACGCTGCGCGCCGATCTGGCACAGCTTATCGCCCACGCCGAACGCAACGGCCAGATCACCGGCATGAACACCAATGGCCGGCGGCTGGGCGACCCGGCCTACCTGCCGTCGCTGGTGGACGCGGGCTTGGACCACGTGCAAATCACGGTGGAATCGCACTCGGCGGAGATCCACGACCCGATGGTCGGCCGCCGCGGGGCATGGCAGCAAACCATTGCCGGGCTGCGTCACGCCGTCGACAGCCCGCTCTACGTGATGACCAACACCACCCTCTTGCGCGAGAACAGCACCCACCTGGGCGAGCTGCTCGATTTTCTGGCCAACATGGGTGTGCCCACGATCGGGTTGAATGCGCTCATCTATTCGGGCAGCGGGCTCTCGGTGCGCAGCGGCCTGACCGAAAGCGAGCTGCCGCCCCTGCTCGAGCTGGCGCGCGAGCGCACCCAGAAGCACGGCCAGCGCCTGATCTGGTACTCGCCAACGCAGTACTGCCACTTCGACCCGATGCAGCTTGAGTTGGGGGTCAAGGGGTGTACCGCCGCGCTCTACAACATGTGCGTGGAACCCGACGGCAGCGTGCTGCCGTGCCAGTCGTACTACCACCCGCTGGGCAACCTGCTCGACAGCCCATGGGAGTCGATTTGGAATCACGAGCTTGCGCGGCGGCTGCGCGAGCGGCGAGATGTGCCCGCGGCCTGCACCTCGTGTGCGCTGTTGCACGAGTGCGGCGGCGGCTGCCCGCTGGCGCGCGAGGCCGGCAAGCAGCATCCCAACCCGTTGCCGCTCGGTTCCCGCACTGGCCCTCCCGCGCAGGCCGTGCTCTAGGCCGATCGTTCCATCGAGGTGAAGCCGATGTCCAGCCTGCGCTACCTCTTTCACAACCCGTTTGCCCGCATCCACCCGCTGCCGGCCGGCACGTACCACTTTCAAAGCCCGCCCGATGCGCCACATCAGTACCGCCTGCACTTGCGCCTCGACCCGGGCGGCGCCGGCCTCCTGATCGTCAACGCCTCGACCGTGCTGCATCTCAATCAGACGGCGGCCGAATACGCCTGGCACCTGGTGCGCGGCACGGAGGAGGGCGAAGTGGGGCAAACGGTGGCGGCGCGCTACCGCATCGCCCCCAAGTTGGCCGCGGCCCACTATCGCGATCTCAAAGAGCGAATCGAGCGGCTCAGCACCACCCCCGACCTCGATCCCGAGACCTATCTCGAGTTCGAGCGGCAGGCGCCCTATAGTGCACCGCTGTCGGCGCCCTACCGCCTGGATTGCGCCGTAACCTACGAGTTGCCCTACGTCCCCGAGCTGTACCCGGAAGCCGTGCGCCGCGTGCGGCGCGAACTCTCCACTGGAGAATGGGAGACGATCCTCGACAAGGCCTGGGCCGCCGGTATCCCGCACATCATCTTCACGGGCGGTGAGCCCACCCGGCGGGCGGACCTGGCCGACCTGATCGGCCACGCCGAGCGCCTCGGCCAGGTCACGGGCGTCATCAGCGACGGCGTGCGCGTTGCCGACTCGAAGTATCTCCAGAGCTTGTTGCGGGCCGGGCTGGACCACCTGACACTTCTGCTTCAGCCCGAGTCGAAGGAGACCTGGAAGGGCATCGAGAACGCGGTGGCCGCGGACCTCTACACCACGGTCCACCTGACCCTGACACCGGACCTGGTGCCCAGCGCCCTGAGCGTGCTCGACCGCCTGAAAGGCATGATGGTCCACTCGTTATCGCTCAGCGTCAGCGATGACCGATTGGGCGATGTGCTCCAGGCCGCACGCAGCCACGCCGCCCACCTCGGCCTGACGCTGGTGTGGGACCTGGCCGTTCCCTTCTCGCGCTTCAACCCGGTGGCGCTCGAGGTCGACAAACCGGCCGAAGGCGCGGGCCACGCCTGGCTCTACCTCGAACCCGACGGCGATGTTCTCCCCGCCCAGGGACACAACCAGGTGCTGGGCAACATGCTCAACGATCCGTGGGATGTGATCTGGCAGAAGGCCCAAGCCTCGGCCGGCAAGTAAGGGGGCACGGTGGCGCTCGATCTTGCCACCTGGCATGCGCGCTTTCGGCAACAAGCGGGGTGGACCCGCGAGCTTCGCCAGACCCTGCTGCGTCGGTCGGGCATGGCCCAGGCGCGGAGCGTGCTGGAAGTGGGGGCCGCCACCGGAGCACTCACGGGCGAGCTCAGCCTGGATTGGCAGGCGCGCGTCGTCGGCCTCGACCTGGAGTGGACGCGGCTGGCTTATGCCCGTCTGTGCGACCCGCGCACCTGCTTCACGCAAGCCGACGCCCATTCCCTTCCTTACCGCAGCGGATCCTTCGACCTCAGCGTGTGCCATTTCCTCCTGCTCTGGGTCCGCGACCCGGCCGGCGCCGTGACCGAGATGCGCCGCGTCACACGCCCGGGCGGGTTTGTGTTGGCCCTGGCGGAGCCGGACTATGGCAGCCGGATAGATTTCCCCAACAGCCTGGCGGAGATTGGACGCGCGCAGCGCACAGCGCTCATTGAGCAAGGCGCCAACCCGGATGTCGGCCGTGAGCTGGGGCGCCTCTTTGTGCTGGCCGGCCTGGACGAAGTCGAGGTGGGCGTCCTCGGCGCGCAGTGGGCCGGGCCTCCCTCACGCACGGAGTTCGAGATGGAATGGTCCGTGCTGGAAGATGATCTTCAGGCAAGCCTGGCCCCCGAGGTGCGGGAGCGGTTGCGGATGCTGGACTGGACCGCGCGCGAGCGCGGCGAACGCGTGCTGTACGTGCCGACCTTCTATGCGATCGGCCGGGTGGAATAGAATGTATCGCACCCCTCCTCTCGCGCCTGGGCCAACCATCGGCGACGCAGCCCGCTACAGGGATTCGGGCGCCGTCGCCCGGGCGGCGGGCCGATGCTGACGATCTTCGTCGTTTCCGATGCCACCGGTGAAACCGCTGAGCGGGTCTTGCGCTCGGCGCTCGTCCAGTTCGAAGACGCACCCGCAACGATCGTTCGCCGCGGCGACATCTTGAGCGAGGCGCAGGTGCGGGCGGTGGTGTATGAGGCGGCGCAGCAACCCTCCTTCGTGATGCACACCCTGGTCTCCGACGAGCTGCGCCTAGTCATGCTGGAAGAAGCGCGCCGCCGGGGCGTCGACGCGCTCGACCTGCTCGGCCCGGTGCTCGACCGCCTGGCGACCCATCTGCACCTCTCGCCGCAGGAGAAACCCGGGCTCTTCCAGCAACTCAGCGAGGCGCGCAACCGCGAAATCGAAGCCGTGGAATTCGCCTTCCGCCACGATGACGGCCAGCAGCCCGAAGAACTGGAATGGGCCGAGGTAGTGCTCGTCGGCATCTCCCGCACGATGAAGACACCCACCACGCTCTTCTTGGCCTATCGCGGGTGGTTCGCCGCGAACGTCCCGATCGTCGAGCAGGTGGCGCTGCCCCAGGCGCTCGCCCGCGTGCCGGCAGAGCGCGTCTTCTGCCTGATGATGGCGCCCGCGCGGCTGCTCGAGCTCCGCCGGGCGCGCGCCGAGCACCTGGGGGTTCCCCCCGAGCCGTACGCCTCGCTGACCAGCATCCGCCGCGAATTGCATCATGCGCAGAAGATCGCCCTCCAGCAAGGCTGGCGAACCGTCGACGTCACGGGCAAATCCGTCGAGGAAGTGGCGCGCGAAATCCTGCTATTGCTTCCGGGCCGCGATGCGGTGCACGCCAGCGACCTGACCGCCTAGCCCTCGGTCGCCTCCCGCGACCGTCTGAACCCGGAGTCGAAAACAAACCGTCCGCCCACATGTGGGCGGACGGTTGCATTGCCAAGAAGGCGGCACGCAATTGCGCATACTCAGCGCACGATCACCTGGCCAAAGACCTCTTCGGCCGTGAGTTCCACCTTGTGGGTGGCGGTGTCGTAGTTGGGCGAATAGTACCAGTCGCCTTGCTTGCGATAATCCGGCGGCACCGATGCGGTTCCGAACACGGCCGAAACCTTCGCCTTCACTCCCAGGTCCGCCGGCACCGTAACGATCGTCTGGCCGAAGACACCGCTCGCATGGGCCTTGAAGCTCCCCGTGGCAGGCAGGGTCAGCTTGGTCTGGCCGAACACGGAGGTGACGTCCAGGGCCTCGACCGTCAACTGCGAAAGGTCGAGCAATCCTTGCCCGGCGATCACGTTGAAGCGCAGGTCCAGCGGCACGTCGCGGTTAAGGTCGAGAGTCCATTTCATCGACTCGTCAACGTTGATTGTCGGACCGTACCACGAGCCGTTCATGCGCAGATTCAAGGTGGCCGTATCGCCGGACACCGAGGCCTGCTGGGTCACCTTGGCCCCGCGCGGCAGCGCAATGTGGCCCTCGGCCAGGTTTGACGAACCGGCCGCCAGCGCGCCGATATCAAGGACTCCGATCGCGGGATCGACCGAGACCACGCCATGCGTGGCCTTCCCCAGCGGCTGGCTCACAGTTTCGCTCTGGAGGACTTGCCCGCGCTGGACCTGCCCGATGCGCACGCCGCCAATCCACAGCCCGCCGGCCAGGACGGCCAGGATGAGCACCAAGGCCAGCAAGCGGCCCCACAGCGAGCGGCGCCCGATAAGCAGGTCGACGCCGATGGCGATAAGGATCACGGGCCAGATACGCAGCAAGACTCCCCAGATGGAGGTCGACAGCATGCCCAGGTTGGTCAGCAGGAAGACCAGCCCCAGGCCGATGAGCAGGATGGGGCCGACCAGGCCGCCTCGATCGTGATGACTATCCATGGCTTACTCTCCTCTCAGGTAACGCACGATGACCAGTACTCCCGCGGCGACCAGCACCAGCGGCCAGAGCAGGTCCACCTTCAGCCAGGCCAGCCACGGGATGTTCAGGTTGTTGAGAAACACGATCGCCCCCACCAGAATCAGGCCTGCGCCGACCACCATCAGGCCGCGGCGATTGGCCCCCGAGTCCGGTGAGCGCAGGTCGGCGCCCAGCGTGCGCGCGCGCTCGGCCATCTCTTCGGCGCCGGCGCGGATGCTGGCATCGAGGTTGGTGGATCCCGTGGCCCCTTCGGCCGGCAGGACAAACCACAGCACCAGGTAGATGAAGACACCCGCCCCCGATCCGAGTGCCATGAGCACGAACAGCAGGCGGATGATGGTGGCGTCGATCCGCAGATAGGCGGCCAACCCACCGCACACACCGCCCAGCATGCGATCACTGCGACTGCGCATTAGACGCGATTGCATTCCACACCTCCAGCGAGCACTGCGCGGCTCAACGCGGCCGCGCCGTGCGCAAGATGAGATACAAGCCGGCCGCGACCATCACTACCGCCACGGCGATGCCCGCCTTGTCGATCCCGGCCCCGATCATCACGACACCCATCAGGCCGAGTACCACCGCCGGGATCCACGGCCACTTCATGCGGCCCTGCGCGGTCGGCAAGAGCGCCAACGCGGCGAAGGTCAGGCCGAGACCGAAGAAGAGCACGCCGGGCACACCCACATCATCGATGAAGAGGCGGTCGGCTACAGTCACCAGCGCCAGGGTAAACAGCGTGCCGGCGGGAATGATCGCCCACCAGAAATTGCGGTGGGAGAGGAAGATCAGCATGAAGCTCAAGCCGATGCCGCCCAGGACAAACACACCAGTCAGGAAGTCGAGCACGGGAAAGAGGCTGCCCAGCAGGATGCCCACACCGATCCCAGCCAGCGTGCATCCCGGGATGAGCGGCCACCAGTGCTCAGGTTGGGCGAAGTACACGTACAGGAACACCGCCCCTGCCACCATGAAGGCCAGCCCCCAGATCCAGCCGCCGATGGCAATCAGGTCCAACGCCTCCAGCAGAAAGAGCGCGCCCCCCAGGATAAGCAAGATGCCGAACAGAAGACGGAAATCCACTTTGCGCATGTTGTTCTCCTCTTGGCCATCGCGTCGATCGCCCCGCAGCTAGCGGATGTCGACCGACCCGGCGCCCATGGTGATCTCGAAATCGACTTTGTTGGCGGCGCTGTCGAAATCCGCCGAGCGATACTCATCGCCCGAGCGCGCAAAGCGCGCGTTGTCGACCGTGGTGCCCGTCAAACCGGTAACCCGGAACCGGCCGGCCACGCCCGCCGGGACGCGCAGCGCGAGCGAGGCGGCTCCGGCCTCGACCTTTCCGCGCACCAGCCCGGCCGCCGCCGGCAGGCTGATGGTCGTGTTGCTGGCGCCGGACTTCACGCGCAGGTCCGTCACGCGCAAGTCGTTGAGGTTCAGGCGCGCCTCGTTGGCGCCCATCTCGAGATCGAGTGTCAGCGGCACCTCGCGGGTGAGTTCGACCGTCCAATCCAATGACCGGCCCGGTCCCCACATCCAAGGCGCATGGCCGAAGACATCCGCCGGCACGGAAAGTTCCGCCTCCAGCACGTCACCCTGGCGCGTCTCGCGATGCGCCAGACCGCCTACGAAGGTGCCGCGCACGAGCTCCCCGCTGGCCGCGCCCGAACCGAGCGTCAGCCGTCCGGCCCCGTGGCGCAGGCGGAGCGCCGCCCGTGAGCTCCCGCCCAGCGGGATGGAAGCGGCCTCGCTCGCCATCTCACGGCGGAACACGCCTCCAAGAAGGAACCACACTCCCAGCACGATCAACATCACCGCCGGCACAAATGCCCACACGTTGACCGAGATCACACCCAGATTGTTCAAGAACAACAAGCTGCCGAATACGATCAAGATGATCGCCCAGAACATTGCTCCCCAGCGCATTGTTTCCTCCTGCAGAAATTGGAACTCAGTGACGAGATCAGCGGCGCCTAAAGAACGAGCGCAGCAACACCACCACCCCCAGCCCGATGAGCAACACCGGCCAGTACGGCCCGAACAGGCCCAGGCCGCCGAATACTGAACCGAAGATGAAGAAGAGAATCAGGCTGATGAACATCAGCCACAGGCCGCCGGTGATCGATTCACGCGGCTTCTCACCCAGGATGCCCATAAGCAGCGTGCCCAGCCCCACGAACCCGGGGATGAGCGTCCACGCGTAAGCCCAGCTGCCCCAATTGCCGGTGGCATTCTGCCAGTACAGCAGCCCGCCGATGCCGCCTACGATGCACGCCGGCACGGCCAGGCCGGGCGCACCGGTCATAAGGCCGAGGATGAAAAGGAAGGCGCCCCAGCCGATGACCCACAGCGGCCAAGAGTACTCGATGCGCAGCCAGCGCGAGAACTCGGGCACGATCTGTCCGACCAGGAACATCACACCGAGCACAATGAGAATGATCCCGCCTGCAAGAGCCGTTCTACGTTGCTGAGCCATGGAAACCTCCAGTCGTGCAGATGTCAGGTTCGCGGTCCACAGACAACCCCCGGGGACAATTCAACCCTCGCTAGTGTAACCCTGCCGTAGCGGACCGGATGCCACGCGGTGGGCAATTGGCTTCGGTTACATGCTCATTTACGCTAGTTGCCTGTGTCAGTTGCGGAAAATTCGGGAAGGATGCCATCCATCGGCTCCCTGCGCGAGCCCACTGATGTCATCCTACGGCTTCCCGGACGGGCTTTCCAGCGACAAAAGTGCCAGCCGACCGAGTGTCTCAGATCAGAATCGGGAAGTGGAACTCCCTCAAATGATGGAGCAGAGGCTGGGGTGTGAGCCCGCCAATTGATATAATTACGGCCGCAATCCTCTTCAACGGTTACCCGCGCTGCTAATTCGACGAATGGAGCATCGAATGACGCAAAGGAAGTTACAGGCGGCCCTCGGGGTGACGATTCTGGCGATGCTGGCCTGCAGCCTGCCGTCTTTCCTCCTCGGCGGGGACAGCCAACCCACAAGTCAACCGACTGAACCTCAGAGCCAAGCCCCCTCAGAGGCAAGCGGCTCTGGCGCTGCGTGCCTGGTCGGCACGTGGGAGTTGGCGGATCTCTCCGAATTCATGGCCTCCGTGCTGCCTCCCCAGAGCGAAGGCACCCTGACCTACAAGGGCACCAGCGGCACGGCTTACTACATGTTCAATTCCGACGGGACCGCCGGCGTCCAAGCCGATGATCTGAAGGTTGATTACCAGCTCGGCGGCGGTCTCAATCTCGATATCCAGGTGAGCCTTAATGGCACCGGCACGGCGGACTACACCGTTGCGGAGGGCCATCTGCTCTCGACCACCAACGTCAATATCGACAACCTGGCGATGACTCTCACCATGGGCGGAATGCCCACCGGCGACAGCACAACTTTGGGCGGCATGGTCCCGTTCTTTGGCGAAACAGCCACGGCCACGCCCTTCACCTGCACCACCACGACGCTGACCTACACGCCCGTAACCGAGGGCGCCAAAGCGGTCGTCTTCACCCGCGTCGCCCCTTGAACCGGAATTCCCGGAAGATAGATCTCGGGGCAGGTCTGAGACCTGCCCCGAGATGTTCACCGCATCGTCACTCGTAGAGGATCGCGGCCGACCGCCGAAGTCGCGCTACAGCCGCCGGCACACCAAGGCCTCCACCCCGAGTCCCCACAGGCTCGTCCGTCGGCGGGCAATGACCTCGAATGCGGAGGCAGCCAGCCAATCGCCCGGGCGGATGGGCCGGCAATCAAGCACGCGCGGCCAGCGCGTGTGCGCCCAGGCGTAGACGGAGTTGACGGCGGAGGACCCGGCCTCACTCGACAGGCAGACCAGGCCCATCCGCCCGCCGCGGCGCAGCACGCGCCGGCACTCAGCGAGCGCGATGTGGATCTCCACCGCCTCGAGCAATTCCAGCGTGAAGGAAAGAAAGAGCGCATCCATGCTCGCGGCGCAAAGCGGCAGGCGCAGCGCATCACCGCAGGCCAAGCCGATGCAGGATGTGCGGCGCGCGCCGCGCAGTCGGCGCTGCGCCACGCGTGCCATCCCCCACGAAAGATCGACCCCCCACACGCTGCCGCGTTCGGTCACCGCCTCGCCCATGCCTACGAGCGCACTCCCGGTTCCGAATCCCACCTCCAAGACATGCTCGCCCGGCTGCAGGGCAAGCGCTTCGATGGCGGCGGCTCGCACCGCGTTCTCCTGCCCAGCCGCCAGCAAGTCGTACCACGGGCTGAGGGCATCGTACAGGCCGCGTGTCCGGGCATGCATGCCGCTAGCCGCCGGCCGGGGGACTCCTTGGCGCATGACGTCGCCGCCCAATGCTACACCCTGAGCGGGGTGGCTCTCACGGCCATCACAGGGTAATGACCTTATCGGCTCTCCATTGCGCTTCGAGAATGTCGCCCATCCCTCCGACCACACCCACCCGAATGTCATCCGCCAATTCGAAGAAGTTGACACACGTCGAACAGGCCACCAGGCGAACACCCTTGGCCTCCAACGCCTTCAATTCCTCGATCACCGGAGAGGCGGAGCCTACCAGGTGGACTCCTGCCCCATAGAAACAGACGGCTCGCGGGAGCATCTCGTTTTGCAGGAGCAGGCCAAAGTAGCTCTTGATGAGCCTGTGGCGCAGTTCGATCGGCGCCTCGCCCATTCCATCGCGGGCAACCACGATGACCGTGGCCAGGGCTTTCTCGTTTGTTGGCATCTCGCCTCCTCACTTCAGATTCTCCTGGCGAATTGATGCGACCCCCCGTGCCTAAAGCTGCCTGTTCAATTCTCGCCAAAGGGTGTCGCCGTGAACCCTGACCTGCAAGGACACGAGTGGGGCGGGAATCGCCGCCCCACTCGCATCGTTTTCTTCTCTCCTGCGCACCCCGGGCTGCGCGGTGGCTCAGGCGGGCGCGAAGTGACGGATATCGTTGATCGATCCGCTGCGCTCCTTGGCCGGGCGAAACACCGCCTTCACCGCCAACCCCACGCGCGCGTTTTCTAGGGTCACACCCTCCAGGTTGTGCATGAGCACGCCGGAGGCTCCACCCAATCGCATCAGGCCAACCCACCGCGGCTTTGTCAGCGGT
>DATEAT010000199.1:0-2805 GCA_035288225.1 Anaerolineales bacterium | reverse complement strand
AGATCGCGTGGGCGGTTGCTGTAAGGAACTGCCTGCTCAAGGCAATGCTCCATTTCCTCGGGATTGCCTTGCTCAAACATGCTCCAGGCCAGCCATAGGGCAGTGTAGTAGCGTGCCTTGCGCTCTAGACGGCGGACGCTGTGGGGCAGCGCCGGCTGAGCAAAGAGCCGGTCAAGCGCGGTCGTCAGGCCGCGCGCCCGTTCGGCGCCCCTGCGGCTGGTGCCCTCGCCGTGCTGGCGATACGCGAAGGTGGGCTGTCTGACCCAGGCGGCGCGGCAACCCATGCAGGAAAGCCGCAATAGGAGGTCCACGTCTTCCGCCTGGGAAAGGTCCTCGGCAAACCCGCCGGCGCGCTCCAGCCATTCGCGGCGTAACACCATCGCCCCAAGAAGGACAGGCTTCCACAATACCCACGTGGCCAGATCAAGATCGGGTGCATACACCCACGGCGTGACCTGTCGTGTCACGTGACCTTGCTCGTCGGCGATGAGCCAGCCGCTGTGGGCGACGCCGAGCCGGCGATTCGATTCGAGCAATCTGACCTGTGCCGCCAGCTTGCCTGGGAGGAAGAAGTCGTCCGCATCCAGGAAGGCGATCAAAGCGCCTCTCGTCGCGCGCCAACCGCGATTGCGCGCCGCGGAGACTCCACGATGGCTTTGAGTGAGAAGGCGCACTTGCGGAAACTCCCTCTCCACGACGGCCACCGTCTGGTCATCGGAGCCATCATCGACGACGATGATTTCCAGCGGCGGAAGTGACTGGGCTTGGGCGCTGAGGATAGCCTGGCCCACGAAGCGGGCAGCGTTGTAGGCCGGGACGACAACGCTAACTGCGAGGGGCCCTGACCCCCGCGAGGTACGAATGGATTTCGACTCGGCAGGAACGGACGGATTCACTGAATTCTCGGTAGTGGCTGCGGTGGACCGTTTCGAGGATTCCGCCGCCAGTATCCCCTTCATTCATCGGCGTTGATCGTCTCCACCCCTGAGAGGCCGGCCGCGATGGAGAGCGCCGGCAAGTATATCAGCCTGGCCGGGCCGTCCTTGCCCTGTCGAGGCACGATGGCCCTGCCAGTGGACATTACTGCCTCAAGACAAGACGGCGCGCACCAGCCCGCACGAACCGCACCCAGGCCGACCCGCCACGAGGGAGCCACACCCCGAGTGCGGCGAGGACCAAGGCGTGAAGTGCGTCTCCCCATCGCCGGTGTTGAAGTGCCTGCACGAATGCGTGGAGATGGAGAGTCGTAACCTCGCCGCGCGAGGCGGCAGGGACCACGCCAGCGCGAGTCAGATGGCCCCACCAATGATGGACCGTGCGTGGAGGAACAGGCTCAGCCGTCGGAGCTAATTCCGGCCGGACAAGGTTCACGAGTCTCCGTGCCGCGTGATCCTTGTCCGCGAGGATCGATCGAGGTAACCCCGCAGTCGCATTCTCCCCGTTGCGTAGCCAGCCGACGGCTGAGGCTGTCAAGGGAGCCTCTATCTCCGCCCACGCGTGCTCTTCCACCCCCAGGGCCCGGCGGTAAACCGTGTCCGTCGTAGAGCGAGGAGGAGGAGGAACCCCCGCAAGGCGGGAGAATCTGACAAAGTCCGATTGCCAACCCAACGCGAGAACATCCGTCGGCTCGTTCTCCAGGGCGCTCGCGAGGCGAAGTTGGGCGATGGCCACTTTGGCGAGGCCGGATTGCAGCGCATGCCACGCAAGCCACACCGCCGCGCTCCGCAGCACACTCGGCTCCATATCGCGGGTCTTTGCCGGGAGGTTTGGATGTTGGAACAGGCGGGTGTGAATCTTATCCAGCGAGCGGGCCATCTTGGCCGTATCGCGGCTCCAGTTGGCTGCGTGCTGACGATAGCACACGCTGACCTCTCGAACCCAATCGGCCTGACACCCGGCGAGCGCCAGGCGTAGCGTCAGGTCAACGTCAGAAGATATGTCCAGGCTCTCATCGAACCCACCGATTGACTGCAGCCACTCTCGGCGCACCATCATGGCACCCGGGAAAACCGGCTTCCAGAGCAGCCATGCGTTCATGTCGAGTCGGGGGACCCAATGCCAGGGTTCAACATCGGCGAGGGCTATGCCCTCCTTGTTCACTCGGCGCCAGCCGCACTCAACTAGGCCGAGCTCGGCATGCCCAACCAGCCGCTGGGTGAGATGGCTCAGGTGATCGGGAAGGTACCAGTCGTCGGCATCGAGAAAGGCGATCAAGTCGCCGCTCGAGAGGGCAATGGCCGCATTGCGAGCGGCCGCGACACCCCGACGCTTCTCGCGGTGGTAGATGATGCGTGGGAGATAGGGGGATATACAGTCAAAAGTATCATCTGTTGAGCCGTCGTCGACCACTACAATTTCGTCGGGAGGCCGGCTCTGGGCGAAGAGGCTCTCGAGCGCCTGCAGGACGAATCGTGATGAGTTGTAGGTCGGCATCACCACAGTAACGGAGGGGCGGGGGGAGGGTCGGCCGCGGAGACGCACGACGCGTGCGGATTGGGCCGCGGGGTCAGGAGGCTGGGCTGAAGATTTCATGCCCATGGCCGGGTCCGTTCATAACGCGAGCCGACGAAATGAGCCGCCTGTGTTACGGCGAGCAGCGCCCACATCCAGGCCGGCTCGCGGCCCCGCCACAGTGCGCGAGCCAGGGCCCAATGAAACTGCGGCCGCCGCCGCTGGCCGATGCGCCGCGGCACCCCGAGACGCCCGAGCGCGCGTCGGAAATGTTCATCGCCTTGTCCGTAGCGGAACTGCAAACGGGCATACTGCCAGGCGCTGAGCGGATGATCGTGGAGCACGCGCGCCTCG
>DATEAT010000198.1:0-4712 GCA_035288225.1 Anaerolineales bacterium | reverse complement strand
CTGCTCCATGAGCCGCTCGACCGTGTCCGAGATCTCATTGATCGAGTAGGGGCGCCGGTCGGCCACCCAGTAGGTCTGCCCGTTGGCGACAGGGCTGGCTTCCGAGAGAAGAATGGCCTGGCACAGATTGTCGATATACGTCATGGAGCGCACGTTCTGCCCGTCGCCGATGATCGGGGAGCGGCCTGCCCGGATCATGCGGAAGAAGGTTGTCTGGCGCTTTGGCTGATCGGGGCCATAGAACCACATCGGCCGCAGGATGACCGTCTGGATCTTGCCGCGCGCCTGACACTCGCGCACCGCCAGCTCCATCAGCATCTTCGAGCGGCCGTAGCTCATGTCGGGATCGTAGCTCGAATGCTCATCGAAGAGGTGATCCCGACGGGGGTTATGGCCCATCGGGGAGTTAGAGGAGACGACCACAACGCGCCGTATTCCGTATCTCTCGGCCGCCCGCAGTAGGTTGAGGGTACCGTCGACATTGGCTGTGTAGAGATCGCGAATAAACAACCTGGGATGGATGATGCCTGCACAATGGATGATCACCCCTCCCTCTCCACCCCGTAAGAATTCCGACAGATCCTCCGTCAATCGCAGGTCGCCTCGAACGAGTTCAAGTCGGTCCGACGTCGGCAGCGGCGATGGATCCTCACCCGGCATGAGGATGACACGCAGGCGGCGCTGCGCATCCGGATTCGACAGGGTGGGGACGTCGGGTATGCCCTCCAGAAGCGCGCGGATGAGTCGAGTGCCGATCCAGCCTGGAGCGCCGGTGATCATGGTCAGGGGCATGCGTGGACTCCTGGAGCGGGGATGAATCTGGAACAGAGCATTTCCACATTGGGTCCCGGCGGCAGCAGTCCTTCAGTCCTTTCGCGCGTGAGCGAAAGGCTGAGCGAAGCGCGGGTTTGATTGTACGTCCGGGGCGACCGGGCCCAGGCAGCCGCTGAGCGTGCTTGCAAGGAGCACACCGGCCGCGAGCCCAATGCGCGGCCACCTGTGAGAAAACCGAGTCGAGGGACTCATTGCCGGCTGGGCCGTGTGTCACTCGCTCGCGACGGGCGGTTCTTCCGCGGGCGGCGGCTTGGGCGAGGCCTTGGGCCGGGAGGCCTTGACCAGTTGGCGCACGACGGTCGGCAGGATCCCGCCGTTGCGGTAATACACGACGTCGACCGGCGTGTCGAGGCGGGCCACAGCGGTGAAGGTGGTGGTTGTCCCGTCGTCGCGCCGGGCGATGACCGCCACTTCCTGGCGCGGCTGCATTTCCGCCGAGATCCCCTGAATGCTGATGAACTCGTCGCCCTTGAGGCCGAAGGCTGCGGCGTTCTCACCTTCGTTGAACTGCAACGGCAGGACGCCCATGCCGACCAGATTGGCGCGGTGGATGCGTTCGAAGGACTCGGCAATCACGGCCCGCACGCCCAGCAGCAGCGGCCCCTTGGCGGCCCAATCGCGTGACGAGCCGGTGCCGTATTCCTTGCCGGCGATGACCACCAGCGGGATGCCTTCTTCTTGGTAACGCATGGCCGCGTCGAAGATGGTCATGCGGTCAGCGTCCGGGTAGTGCGGGGTGAAGCCGCCTTCCGCCCCCGCCACAAGCAGGTTCTTGATGCGGATGTTGGCAAATGTGCCGCGCACCATCACCTGATGATTGCCGCGCCGCGCGCCGAACGAGTTGAAATGCGCTTTGCTGACATTGTGCTGGCGCAGATACTGCCCGGCCGGCCCGCTTTCGGGAATATCGCCGGCCGGCGAGATGTGGTCGGTGGTGATCGAGTCGCCGAACATGGCGAGGATGCGCGCACCCTGGATCGGCTTCAGGGAGGCCGGCTTGAGCGTCAGCCCCTCGAAGAAGGGCGGCTCTTGGATGTAGGTGGACTTGCGCTCCCACGCGTAGAGCTCGCCCTCCCCGGCCGGGATGGCATTCCAGGCCGCGTTGCCGGCGAACACGTCGGCGTAGGTGCGGGCAAACATGTCGGGCTGGATCAGGGCCAGCGCCTCGCTCACCTCGGCCCGCGTCGGCCACAGGTCGCGCAGGAATACGGGCGCACCCTCCCGGTCGAGACCCAGCGGCTCGCTCGAGAGGTCGATGGCCACGGTGCCGGCCAGAGCGAAAGCCACCACCAGCGGCGGCGAGGCCAGGTAGTTGGCGCGCGTGAGCGGGTGCACCCGGCCCTCGAAGTTGCGGTTGCCCGAGAGCACCGCCGCGGCCACCAGATTCTTCTCCTGGACCGCTTTGGCGACGGCCGTGGGCAGCGGGCCGGAGTTGCCGATGCAGGTGGTGCAGCCGTAGCCGACGAGATGAAAGCCGAGCTCGTCGAGGAAGGGCTGCAGGCCGGCCGCCTGCAAGTACTCGCTGACCACTTTCGAGCCGGGCGCGAGGCTCGTCTTCACGTAACCGGGGACGCGCAGCCCGCGCTCCACCGCCTTCTTGGCGAGCAGGCCGGCCGCGATCATCACCGACGGGTTGGAGGTATTGGTGCAGGACGTGATGGCGGCGATGACCACATCCCCATCGCGCGCGGGAAGCGTGGGCAGCGCGGGCAGCGCGGGGGCGGGCAGCGCGGGTTCGGCGGGTGCGGTCGCCTCGACCGGTGCGGACGCGCCTTCCGGCGGGGCGGCCAGGGCGGGCTCCACGGCCACCGGCACGGGGACGGGGACGGGCTCGCTCTTGCCGTACACCTCGCGCAGCGCAAGGGCGAAGCTGGTCTTGATCTCCGTGAGGGCCACCCGATCTTGCGGGCGGCGCGGTCCGGCGAGCGACGGCTCGACCGTCGCCAGGTCAAACTCGAGCCGTTCGGAGTAGTCCGCCTCGGGCGACTCCTGGGTGCGGAACAGGCGCTGCTCCTTGCAGTAGCGCTCGACGCGCACCACGTGCTCCTCGCTGCGCCCGGTGCGGCGCAAGTAGCTGAGGGTCTCGTCGTCGACCGGGAAGAAGCCGCAGGTTGCGCCGTACTCGGGGGCCATGTTGCCGATCGTGGCCCGATCGGGCAGGCTCATGCTCGAGAGGCCCGGGCCGAAGAACTCGACGAACTTTTCAACCACCCCTGCCCGCCGCAGGAGCTGGGTCAGGGTCAGCACGAGATCGGTGGCGGTCACGCCCTCGCGCAGTTCGCCCGAGAGCTTCACGCCCACCACCTGCGGCGTGAGGAAGTACAGCGGCTGTCCGAGCATGACGGCTTCGGCTTCAATGCCGCCCACGCCCCAGCCCAGCACGCCCAGCCCGTTGACCATGGTTGTGTGCGAGTCGGTGCCCACCAGCGTGTCGGGGTAAGCGGTCGGGTGCTTCTCCTTGCCCATGGGGTATGCCAGCACGACTCCCGCCAGGTACTCCAGGTTGACCTGGTGCACGATGCCGGTGGCCGGCGGCACGACGCGCAATCCTTTGAAGGCATCCTGTCCCCAGCGCAGGAAGGCGTAGCGTTCGCGATTGCGTTCGAACTCGATTTCGGCGTTGCGCCCAAGCGCAGCCGGCGTGCCGTATTGGTCGACCTGCACGGAGTGGTCAATCACCAGGTCCACCGGGACGAGCGGATTGACCTTGGCGGGGTCGCCGCCCAGGCGCTGCACGGCAGCGCGCATGGCGGCCAGGTCCACCAGGCACGGAACGCCGGTGAAATCCTGCAAGAGAACCCGCGCGGGTTTGAACGGGATTTCGGCGGGCTGCGCCTCGTGCGGCTGCCAGCGCGCGAGGCGCTCGACCTCGTCGCGCGTGATGTCGACTCCATCGCAGTGGCGTAAGACCGATTCGAGCAGCACACGCAGAGTGAAAGGCAGACGGTCGAGAGAGGGCAACACCCCCAGGCGCTCGAGTGCATCCAGGCGATAGACGAAAAACGACTCGCGGCCGTGCCTGACGAGCGCGCGTGCGCCGAATGGATCCTGCATACGTCTGCGGGCCATGCTCTCTCCTCTCCGGGTCGTGCGCGGGGTGCCCAGGCATTATAGTCCCCCGAGAGGCAGAATCCCTCCCCGGCCGAGGCGCAGCCGATTCGAATGGGCGTGATATAGTTGACTGCACGGTTCTGTTGCAGGGGAGCCGGAGCGGGGGGGCGGATGCTGGGTCGGATCCGGGAGTGGGCAGGCACGGTCACGGTCACGGGCATGGATCTCGCGGTCCTTGCCCTTTTTGCGTCCGCCAGCTTCCAATGGGAATTCGGTCCGGATCCATTGCGGGTGGCGCTGGTTGAGCCGGTCGCGCTGGTCGTGCTGGTGTATCTGATTATGAGCGGCACGCCGAGCGTGGAGCGGCCGCGACTGCATGGTGTGGCTTGGCTGTGGCTGGGTCTGGCCGCCTGGGCAGGTCTGCAGTGGCTCATGGCAACGGACTGGCGATTCGGTGCACGAGATGTGCGCCAACTCATGCTGGCGGCGCTCGTCCTGGCGGCACTCTTGCGGCGGCGCGATTTCGACCCGCGACGTGCGGCCTGGATTGCGATCGGCGTGGCCGGCCTCAGCGCCCTGGCGGCCGATACGCAACGCCTGACCGGCTGGTTTGAACCTCCCTTTGCCACGGTCTACTACAAGGACGTGCTGACCCCGCCGACCGGGGCGGGTGTGCCGGTCGCGGTGGGCTTTTTCAACAATGCCAATGTCTTCGCCGCGTTCATCTTCTGGCCGCTGCTGATTGCTGTAGCGCGCCTGATCCGTGGGCCGCAGCGGCTGCTCGCGGCGGGCGGGGTGGTCCTGCTCTCGCTCAGCCTGTACTGGTC
>DATEAT010000197.1:0-11032 GCA_035288225.1 Anaerolineales bacterium | reverse complement strand
ATCAGTTGGGCGATCTACTTCCACGACCCAGACGGCACCCGGCTGGAAGTCTATCTCGATCGCCGTGAGCAACGCGGCGGTCAGGCGCTTTGGCGCGGCAAAGTGCGCCCCCTCTCGGAGCGCAGGATAGCCTCCGCGGTCCGCGGCGGCGCTCGGGCTCGCTGAGATCGCTGCCCGGCCGGCGCCCTCCGGCCGAATAGCTACACCGCATCACGCGAGAAGACATTCTCCTAGCCCCTCGGGCGAGATCGGTTGGATCGTCGGCGCACCCGGGCTTGCGCGAATCTAGCCGCGGCCGCGGGGCGACTAGGCGGCCTCTTGCCCAAGGATGCACGCCTGGGCTCCGTGTTTGAAGTTGAGTCCACCCGCATCTTCGAAGCACCATCGTATAGAATAGAGGCGAGCGCCGAGAGTGACATCCGGTCGCCGGGGTCTCGCGCGACCGGGGCACCCTTCACCCAGACGTGTCCCCACAGCGGAGATCGACCTCAGGAGGTCATCATGGATTTCAACCTCTTCGCCTCTCCTGTTGCCTTCCTCGAATCCAAACTTGGCTCATTGGCACAGGTCTCGCCGCTCAAGGAGCTTGAGCAGTGGTGGCTTGGGACCGGGCGGGAGGTCTCGGCCGCCGTGGATCGTGCCGGCACGCCATGGCTGCGCATGTACGATCGCTTTGG
Organism: Anaerolineales bacterium; assembly: GCA_035288225.1. Classification (GTDB taxonomy): domain Bacteria; phylum Chloroflexota; class Anaerolineae; order Anaerolineales; family RBG-16-64-43; genus RBG-16-64-43. The sequence continues at coordinate 10,355 of DATEAT010000197.1, read as the reverse complement.
CACCCGCGTGGACGAAATCCTCCTGCCACCCGCGTATTGGGAGATGTTGCATCGGGGCTATAAAGCCGGCGCGGTGTGGCGCGCCTTCGCCGACAACTCCTTGCTTACCCCGTACCAAATCGGTTACGTCACATCCTTCTTCGACCCCGGACTGTACTGCCCCTACATCGTTTCGCTTTCGACGGCGGTGCCGCTCTCGAAGTACGGCGAGCCCGCAGTACGTGAGCGGTTCTTGCCTCACCTGTTGCAGCGAGACGATGGCGTGTGGCAAGGCGCCACATGGATGACCGAAGCCGGCGGGGGTTCGGATCTCGGTGCGCATGTGCTGACCGTTGCGCGCCGTGCGGGCGAGGCGTGGAAGCTCAACGGTGAGAAGTTCTTTGCAAGCAACGCCGGGGCGGACGTGGCGATAGTCGCCGCGCGGCCGGAGGACGCACCCTCCGGCGTGCGCGGGCTGGCCCTGTTCCTTGTTCCTCGTTGGCGCGCGGATGGAACGCTCAACTATTTCATTCGGCGCCTGAAGGACAAGACGGGAACTCGTTCCGTGCCCACTGGCGAGGTGGAGTTGCACGACAGCGAGGCCTACCTGCTGGGTGAAGCAGGGCAGGGGGTCTACCTGATCCTCGAAGCGCTCAACCTCTCGCGCGTCGGCAATTGCATGGGCAGCGTCGCGCTCGCGCAGCGCGCCCTCGCCGAAGCCTGGCACTTTGCCGAGCGCCGGAATGCATTCGGGCGACCAATTGCGGAACACCCGCTGCTGCGGCGTCAGTTCGAGGAACGCGCGCTGCTTCTCGACCAGTGTTTTGGGTTGGCCTGGGAAGCGGTGCTCCTGCTCAACGAGTGCTGGCAGGAAAGACCGCGCTATACCGATCGATACCACTTGTTCCGGCTGATCGCGCATCTGGCGAAGTACTACACGGCCGAAGTGGCGGCCCAGATGGCCAAGTGGACAATGGAAGTGCACGGCGGCATGGGCATCCTGGCCGAGTTCCCGGTGGAGCGGCTGTTGCGGGAGGCGATGATTCTGCCCATCTGGGAAGGGACGCCTCAGCGCCAAATCCTGGACGGCATGGAGGTCCTTGTGCGCAAGGGCGCGCACAACCTGTTGAGCGACTACCTGGCCGAGCTGGGCGCCGCGCCCGCGGGAATCGCTGAGCTTAGTGCGGGGGTTGGGGAGTGGCTCGCCAAGGAGCCGACGGCGCGCGAGGCCGAGAGTGAGGCTCCCTTCCGCACGCTGGCCGAACGAACGGCGGCGATTCTCGCCCGCGTGCGGGAAGAGCGGCGCATCTCGCGATAGAATGTCCTCCGCGCGAGGGAGGGGTGAACCCTTGCCCCCGGCCGCGCATCCGTCAATGACCGAATCGACTATCCCGCGTTGGCTAGCCTGGGCGCGCGAAATCCAAGCGCTGGCCCAGACCGGCCTGCACTTCGCCCGCGACGACTACGATCAAAGTCGCTACCGACGCTTGATCGAGTTGGCGGCGGAGATCATGGCCGACAACACAACGGCCGCTGCTCCATTGCTGGAACACGCCTTTCTGGCGCAGCCCGGATACGCGACGCCCAAGGTGGATGTGCGCGGGGCGGTGTTCCGCGCGGGGCGCATCCTGCTCGTGCGCGAACGCTCCGACGGCGGCTGGTGCATGCCGGGCGGCTGGGCCGACGTGGGGGAGTTGCCCTCGGCCATGGTCGTGCGCGAGGTGTGGGAGGAGAGTGGATTCCGCGTGGCCGCGCGCTCACTGATCGGCGTGTACGATGCGAATCGCGACGGCACGCCGCTGGCCGCATTCCATGCTTACAAAGTGGTGATGCTGTGCGAGATATTGTCCGGCGAAGCCACGCCGAGTTCGGAGACGAGCGCCGTTGATTTCTTTGGGCGCGGGGCGATCCCGCCGCTCTCGTCGGCGCGGACCAGCCCGCGTCTCATCGCCGAGGCATTCGCTCATCTCGACGATCCGCACCGCGCGCCGGCGTTCGACTGAACGTGGAAACGGATGTGGCGCCCGGAACGCAGAGGGTGGTGACATGCTGATCACGAATGCGACCGTGGTGACTTGGGAGAAACCGAACCGAGTGCTGCCGCAGCACACGGTGAGGATCGAGGGCGGTCTCATTACGGCCATCGCGCCGGCCGGCTCGCTGCAGGCGCGTTCGGCGTCCGAAGAGGTGGTCGATGCCGGGGGCCTGTTGCTGTTGCCGGGCAACATTTGCGCGCATACCCACTTCTACGGCGCCTTCGCGCGCGGCATGGCCATCCCCGGGCCCGCGCCCGCGGATTTCCCGCAGGTATTGGATCGTTTGTGGTGGCGCATCGATCGAGCGCTCACACCAGATGATGTTCGCGCTTCAGCGTTGGTCTGCTTGGCGGATGCCATCCGTCACGGGACGACCACCCTTTTCGACCACCATGCCAGCCCGAACTGCATCGAGGGGTCGCTCGATCTTATCGCCGGGGCTGTGGAACAATCTGGGCTGCGCGCTTCGTTGTGCTATGAAGTGACCGATCGCAACGGCGAGGTCGGCGCGCAGCAAGGCATCGAAGAGAACGTGCGATTTGCCCGGCGGTCGAAGCCCTCGCGGCTGGCATGCATGTTCGGGCTGCACGCCTCGTTGACCCTGAGCCAGGCGACGCTTGAGAGGTGCCGCGCCGCCGCGCCGGCGGGCGTGGGGTTTCATGTGCACGTGGCGGAGCACGAGGTGGACGAGCGGGACAGCGTGGAGAAGAGCGGCCTGCGGGTGATTGAGCGATTCGAGAGACTGGGACTTCTGGGAGAGCGATCGCTGGCGGTACATTGCGTGCACGTCGATACCGCTGAGATGCAGGTTCTTGCCCGCACGCGCACCTGGGTAACCCACCAACCTCGCTCGAATATGAACAATGGCGTAGGCGCAGCGCCGGTGGAGCAGCTGCTTGCGGCAGGCGTGCAAGTGGGTCTGGGTAACGACGGATTCTCGAACGCCATGTGGGACGAGTGGAAGGCGGCCTATCTGCTCCATAAGCTCGCTGCGCGTGATCCACGAAGGATGCCGGGCGACATGGTGATTGAACTGGCGGCGTACAACAATGCCGGACTGGCCAGCCTGCACTTCGGCGCGCCGATCGGGCGTCTGGCCGAGGGTTGCGCCGCGGATCTTATCCTGGTGGATTACCAACCCACGACTCCCCTCACCGCCGGCAATCTCCCGTGGCACATCCTATTCGGGTTTCAATCCTCGATGGTCACGGCCTCGATGGTCGATGGGGCGTGGCTGATGCGCGACAGGCACTTACTGACACTCAACGAAACGCACATTACTCGCGACAGCCGCGAGCTGGCCCAGGCGCTGTGGAGCCGCATTGCCTGAGGTCCCGATCGGCGTGACACGCACAAGGAGGCCACCGTGCCTGAGCATTTGCTGATTACCATCGCCGTCATCGGTGGCACCGGTCCGGAGGGCACCGGCCTCGCGCTGCGCTGGGCCCGCGCGGGCTACCGCGTGATCATTGGATCGCGCTCGGCCGAGAAGGCCGCGACGCATGCCCAGTCCCTGGTGGACCGGTTGGGCGGGCATGGCGTGCTCTCGGGCATGGCGAATCTCGATGCCGCGCGCACCGGCGATTTGGTCGTGCTGACCGTGCCATTCGAGGCCCATCGTGCAATGCTTGAGGAACTTCGCCCCGCGTTGGCAGGCAAAGTGCTGGTGGATGTGACGGTGCCGTTGGTGCCGCCTCGGGTGACCGTGGTGCAGATGCCGCCGGCCGGATCGGCCGGGGCCGAGGCGCAGGCAGCGCTTGGCGCGGGGGTGAGCGTCGTATCCGCGTTCCAGAACGTCTCCAAAGACCATCTGGCGGATGAAGAGGAGCCGATCGACTGCGATGTGCTGGTGTGCGGCAACAATCCCGCGGCGCGGGATCAGGTGCTCAAGCTGGCCGAGGCGGCCGGCATGCGCGGGTGGGACGCCGGCTCTATTGAGAATGCCGCCGTGGCGGAGGGGCTAACCTCCATCTTGATTGGCATCAACAAACAATACAAGGTCCGAGGGGCGGGGATCCGCATCGTGGGGGTGCCGCGGTGAGCGATGCGCCATGCCTCAGGCTGACCGCGCTGCCGGGGATTCCGCTCATTTCGGCCGGGGCAGACCTGGTGGCCATCGCGATGGATGGCATGGCGCGCGCTGCGCTCACCCTGATCGACGGGGACGTGCTCATCTTCGCTCAGAAGATCGTCTCGAAGGCGGAAGGACGCCAAGTGGCACTTTCGCACATTGTGCCATCGCCCCGCGCCCAGGCCCTTGCCCTATATGCTGAGAAGGATGCGCGCTTCGTAGAGGTGGTGCTACGCGAGAGCCGTGAGGTGCTGCGCGTCCGGCCCGGGTTGCTTGTGGTCGAGCATCGGTTGGGGTTCGTGTGCGCCAATGCCGGTGTGGACCGATCGAACGTCGCACCGCACGACGCGGCGGAGGAGTGGGTGCTCCTGCTCCCGGAGAATCCAGATGCCTCGTGCGAGCGGCTGCGCGCGGCATTCCACGCGTGCAGCGGCGCCCGGGTGGGCCTCATCATAAACGACTCGCATGGTCGGGCGTGGCGCAATGGGACGGTGGGCATCGCCGTGGGAGTGGCTGGCGTGCCGGCTGTGCAGGACATGCGAGGCCACGCGGACCTCTTCGACTACACGCTGCAGGTGACCCAGATAGGCGCCGCGGACGAACTGGCCGCGGCCGCCTCGTTGCTCATGGGCCAGGCCGACGAAGGCCGGCCCATCATCCACGCGCGCGGTTTCCCGTATGCGTTGCGTGAGGCGGGCCTGCCGGAATCTCTTCGCCCGCGCGAGGTTGATGCGTTCCGCTAGCATCGGGAACGCGCTCCGCGGCGCAGGGCCTTTGCGGTCCTCCAGTATAAGCACGCGGTGGGTCGGCGAGCGGCACGCGCCCTGCCCACGAGGTAGAAGTGGTTCACATGATGCATCCCGAAAGGATCTCGGCAGCTAGATGACCGCCAATTCGAATTGGCTTGCCGAAGTCATCCGCTCGCGTCGTTCGGTGCGTCACTTCCGACGAGAGCCCGTCTCGCACGCGACGATCGAAGCCCTGATGGAGGCGGCGCGTTGGGCGCCCTCAGCTCACAACGCGCAGCCGTGGCGCTTCGTGGTGCTCGAAGACCAGCAACGGCGCCGCGACCTGGCGCACGCGATGGCCAGCCGATTCCAAACGGATTTGCAGGCCGACGGCGCATCAGAAGGCGAGGCCCTCGCACGCGCCGCGCGAGCTGAGGCACGCCTGAGCGAGGCGCCGGCAGTTATCTTGGCATGCCTCACCTTGCAGGATGCCCAGGTCTACCCCGACGCGCAGCGCGCCGCGGCGGAACATGCGATGGCCGTTCAGAGCACGGCACTCGCGGTTGAGAACCTTCTTCTGACAGCTCACCGGGCGGGGTTGGGTGCCTGTTGGCTGTGCAGTCCGCTCTTTTGCCCCGAGATCGTCGTTCGCGAATTGGACCTTCCCCCCAAGTGGGAACCTCAGGCCTTCATCCTTCTCGGCATCCCCGAGCGCGCTCCGACCGCACCCGGGCGCCGGCCGCTGGCCGACATCCTCGTTTGGCGGTAGCGTCTGCCGGTCTCAGGAGTGGCTCACACGCCATGCTGGAATCACCACAGGAGAGGTCAACGCACGGCATGCCATTCGCGCGGATCGTTGCCTTGGCTGGAGGGGTTGGCGGCGCGCGCCTTGCACAAGGCCTGGCGCAGTGCCTGGCGGCCGAGGCCCTGACCGTCGTTGTCAATACCGGGGATGATTTTGAATGGCTCGGTCTCACCGTCTGCCCGGATCTCGACACGGTGCTTTACACCCTGGCTGGCGTCGAGAACCGCAAGCAAGGCTGGGGTAGGGCGCACGACACGAGCCACGTGCTCGCGGCGCTCGGTCGATTGGGCGGGCCAACGTGGTTTCGCATTGGCGATCGCGACTTGGCGATTCATTTGCGGCGTTCCGAATTGCTGTGGAAGGGTGACACGCTGACCGAGGTGACGCAGGAGCTGGCGGAGGCGTTGGGCGTCGGGCCGCGCGTGTTGCCGATGACGGATGACGAACTGCAGACGCGGGTTGTCACGACCGAAGGCGAGTTGGACTTTCAGGACTACTTTGTGAAGCGAGCGTGCGAGCCGCGTGTGGTCGGCTTTCGATTCGAGGGCGCAGAGACGGCGCAGGCGTCACACGACGTCCTCGAGGCCCTCGAGCGAGCGGAACTGGTGGTCTTGTGCCCCTCCAACCCATTTGTCAGCCTCGACCCGATCCTCTTCTTGCCCGGCGTTCGCGAGCGAGTTCGAAGCCGACCGGCGCTGGCGGTCAGCCCCATCATCGGAGGCGCGGCCGTGAAGGGCCCGGCCGCCAAGATGATGCGAGAATTGGGTCTCGAACCGGGCGTCCGCGAGATTGCTCGTCACTACGCGGGCACGGTGCGCGGCCTGGTCATCGACACGGCCGATACGGGGGATGCCGCCGAAATCGAAGCCCTGGGCCTGCGTGTTCGTGCAGCGCCTTCGCTCATGCGCGGGCTGCGCGGGAGGGCAGCGCTCGCCCGGGTCGTGCTCGACTTCGGTCGGGAACTGGCCGGCGGATAGCATGGCGATCTGGGCGATCGTCCCAGTCAAGCCGTTCAACCTTGCCAAGTCGCGCTTGGCGCACGTCCTCTCCGACGCCGCCCGGGAGGGCTTGGTGCAGCGGATGTTCGAACACACGCTGCAGATCCTGCAGGCGTGCCGGCCGCCGCTGGAGGGCACACTCGTGGTGTCGAGTGATCCGCGCGTGCTGTCACTTGCGCTGCAGCATGCAGTTGTTCCCTTGGCGGAGTCAGGACGCGATGGTCTCAACTCGGCCCTGGTTCAGGCAATCCGCGAGGCCGGACGCCTGGGTGCGCGGGGGGTTGTCATCGTCCCTGCGGATTTGCCAAGGTTGAGTGCCGACGCGCTCCGAGGCGTCCTCGCCCAAGTGCCTCCGGCACCGGGCGTGGTTATTGCGCCCGACCAGCGCGATGAGGGCACCAACACGCTTGCGCTGCAACCGTGCGGCGTGCTCGAGCCGGCCTTCGGGCCGGGTTCCTTCCGTCGTCATTGGGCTGCGGCCCGAGAAAGAAACGCGCACATCGTGGTCGTTCGCAACGCGGCGCTTGCGTTGGATGTGGATACGCCGGAGGATTTGCAGCAAGCCAGGGACATCTTGTCGTGACGGCGCAGCTTGGGTAAACTGCACTTGGGTATGCAGCATCCGAATCGTTGAGCACCGCGGAGGGCACCCACTCTCCGAGGAGGACCGGCCATGGCCAAGCAGCGAGTAGCGCTCTACTTGCAAGACGCACATGACTTACGCGAGGGCTTGTCGGTTTGTCAGTATGCGGAGTCCAAAGGATTCGAAGCCGTGTGGCAGGCCGAATCGCGGCTTGTGCGGGATGCGATCGTCCCCATGGCGGCCTACGCCGCCGTCACCACCCGCCTCAAGGTCGGATCCGGAGTGATCAACAACTGGACGCGCAATATCGGGCTGTTGGCAGCCACGTTTCTCACCCTCGACGACCTGGCGCCGAATCGTATCCTGTGCGGGATTGGCGCCTGGTGGGACCCGCTGGCGCGGAATGTCGGCATCGAACGGCGAAAACCCTTGGTGGCCATGCGCGAGACAGTGGAGGTATTGCGCCGCCTGCTGCGTATGGAACGCGTGACGTTCCATGGCGAGTTTCACAACGTGGAAGGAATCGAGCTCGACGTCGTACACGGGCGCCGGGAACCACGGCATGTACCCATCTATATCGGCGCGACGGGCGACCAGATGATGGAATTGACCGGTGAGATCGCCGACGGAGCGCTGCTCAACTACTGTGTGCCGCCAGAATACAACGATCACGCCATGGAACTGTTGGCCAGGGGTGCGGCAAAGGTTGGCCGGACGGTCAGCGACCTCGACCGGCCGCAGTTGGTTGTCTGCTCGGTGGACCGCGATCGAGAACTCGCGCTCGATACGACGCGCGGGCTGCTCACCCAATATCTCGCGCAGCAGCCTCACATAGCCAAGGCCTCGGGCGTTGCGGAAAGTATCGTGCGCGAGATCCAGGCCATCTTGGGTTGGCCGGCGACACACGAACAGATCGAGCGCGCCAAACACCTAGTGCCCGACCAGTTGATCGAACGCATCACGGCCTCGGGCACGCCGGACGAGGCCCGCACCAAGGTTGAGGAGTATCGGAAGCGCGGCTGTACCTGCCCGGTGCTCTACCCGGTGGGCGGCGACGTCCGTCTGCTCATCGACACCTTCGCTCCGGGCTAGGGAGGCGGGTCGACCGATGCGCAAGCAACCGAACTCGCGCATGTGTTTCGTATGCGGCATGGAGAATCCAGCTGGGCTCAAGCTGAGTTTCTTTGAATCGGGTCCGGGCCAAGCCCAGGCGAAATGGGTTGCGCCGGACAACTTTCAGGGCTACCCGGGCGTCGTGCACGGTGGTATCGTCGCCTCACTGCTCGATGAGGTCGCCGGGCGAGCGGTGATGGGCGGTGGGCAGCCGCGCTTCATGGTTACCGTTACCCTCGACGTCAAGTACCGCAAGCCGGTTCCGCTCGGGGTAGACCTGCACCTGAGCGGGCGGGTGATCAAGGACCGCGGAAGGCTGGCACAGGTTCACTCGCAGCTCACACTGGGCGACGGTTCCGTGGCCGCGGAAGCGAATGTGCTTCTGGCTCATTCACCGCATTCGGAGAGCGACCTCTCCGAGGCCGATCGCCTGGGATGGAGGGTCTACCCGGATGACCGACCCGATGATTAGGATAGTCAAGCCTTCGACGATGCGCGAGGCGCTGCGCATCCTGGCGCGCCCGTCCCCGCGTGCGCTGCCTCTTGGCGGCGGCACGCATGTGAGTCTCTTACCGCCGCCGGCCAATGTCCTGGTCGATCTCTCGGAGTTGGCGTTGGCTGGAATCCGCGTGAAGGGTGGCCGCTGTGAGGTGGGTGCGATGACGACGCTGGCCCGGATCGCCGCCAGTTCGCGCATTCCAGCACCGCTGCAGACGGCCGTTCGGCGCGAAACCAATCGCAACGTGCGTCAGCAGGCAACGCTTGGCGGGGCCCTGGCTGTACGCGAACCTGGACCGCTGCTCGCCTGTTTGCTCGCTCTCGGCGCGGAAGTGGCGCTCGAGCCCGGGAAGGTCGGCGAGGCGCTCGACCGATGGCTGCGCCGCAGGATCACGGGGCGCAAGCCTGTGCAGCTGATCACCGGGGCATCGTGGGATTCGAAGCAGACACTGGCCTATGTAGATGTAGCTCGCTCCCCTGCGGATCGGCCCATCGCGTGCGTTGCCGCCGCGGCCAGTGTCAAAGGCGGGCAGCTCAGCAATGTGCGGGTCGTCCTCGCGGGCGCCGGGCAGCCTCTTGCGATGCAACCCCGCGCGGCGCGCTTGATGGAAGGGGTGGCCCTTGCCCATCTCGAACAGTCGATGCAGGCTGCCGGGCAACTCATCCATGCGGCCTGGGTCGACGACATCCGCGGGACGGCCGAGTACCGTTCAGCGGTTGCGCCGGTCTTGGTCCGGCGCGCGCTTGCACAACTTCTGTCGGCGGGCGTCTAGCATCGGCGAAGTGCGTCATGTTCGGCGCTGCTGCCGCGATTTGAGGATGCGATGAAGATAAGCCTGACAATTAACGGGCGTCCGACCGAGGTGGAGGTCGATGGCAGCACCACGTTGCTGCACGCCTTGCGCGCGGCCGGCTTCTGGAGTGTGAAGCACGGCTGCGAGACGGGAGACTGTGGCGCCTGTGCAGTGCTCTTGGATGGCCGGCTGGTCAACTCATGTGCCTTGCTCGCCGTGCAAGCCGAGGGCAAGCACCTCCTCACCACCGAGGGGTTGGGCACCCTCGCTGCGCAAGGCTGGAAGTCGACCCCCGGCCTGCACCCGCTGCAGGAGGCCTTCGTCGAAGTCGGCGCCATCCAATGCGGCTATTGCACACCGGCCATGCTCCTGGCGGCGAAGGAATTGCTCGACGCGAAAGGCTATTCCCCCGGCGGATCGCCGCAGCCGCTGGGCGAACAGGATGTACGCGAAGCCCTCTCGGGAGTCTTGTGCCGCTGCACCGGATATGTCAAACCGGTGCAAGCAGTGTTGCGCGCTGCGGCGCGCATGCGCGGCGAAGAACTGCCGCCGCTCGAGGCGCGACCCATTCCGGTGGATCTGGTCTCCCATTCGGACACGGCGCCTGGCTCACGTCCGGGGAGCGCAGCCGGCGGCACACCCGGCGCCCTGCCAGTCTTGACGCAGACGCTGCCCACGCTGCGGCTCACGCCGCAGGCGGCCGCGTATCAATCGGTGGGCCAACCGACGCCCAAGGTGGACGGCCTCAAA
>DATEAT010000196.1:0-2721 GCA_035288225.1 Anaerolineales bacterium | reverse complement strand
TCGCCAGAGGCAGCCGATGCCCCGTGCCCTTGGCGCCCGGCCCTTGCACCGAGGAGCTGTGTCTAGCGACAATTAGTTTTGCCGGTGGCGACAATTAGTTTTGCCGATGGCTCGCAACGATAGTTGTCGTTGCGGTTTCATGGCTCCTTTTACGAGGAGGTGCCATGAAGAACGACCGCGAGGTGAGACTGATGCGTCGAGAACGTGCGAAGGGCAGGAGTCAGGAGGTCGCGGCGGCGCGCTCGGGGATGAGCATGCGCACGCTACGCAAGTATGAGCGGGCGGGCAAGCTGCCGAGCCAGGAAAAGCAGCCGCATACGTGGCAAACACGGGCTGACCCGTTCATCCACGATTGGTCATGGGTCGTCGGTGAGTTGGAGCGGGATCCGGCCCTGCAGGCCAAGACTCTGTTTGAGGTGCTGCAGGAGCGCCATCCCGGGCACTATGTGCCCGGGCAGTTGCGTACGCTGCAGCGGCATATCACCGCCTGGCGCCGCCTGCACGGTCCCGAGCGCGAAGTGATGTTCGAGCAGGTGCATACCCCAGGCGAGGCAATCCAATCCGATTTCACCCATGCGGCGGATCTCGGGGTGATGCTGGGCGGTGTGCCGTTCCCCCATCTGCTGTTCCATAGCGTGCTCACCTACTCCAACGTCGAGGCAGTGCGTGTGTGTTTTTCCGAGAGCTTCGAGGCGCTGGCCGAAGGGCTGGAAGCGGCACTCGGGGCCTTCGGCGGAGTGCCGGCCACACATCGCACCGACAACCTCTCGGCTGCGATCCGTGAGCTCGGCAAGGAGGGCCGGCGCGACTTCACGGCGGCCTACCGAGCGTTGTTGGAGCATTACGGCATGAGCGGGAGCACCAACCACCCGGGAGTATCGCATCAAAACGGCGACGTCGAGTCCGCGCACCACCAGTTCAAGTGTGCACTCGATCAAGCGCTACGGGTGCGCGGCCACCGTGACTTCCGCGACCGCGGCGCCTACGAGCAGTATTTCACCGAGCTGGTGCGCCGGCGCAACGCCACCCGCGGTGCGCGTTTCGCCGCCGAGCGCGAGCATTTGCGCCCCCTACCACCAGCACCCCTGCTGCCCTGCAAGGAGCTCCTAGTCAAGGTCAACCGCTTCAGCCTGATTCGGGTACAGAGCAATGCCTACTCGGTGCCCTCACGGCTCATCGGCGCGCGCCTGCGGGTGCGCCTGCGCGCCGAGACCCTCGATCTCTATCAGGGGGCAAGCCTGGTGCTGCGCCTGCCGCGGATCATCGGGCGCAACCGCCAGCGCATCGACTACCGCCATCTCATCGGCTCACTGGTACGTAAGCCCGGGGCCTTTATGGCTTACAAGTACCGTGAGGAGATGTTCCCCACATTCGTCTTCCGCCAGGCATTCGATGCTCTGCAGGGACAACTGCCCGCCCGTGCTGTGCGCGAATATCTGCACCTGCTGCATCTGGCGGCTCACACCTCGGAGGCCGAGGTGGCGGCTGCCCTTGAACAGCTCCTGGCGGCCGGCATGCTACCGACCTTTGAGGCTTGCCGCGCGCTATTGCCCCGCCCCGCGCAGGCCCTCGATCCAGGGCCGTCGGTCCCGGTCGTAGACTTGACGGTCTACGACCGGCTGATGGGAGGAAGTGCCCATGGCTAACCGGCACGCGGACCTCGCCGAGCTGTTGCACGAATTGCGCCTGCCCACCATGGCCGAGGTCTTTGCCGACTGGGCACTACGCGCGGCCAAGGACAAGCTGACGCATGAGGCCTTCCTCTACCAGCTCGTGCTGGCCGAGCTCGAAGGTCGCACCCAGCGGCGCACGGAGCGCCTGAGGAAGCTGTCCCATCTGCCGGCGGAGAAAACCTTTGAGAGCCTCAAGCTCTCACGCTTCGACATGACCACGCGCACGCAGATCGAGCGGCTCAAAAGCGGCGCCTTCCTGGATGAGGCGGTCAATGTCGTGGCCGTGGGCCGACCCGGCTGCGGCAAGACGCATCTTGCTTGCGCCTTGGGGCACGCGCTGATCGAGCAGGGCCGAGCGGTGCTGTTCTGCTCGGCCTATCAGCTCGTGCAGGAGCTGCTGGCCGCCAAGCGGGACTTACGGCTACCCAAGGCGATGGACAAGCTCACGCGCTTTGAGTGCCTGATCCTGGATGACATCGGCTACGTGCAGCAGGACCGTGAGGAGATGGAGGTGCTCTTTACCCTGCTTGCCGAGCGCTACGAGCGCCACAGTGTGATCATCACCACCAACTTGGTCTTCTCCGAGTGGAGCCGCATCTTCAAGGACCCGATGACCACCTTGGCCGCCATCGACCGCGTGGTGCATCACTCGGTGATCCTCGATCTCATGCAGGTGGAGAGCTATCGCGCCGAGGTGGCCTCCCAGCGCCGGGCGGCTAACCCCGAGAATGACCAGATTCCGCAGCCCCAGCCGGCTGCTTGAAAGGCGGCAATTCTAATTGACGCCACCGGAAATTCTAGTTGACGCTGACCATAGGATAGAACTTATCGCGGCTGCGCTGGACCTCGATGACGGTGTGAATCAGCCCGTCCCACTCGGGCGGCAGGGCCGCAGCGGCGAAGACCTGCACCTCACGCCGCTCGATGCGCTGGCGGGCATGGTCATGCTGCCGATGAGTGCTGAGGGCGGGGGCCTCACGGGCAAGCGCCCGCACTTGCTTCAACAGTTTCGGCTGGTTGCCTTTGACTTGAACGATGAGATGGTTAC
>DATEAT010000195.1:0-8140 GCA_035288225.1 Anaerolineales bacterium | reverse complement strand
CGGCCAGACCGCACGCAGTGAAGAACCAAGCGTAGGTGAGGGCCGCTTGCAGCACCGGCATTCCAAGCCCAAACAGCCGGAGCGAATCAGGGATGAGCGCGGCCAGATAGCGGCTGACCTCGACCTTGGCCGCGGCGAGCGAGCCCAACAGGTAGGCGAGCCCCGCAGTCATCAGCCCGACCAACAACCCGCTCAACGTCCCGCTCAGAAGCGCGCCTGGCCAGCTGTCGGGCGATTGATGCCGTGCGCCGGCTGCACCAGCCCACACGCCCAGCAGGCCGAGGAAGATGAGCATGTCCAAAGCGGCCCAGGTGAGCCCGAAGAGTTCGATCGAGGCCGGGTCCTTGTGGCCGAGAAGGTCGCCGATCAACCCGCCCGCGATGACATTGAAGCCGATCAGCACTAGGAAGACGGTCACGATGCTTAGCACGATCCCGGTGCGCAATCCGCTACGCAGATGGGCGGCCATCACACTTTCTCCTCGGTGAGCACTTCGCCCAGGATACCGGACGGGCGGAAGATGAGCACCAGCACGAGGATCGAGAAGGCGATCACGTCCTTGAGTTGGAAGTCGATGCCCAGGATGGCGGGGCCGATCGACTCGACCACGCCCAGGAACAATCCTCCGAGCATGGCGCCCGGAATGCTCCCGATCCCCCCGAGCACTGCTGCGGTGAAGGCTTTGATGCCAGGCAAGAATCCGACGAAGTAGTAGACCAGCCCCAGATGGATGCCCCACATGACACCCGCCGCGCCGGCCAGCGCGCCGCTGATGATAAAAGTGCGACTAATGACAGCATCCACGTCGATGCCCATCTGGGCCGCGACGGGCTTGTTCTCGGCCACGGCGCGCATTGCGCGCCCGAGGCGGGTGCGCCGCACCAGCGTGTACAAGCCGATCATGATGATGACCGATAAGACCACGGTGAAGACGCCCGTGTAAGGCACGGCAATCGTCCCGTCGCCCAGGGGGATTGTCCAGCCCGCGCCGCGGGTGAGGACCGCCGGGTTGGCGTAGTCGCGGCGTTGAGTGCCGAAGAGTAACTGCCCCGCGTTCTCGAGGAAGATGGAGGCGCCGATCGCGCTGATGAGCGGCACCAGACGCGGCGCGCCTCGCAGCGGGCGGTAGGCGATGCGCTCGAGAAAGAATCCGGATAAAGAGGCCACGGTCATGCCGACGGCAAAGGCCAGCAGAACCGAGATCGCCACATGAGCATCCAGGAAGCTGATCGGCCCATCCGCGCCGGCGACCTTGACCGCGCGCAGCGCTTCGAAAACGAAGTACCCACCGAAGGCGCCAATCATCATCACATCGCCGTGGGCGAAATTGATCATAAACAAGATGCCGTACACCAGGGTGTAACCGATCGCGATGAGTGCGTAGACGCTGCCCAGAATCAACCCGGCGATGGCAAAGCGTATCCAGGTGTCGGGGCCGAATACCGTTGTGCGCAGGACAGTGGTGAAGCGCCAGAGGATGAAACCAGCGACGAGGATGGCCAAAGCCACCTGAGCGATCCGGTAGGCGTTGACCGGGAGGCGTGCACGGGAGGACGGGATGGGGTCCATGGCGGCGGCATACCTATGTCGTTCGGGCTACCAAGGAGAGCGGGGCCGCCGCTGTCTGCGGCCCCGCTCGCTGAAGAAAAGAGATACCTTCTACTTGGGGGCTTCAACCCACTTGCCGCCCTGGATGATGTAGAAGGTTGGGCCGGAACCCGCGCACTCGCCGACCGCACTGCAGGTCACCGTACCCGAAAGGCCCTGGTAGCCCTTGACCCCGCGCACAGCGGTGATGAGCGCGCTGCGCGGAATGTAGAGCTTACCATCGGCGCCGAGGATGCCGACGTCCTTGATGACTTTGACCAGCACCGCGGCCGAGTCGTACGCCGTCCAGGAGTAGGGCGAGAGCTTGCCCGCCACCACGCCCCAGCGTGCTTCGTAGGCCGCGTCGAACTTGCTCTTGGCGTCGGAGGCGGCGGGGATAAGCGCGGTGCTGTAAGCCCCTTCGCCGATCACCCCGGTGCGATCCAGGAAGTCCTGCCCGAAGGTGCCGTCGCAGCCGAAGAACTTGGTGGTGGCCATCCCCGCGGCTTTCATCTGGTTGACGATCACCACACCTTCCGCGGTGTAACCGCCGAAGTACAGGACATCCGGCGAGAGCGCCGCGAGCGAAGTCAGCACTGCCACGTAGTCCGACTCGCCGGGTGTAATCGCCTGGAAGGCGAGCACCTCGCCGCCGAGCTTCTTGAATTCATCAGCCACAACCTGGGCAAGGCCCTGGCCGTAGGCCTGACCGTCGTGCATGGCGACGATCTTGCGCGCGCCCATCTTGTTGTAGATGTAGCCCGCGGCAAAGCGGCCCTGGTCGGCGTCGGTGAAGACCAGGCGGTTGAAGACCGGTGAGCCCGCCTTGGTCAGGTCGGGGTTCGTCGCCGAAGGTGACATCATCGGCAATCCGGCCTTCTCGTAGATGGGTATGGCGGCCAAGGTCGCGCCGGAGAAGATGTGCCCGGCGATGGCGACCACGGTCGGGTCGGAGACCAGCTTGTTGGCCACCGCGGCACCGCCCTCAGGCGCACCCTGGTCGTCCTCGGCGATAAGGTCGAACTTAAAGCCGTTGAACTCACCGCCATCGTCGATGGCGATCATTGCGCCCTGCGAGATATCCTTACCGAAGGCGGCGTTGTCGCCGGTCATCGGCGCGCCCATGCCGATCTTGATCGTCTGCCCGGACTCGATCACTGCGCATCCACCGGCGTCCGTGGCGCAGACTCCCGGCGGGCCGCCCGCCGGGGCGCTGGTGGGCTCCCCTGGGGCAGCGGTCGGCGCAGGTGTGGCGGTGGCGCATGCCGCCAGCAGAATGCTGAACACAAAAAGCCCAGACAGAATATGGCGTGCTTTCATGGTAGTTCCTCCTCCTCTGGTGCATGGCGAATCAACGTGCTTGTTCGGTCGATCTCAAATGATGCGTGTCGGAACGCTCTCCCTCGGCAAGGCCGCGTGGCCTTGCGGCCGTTCGTCCAGTCTGCCGACCACCTCCCTTCGCTTATGAGGCGTTGAGATGTTCGCCGCCCCCTGACCCCAGGATGATGCCTGCTTCGGATTAACGACTCGCATTCAAGCTAGCGGGAATTACACACACACCACAGCATGTCGGTTGCGCTGTACATAATGGAAGAGGATGGTGCGCTCGGTTGTTGGGTGCCTGGCCCCCACCTGCGCAGCGTTCGGTGGATCGGCGTACGCCGGCCGAAGGGTCCCTCCAGGGCAGGTTGTAGGTATTAGGGTAATTGTATGCATGTGACGTGAGTTTGTCAACTTTAGCCCCTATTCCGGCCGCATTTCGTGGGGTATTTCGACCGGCTGCCAAGGATGCTCGAGGTCCATGCACACGGCAGGCCGAAGGCACGCTCCCACGGGGGGCGCGCGAGCTTCTTTTCGCCCTCTAGCCTGTCCAGTGTCGGAAGGGTGTTGACACTTTTGGTTCAGGACGCATTTGCATGACGGGCTCTCCTTGGTGCCACCACCTGGCCTGGAGTTCGGCCCTTTGTCCGGTAGCCTTGGTGGGGTCGGCGCCAGTTGTAGAAGTCCAGATAGCGATCCAGAGAGACCTGCATGGCACTGATCCCAGTGAAGTACCTGCGCCGAAACTCGAGCCTCCAGTGTTCGTTGAGGATGGTCCCTTGAAGACGCTCCACGAAGCCGTTGGTCCACGCATGACGCGGTTGGGTACGGGTGTGTCGGATGCCCAACTGCGCGCATGCATGATCAAAGGCTCCCCGGAATTCGTTGCCCTGGTCCGTGAGGACGCGTTGCACCGGCCAGCCGGCCTTGCGAAGCGCAGGCACCACCCGCCTGGCCAGGAACTGGGCTGTTGCCCTGGTGGTGAAGTTGAGCGTGATCTCAGCCATAGCAAAGGAGCTCGCCGCATCGCAGGCCGTGATCTGCCACACCTTCCCCACGCCCTTCAACTTGCCGATGAAGAAGGTGTCCAGACAGACCAATTCGCCCGGCTTTTCGGCCTGAACGTGCTTCCCAGCTCGCCGCTGCGCCGCCAGCAACTGTCGGCGAGTCCTCTCGGTGAGCAGCCCCGCGGCTTGGGCGCTGTGCAGCTCGAGCACTGCCAAGCGTTCCCAGCGCGTCTGCAGCCCCGTGCGCTTGAGCAAGCGATAGATCGTCGAGGCCGCCAGTTCCCAGCCCCCGTGCTCTGGAAGAGCCAACTGCTGCGACAGGCGCAAAGGTCCCCAAGTAGGCCACACCAGTGCCAGCGCCAAGACGGCGCGTTCGGCCTGCATGCTGAGCGTCGGCGGTCGGCCGCGGCGAGCACCGGCGTGCCCTGGCCGCAGGCCGTCCGGGCCGTACGCCAAGTAGCGCTTCCGCCAGCGATAGAACAGGCTGCGAGGGATCCCAAATTCCCGACATGCCTTGGACACATTCCCCATCTGCTGCGCCCGGACTATCACGCGCAGCCTGGACTGCTGCCTGCCCTGGCGGTCAGGCCAGGGTACACTCTCTTCGAGGGTCATCGGCGCTCCTCCCCGTCTGTTGTTGGCAACGGGAAGAATACGTCAGGTGACCCTCTCGTGCTGTCTACACTAATACGGAACAGTACACTCTAGCCTCGTGCCCATCAGGGATCGTGTGAGCTGCATCCGGCCTCGCGCTTGACGCGCTCCGCCCACCCGGCTACGATTGAATTGATGACCTCACCACCCCTGCGCATCGGAATGCTGACGGATCTCTACAAGCCGCACATCAGCGGCGTGACCAACCACATCGCCCTGACCAAGCGCTTCCTGGAAGCCGCGGGGCATGAGGTGGCGGTTTTCACTTTCGGGGGAGAAGAGTACGACGACGACGAACCGAACATCTTTCGCTCCCCGGGTCTGCCGCTTTCCGACACAGGCTATTCGCTCGGCCTGCGCTATCCGTGGCGCGTCCGGCAGAACCTCGAACGGATGGACATCCTTCACGCCCACCATCCGTTCGTCTCCGGGCGCTTGGGGTTGCGCTACGCACGGCCGCTTGGGCAACCCGTGGTCTTCACCAATCACACGCGCTACGACCTGTATGCCCAGTACTACGTGCCGCTCATGCCCGAACCGCTCACCCAGGCTTTCCTGCAAGCCTACTTCCCCTCATTTTGCCGCGAGTGCGCCATGGTCATCAGCCCCTCGCACAGCGTCGCGCAAGTGCTGCGCGGATTCGGCGTGACCTCGCCGATCGAGGTCCTGCCCAACGGGGTCGACCTCGAACCGTTGCGCCAGGCGCTGCCCTCCGACTTGCGCCGCCAGTTGGGTATCGGCCTCAACGACGTGCTGGGCGTGTACGTCGGGCGCCTGGGCCCGGAGAAGAATCTCGCTTTTTTGTTGCGCGCGGTGCGCGGTGCGGCCGCGGCATGGCCTGGGCTGCATTTGGTGCTCATCGGCAGCGGGCCGGAACGAGAGAACCTCGAGGCTCAAGTGGCGGATGCACGCCTGACCGGTCGGGTGCACTTCCTGGGCGGCATCCCTTATGAGGAGATGCCGGCGCACCTGGCGGCGGCGGATTTTTTCGTAACCGCCTCGACCACCGAGGTCCACCCGCTGACGATCATCGAAAGCATGGCCGCCGGATTGCCGGCCGTGGGCATCCACTCGCCCGGCATCGACGACATGATCGAGCACGAGACCAATGGGCTGCTGGCCGACGACGACCTGGCCGAGTTGAGCGCTATGATGACGCGCATGGCCGGCGACCGCGATTTGCGGGCGCGGCTGCGGCGCGGTGCGCGCCGGACCGCGGAAGGCTATGACATCCGGCACACGGTGGACTTGTTGCAGGAGGCTTACGCGCGCGTCGTACGCGATGCCCGCCCGCGCCGGCCGGGGCCGCTCGCGCGCTGGTGGCGCCGCGTGCGAGTGCGGGTGTGACGACCCACGCGCGGCGGCTGGGCCAGCGCGGAGAGGCGCTGGCGTGTCGGGCGCTTCTCGAGCGGGGCGCGCAAATCATCGCGCGCAACGTGCGCACGCCCTACGGGGAGCTCGATATTGTTGCCCGCCAGGGCGGCGTGCTGGTCTTCGTCGAGGTCAAGGCGCGCAGCAGCCGCACCTTCGGCCCGCCGGAAGAGTCTCTCACCGCCACCAAGCAGGCACATCTCATCGCCTCTGCCCAACACTTCCTGGCAGCCAACCAGCAACAGGAGGCGGACTGGCGCATCGACGTGGTGGCGATCGAATTCGGGCCGGGCGGCGAGACGGCGCGCCTGGAGATCATCGAGAATGCAGTGCGCGGCGACCGTCCGATGGCCGCGCAACATGTCGATGCCTGACGCCCGCCCACCCCACCCGCGCGAGTCCAGTGTTCCCCTGCAGCCGCTGATCGCGGTGGTCGGGCCGACGGCCGTTGGCAAGAGCGCGCTGGCGCTCGGGTTGGCCGCGCGCGTGCCCGGCGAAATCGTCTCCGCCGACTCGCGACTGCTTTACCGCGGCCTGGACATCGGCACGGCCAAGCCGACGCGCGATGAACGCTCGGCCGTGCCCCACCACCTGGTGGATGTGACCGAGCTCGATCGGCCGTGGAGCTTGGCGGAGTATAAGGAAGAGGCGCTGCAGGCCATAGCCGGCATCCACGCTCGCGGACATGTGCCGCTCTTGGTTGGGGGCACCGGCCAGTACGTACGTGCGCTGCTTGAAGGCTGGGTCATTCCGCGCACGACGCCCGATCCGGCATTGCGCGCGGAACTCGCAGCGCGCGCCGAACGCGAGGGCGCCTTGGCACTTCATCGCGAACTGCAGGTGCGCGATCCACAGGCAGCCGCCTCGATCGACCCGCGCAATGTGAGGCGCGTGATGCGCGCGCTGGAGGTGATCTACCTCACTGGGCATCCTTTCTCGGCCCAGCGCACACGCAGGCGAATGGGCTTCCGCACGCTGTGTTTAGGGCTGGCAATGCCGCGCGAGGAACTTTACGCGCGCGCGGATGCCCGCATCGAAACCATGCTCGCCGCAGGCTGGGTAGAAGAAGTGCGCACGCTGCTCGAACGCGGCTTCTCGCCCGACCTACCTGCCTTTTCCGCCCTCGGCTATCGAGAGATCGCGCGCCATGTGCAGGGGCAGCTCAGCCTGGAGGAATGCCGCACGGAAATCCGCCGTGCGACGCGCCGCCTGGTGCGCCATCAAGCGAACTGGTTTCGAGCGAGCGATCCGCAGGTGGTGTGGATGGAGGCCGGGCCGCAAGCGCTCGAGACCGCCACGGGTCACGCCAAGCGATTCCTCGCAATGCCTCGTTAAGCAGTTGGCCGACCCACAACGAAAGAGGGACGGCGGAGGCAGGCCTCCGCCGTCCCTTTTATCCGCGCTGGGGTTCACTTCGAAGAGTGTGCTGGAGCGCGGGCCCGACCTAGCGGCCCCAGAAGACGAGATAGACGCCGGCCGCCAACAAGCCCGTGGTCGGGATCGTGAGGACCCAGGCCATCGCCAAGTCGCGCAGGATCAACCAGTTCACCTTGCCCAGGCGTTCGGCGGCTCCCACGCCCATGATGGCCGAACTCATCACCTGGGTGGTGGAGACCGGGCCGCCCAGTAGCGAAGCCCCGACGATCACCGCCGCGCCGGCCACCTGCGACGTGAACCCGTGAATGGGACGGATGCGGAAGATTCGTCCGCCGAGCGTCTTGATCAGCCGCCATCCGCCCAGCGATGTGCCCAGGGCGATAGCCGAGGCACTCACCAGGATGACCCAGGTGGGGACGTGAAAGGTGGGGATCAGGCCGCCGGCCAGCAGCCCCATGGTGATCACGCCCATCGTCTTTTGCGCATCGTTCGAGCCATGGCCGAACGCCAAACCGATGAGGGTGACGACCTGCAGCGCCTTAAAGACACGATTGATGGAGGGATCCGCGCCGCGTGAAAGCCACAGCGTCAGGCGCATCACCAGCCACCCGGCCAGCATGCCAAGCGGAGGCGCGACGAGCAGCGCGATGACGATTTTGAGCAGCCCCGGCAATTGCACCACGGCGAATCCGCCGGAGAGGATCGCCGCGCCGAGCAACCCTCCCACCAGTGCATGCGAGGAGGAGGAAGGCAGGCCCAGATACCAGGTGACGATGTTCCAGACGACGGCCGCCGCCAAGCCGGCGATGACGACGTTGATCTGG
>DATEAT010000194.1:0-12339 GCA_035288225.1 Anaerolineales bacterium | reverse complement strand
AGGCTTAGGATTCGACGATGTCGATCGAGGTGATCTTCGTGCCAGGCTCCTTGGCGCGCGCCGGGTCCCGATCGGGAATTGCCAGGACCACCTCCATGCCCTTGATCACCTTGCCGAACACGCTGTGCTTGTTGTCGAGGTGCGTTGTGGCGCGGTGGGTGATGAAGAATTGGCTGCCGTTGGTGTTGGGTCCGGCATTGGCCATGGAGAGTACGCCCGGGCCGTCGTGGCGCAGGCCGGGGTGGAACTCATCCGCAAACTGATAGCCGGGGCCGCCGCTGCCCGACCCGGTCGGGTCGCCGCCCTGGGCCATGAAATCGCGGATGACCCGGTGGAAGGCGACGCCGTTGTAGAACCCCTCGCGGGCGAGAAATACAAAATTGTTCACCGTTTTGGGTGCCCGGTCCGCGAACAACTCCACGACAAAGTCGCCCTTCTCGGTGTGAAAGGTGGCGCGGTAGTTCTTTTTGGCATCTATCGCCATCGCCGGGGCGGTGCGGTACTGCTTGGGCACAAGGCCTCCTCATGAGCGTGGGATAGAGGAATTGTACTCGATGGCCGCAGGCGAGCGCCAAACCGGCGCTCCGATATACAATGGTCGCCACCGGGAAGGTAGATTAGGTTGGAGGGTGAGCGTCTCTTTACTGAGCAGGAATTGCGCCGTCACGCGGGCGAGCGAGACGGGCGCATGTACATCGCCCACCAAGGGATTGTCTACGATGTGACCGACTGCGCCAAATGGCGCACCGGCATGCACGAAAGCCTGCACTTCCCGGGCCAGGACCTGACCTCCGAATTCCCGGACGCGCCGCACGGGATGGAAGTGTTTACGCACCCGTGCGTGAAGCGGGTGGGGCGGCTGACGGGGTGAGCATGTCAGGTGGGCCCCATCGGATGTGCGAGTAGCGGCACGACCGTGGGCGACCTGCAACTTGGGGATTGAGCTGATGACGTTGCGCTCGCTGATGAGCGATATAAAACTGGCCCGCCGCCTGGAGGCGGATGAGATGCTCGGGCTGGAGGACTGCATGCGTGCGGCGCAGCAGCGCCAGCCGCAGGTGGGCGCGGCGCGCCTGGCCGTGGCCGACGGCCTCGCCCTGTTCTGCGGCGAGGGGTCGCCTCTCAGCCGGACCGTGGGTCTGGGAATGCGCCGATCGATCGAGCCCGGCCATTTGCGGCAAGTGCACGAGTTTTATGCTGCGCGCGGCAGTCCGGCACAATTCGACCTGTGCCCGCTGGCGGATGAATCGCTTTGGGATGCTGCCGCGCGCGAGGGATATCACATCAAGGAATTCGAGAACGTGTGGGTGAGGCCTGTGGGGGAGCCGCTACAGCTTGAGCGGGAAGCGCGCGGGGTACGCGTCCTCGAGATCGGCCCGGAGGATGCCGGGCTGTGGGCCGACGTGGTGGATCGCGGATTCAACGAGGGGCGAATGCCGGCCTCAATGACTGAGCGTATTGGGCTCATCTTGCCTTACGTGGCGAATACGCGATGTTTCTTGGCCTACGCTGGGGAGTCCCCGGCGGGCGGGGGCGCACTCTCGGTCCACGGGTCGACGGCCGCCCTTTTCAGTGCGGCCACCTTGCCGGAATTCCGCCGGTCGGGGGTGCAATCCGCACTGCTCGCGGCGCGCCTTGCGGCGGCCGCTGCGAGCGGTTGCGACTTGGCCCAGGTCCACACCGCGCCCGGCAGCGCTTCGCAACGCAACGTCGAACGCTTTGGATTTCGCCTGGCGTACACCAAGTGCGCGATGCGGCGCTCGCCCGCAGCACGGGAGGTCGGCCATGCAACGTGAACTCACCCAACCCTCACCCCTCCTCGCCCGCGATGGCCGGCTGGGGCAGGTCGGCTGGTCGCGCCGGCCACTGCTGGACTGTAACCTGGACGCGACCCGCTTCTATCGCCTGCGCGGGCTGCAGTGGCTGCGCCTCAAGCGCTGGGATTATTACGGCGTGACGACGCCCGAGTTCTACTTCTCGGCGACCCTGGCCCACCTTGGATATGCCGGAACGGTATTTGTCTACGTCATCGATTTTGCGACGGGCGCGATGCACGAAGAGACATTGCTCGTGCCTCTCGGCAGCGGCATCCGCCTGCCCCGCAACAGCGACTCCGGCGAGAGCACCTACACCGGCAAGGCGGCCCGGCTGCGGTTTCTGGCCGAGACCGGCGTGCGCCACGTTCAAGTGGCGTGGCCCGGCTTCAATCATGGTGAGGGGATAGAAGCGGATTTGACGATGGCTCTCTCGCCGACGCATGAGTCGATGAACATCGTCATTCCCATCCCGCCGCGGCGCTTCTACTTCAACCGGAAGGTTAATTGCATGCCCGCCGGCGGCTGGGTGAAGCGCGGCGAGCACAAGGTTGTGATCGAACCCGAACGAAGCCTTGGCAATCTCGACTGGGGACGCGGTGTTTGGGATTATTCCAGCTTCTGGGTGTGGGCCAGCGCGTCGGGATTCCTGCCCGATGGCCGCACGGTCGGCCTCAACCTGGGCTACGGCTTTGGCGATACAACGGCCGCGACGGAGAATGCACTCATCCTCGAGGGGCGGATTCACAAACTGGACCAAGTGAGCTTCGACTACAATCCGCAGGACTTCATGCGCCCGTGGCATCTCTCGGCCGCAGAGGGCCGCCTGGATCTCGAATTCACCCCATTCAAGGAGCGCGTGGCACGCAGTGATGTTCTGGTCATTCATAGCGAAGTACACCAGATGTTCGGACGCTATCGCGGTCACGTTGTAGCCGATGGAGGCGAACGCATCTCCTTGCAGGGCTTGATCGGGTTTGCCGAGGAGCACCACGCACGGTGGTAATCCGCCGGCTGAGGGTAAGGGCCGCATACCCCGCTGCAACTGTCCGGGGATGTTCCGTGTAAGAGGTCAATATGCTGCGACATCCGTTCGAGGGAGTCCCCGCGACCCGGCGCATCTGGTTTTGGCTCGCAGGCGCTGCGGCTACCGTCGCGGTCATGCTGGTCTTCAATCTCATCGGTGCGCCGACCATTACGCCGGCCGCGCCCCAGGGGATCGTCTCACTCCAGTTGGCGGGCAGCGCCGAGGCCGCCGAGGGCATCCTGGCCTCGTGGGATAGTGCCGCGCGGCTGCGCGCGGCATTCGGGCTGGGGCTGGATTTCCTGTTCCCGCTGTTGTATGCGGCCACGATCGGCTCGGCCTGCGTGTGGGCGGCAGGAGCCCTTCGCCCGGTGTGGCCGGGGCTCGCAGCCGGGGGCGTACTGCTGGCGTGGGAGATGTGGCTGGCCGCTCTGTTCGACTACCTCGAAAACATCGCCCTGACCGCGATCCTCTTCGGCCCCGTGCAGCCGGCGCTCCCCGAAATCGCGCGCGCACTGGCACTGCTCAAATTCTGCCTGATTGGCGTGGCGCTGGTCTACGTCGCGCTGGGAACGATCATCGGCGCGTTGAGGCTGATCTTCCGGCGCTAGGGGCGAAGGTCCTCGTGAGATCGCGCCCAACCGGCGGTCCGTGCGCCATCGAGATGTCCCTCGGTATCCGGGAGGCCAAACATGCTTTCCAAGCGCATCTGGGTGGCCGTGATCCTGCTGGGTTTCTCTGGGCAGCTTGCCTGGTCAGTCGAGAACCAGTTCTTCAATACCTTCATGTACGACCGGATCACGCCCGACCCACGGCCGATCTCGTGGATGGTCGCGGCCAGCGCCATCACAGCTACCGTGGCCAGCATCCTCATGGGCGCACTCAGCGACCGCACGCGCAGCCGTTGGGGTGCGCGCCGGCCCTACATACTTGTCGGCTACGTTGCCTGGGGTGTCTTCACCGCTCTCTACCCCACGGCGGCCTTTCTGCGGCCGATGGGATTGGCCGTCTCGATGGCCATTGTCTTCGACATGCTGATGACCTTTTGTGGCTCGACCGCCAATGACGCGGCGTTCAATGCCTACGTGGCCGATGTCACGACCGAAAAGAATCGCGGACGCGTGATCGGAGTGGTGCAGTTGCTGACCTGGGTGGCGCTGCTGGTGGTGTACGGCGGCGCCGGGCTCTTCATCCAGGCTCTGGGCTACAACCTGTTC
The DNA here is from genome assembly GCA_035288225.1 of Anaerolineales bacterium. Classification (GTDB taxonomy): domain Bacteria; phylum Chloroflexota; class Anaerolineae; order Anaerolineales; family RBG-16-64-43; genus RBG-16-64-43. The sequence goes on along the minus strand of DATEAT010000194.1, from coordinate 8,284 downwards.
TTCTACGTGTTGGGCGGAGTGGTGATTGTCTTTGGTATGGTGGGCGGGGCCTTGATGCGTGAGACCCCCGTCAAGGCGCCGCCAGCCGGTTCTTTCGCGACCCAGATCGCGGACACTTTTCGCTGGCGGAGCTTGCGTGAGAACCGCGACCTGTTCCTGGTGCTTTTGGCCATGGGGCTGTGGGGCGTGGCCCAGCAGATCTTCTTCCCCTACCTCATCATCTATCTCAACCACTTTCTGGCGCTGCCCACCGCGCAGGCCTCGCTGCTGATCTTCGTCGCGATCATGGTGGGCGGCATCCTGGCTTCTTACCCGGTCGGGCTGCTCGTCGATCGGTGGGGCCGCCGCCGGCTGGCCATCGCGACCGTGGTAGCCGAGATGCTGGGGCTTTTCCTGTTCTCGATGGCGCGCTCGCTGCCGATGCTCGCGATCACGGCCATCTTGTGGCTGGCTCCCATCACGGCCTGGACGATCTCCATTGGGGCATGGTCTAAGGACCTGTTCCCGGAGGACAAGCGCGGTCAGTTTGCCGGCTACGTGATTCTCTTCTCAGTGGCCTTCACGATGGTGCCTGGCCCGCTCCTGGGAGGATGGCTTTCGACCCAGTTCGGCATCCCCACCGTCATTGATGGCCGCGCGGGTTTCATCCCGACACCGATCATCTTTCAAGTCGCTGCGGCCGCCACGGTGCTGGCGATCGTCCCGTTGCTGGCGACGGGCCGGCGGCCTCCCGTGACGCAACCCACGACCTAATCCTGCGTCGTGCCGTGTCAATGGGCGGGGGAAGGGGGAGTGCCTGATGGCCGTTCCAGAATTCCTTGTCCGCAAACTGTATGTTCCGGGGAGCCTCGCCGAGCTCGAGGAGGGGTTTGCGTTTGTGCTGCGCAACACCTTCGCCCCGGCGACCGTGCAAAGCCTGGCCCTCGAGGTCGATGGCACCCTGGTACCACCTGCCGCGGTCTCGTTGACTCGTGTGGGCGGGTTGCCGATGACTACGCAGATGTTGAGTGAAGCTTCGCCGCTGCTCTTCCCGGTGGGTGCGGACCTGCGAGTGGAAGTGCGCGGGGTGGCCACCCGGCCGCACGCGGTACGCATTCGCGCCGTGACGCGCGAGGTGGGAGAAATCGCGGCCACCCTGCCTTTGCGCGAGGGCAAGCCCGCAGCAAGCAGTGGGCGCGCCAGCGAGCCGCGGCGCAGGATCCGCTGGCCGCTCGCGGCCTCGGTCGAGGTTAGGTGCGAAGAGATCACGGGCGAGATCGATCCGCGCATCTACGGCCATTTTGTGGAACACCTCGAGCGCTGCGTCTATGGCGGCATTTGGACCGAGAACGGAGAACGCCTGCGGGCCGATACGCTCGATTTGATCCGCGAACTGCGCCCCACGGTTGTACGCTACCCCGGGGGCAATTTCGCCAGCGGATACCACTGGGAAGATGGCATCGGCCCGCGCGGGCAGCGGCCGCCGCGCTTCGACAAAGCGTGGCAGGTATCGGAATCCAATCAGGTGGGCACCGATGAGTTCGTTCAGTTCTGCCGTGATGTGGGTGCCGAGCCGTTCCTGGTGGTCAACGATGGTTCCGGCACGCCCCAGGAGGCGGCGCGATGGGTGGGCTACTGCAACGACCCGCTGACCACGCACCAAGGGGAGCGGCGCGCCGCGAACGGGCACCTGGCGCCCTACCGCGTACGCCTTTGGGGGATTGGCAACGAGGTGTGGGGCCCTTGGCAGATTGGCCATGCACCGGCGGAGGACTACGTCCGGCGGCTACAGGCCTTCGCCGCGGCGATGCGCGAGGTTGACCCCAGCCTACAGATCGTGGCCGTGGGGAACGGACCGCTGAGCGATGCGCCCGACGACCCCGCCGCTCTTTGGAACGAGCGAGTGCTGCGATCGGCCGCCGACTCGTTTGATCTTCTCTCTTTCCATGTCTATCAGCCGGAGAAGGAGGGCTGGGGCGCGCTACTCAACGAGGATGCGCTGCATCACACGCTGTGTGCCGCCCCGCTCGACGTTGAAAGGATCATCGAGCGCATGGCTCGCCAGATCCGCACCCTCGTCCCGCGGCGCGCGATCCGTGTGGCGCTGGATGAGTGGAACATCTGGCCCACACCGCCGGAGGGCGCGCCGACGATGCACCGTGTGGTCTACACGTTGCGCGATGCGCTCTACGTTGCAGGCATGTTGAACGTGTTTCACCGGTCCGCGGGCGAGCTGGCCATCGCCAACCTGGCCCAACTCGTCAATGTCTTGCCCCTCATCGTCACCGATGCGCAGCGAGCCATCCCGACGGCAATCTACTTTCCATTCTTGCTTTATCGAGACATGCAGCCACTGGCCCTGCGCTCGAGCGTTCACGGCCCGAGCTTCAACAGCCAAGGACTCGCGAACATCAGTGCCCACCACCGCGTGCCCTACGTCGATATCAGCGCAACGAAAGACGCGAGCAGACTGCACATGACCGTTGCCCTTCTCAATCGGCACCCGGTGCGCGAAGCGCGAGTGAGCGTGACGATCGACGGCCGCGGCGCGTGGAGCGCGACAGGAGCGAGGATGCTCTCGGCCCGGCACCCGCTCGAGGCGAACACGCTCGAAACCCCAGGATTGGTCGGAGTCCGCGAGATCGACGCCCCGGCCGTTCAACGTAGCCGTTTCACTTGTCGGCTGCCCGCCTCTTCGGTGATGGTGGTGACGCTCAACTCCAACTGATGGGTGGTGCAAAGCGAGGCCAGTTCTGGGGCGGCCGCTTCTCTCACCGCGGGGCATGCGCGATGCGCCACGTGGACTAGCCCACTGCCAGGATGCGAATTGCAGCGGTTGGACGTAAGATGTGGGGCACAAGATCTTGCCCGCCGCGCACTCATACTGGAACCGAATGTCCACCCATCTCCGAGAGCTCTCCTTCGTGTGCGTGCTGGCACTCTGCGGGTGCAACCTTCAGTTGCAGCCAGCGCCGGTGAGTCCGACACGTATCCCTACCGACGGTAGCTCGCCGGCACGAGAGGCTCATGTTGCTCGCATGCTCGACGACATCCAAGCGTTGGCCGCCTTCGGTGCGCACCGCGGCTGGCGGACGGCCGGCAGCCCAGGCGAGGCACAAGCGTTCGACTACGTGGCCGGCCAATTGGCGGCGCTCGCCGGAACCACCCGGCCGGCGTTGGAAGTGGCCCGCGAAACGTTCCGCCTTCCGGTCGGTTCGCGAATTCACGCGAGCCGGTTGTGGCTCGAGTCCGGCGCGGGCGAGATAGAGATCCCCGCCGATGCCATTTGCTGCTCTCGCCGCGCAAATGAGGCGGCACTGTATTTCGATTCGGACGGTCAGGCCGGCGATGCAGCAGCGAACCCGGCCGAAGTAAGCGGGCCCCCGATTGTGCTTCATAGCGCGGACAGTATTGCGAAACTGGAGGCGGCCGGCGCCGCTGAGCGAATACTGGTCGTCGACTTCGCCCTGATCGACTCCTATGTGCACGGCACCGAGGCCGCCGAGCGCAACGCGCGCCGGCTCTTGGATGCCAAGCCAGCGGCCGTTGTGCTCATCACGCAATTCTCCAATGTAGTTGGGGAATCCCACGGCACGCAAGCAGCAGCAGGCGCGCCATTCTCGCGCATCGCGAGCGAGCCCTGGCCGCCAATCCTTCTTGCGCGCCTGGAGGATCTGAACCCTGCCGGCGTCACATCGTGGGAGGCGCTCGACCGGTTGCAGGCTATCCGCCTGCTTTGGGATGTTGATGTTCTTATGCCTGGGGAATCCGGCAACCTGATCCTGCGCGTGCCGGGGGACGACTCGAGCCATGCGGTCATCCTGGGGGCGATGATCGACAGCGCGAACGTGCCTGGGGCGATGGACGATGCGGCCGGCGTAGCGGTCTTGCTCGAGGTGGCCCGCCTCCTCGCGGCTGATGGAAGCCGACCGCCGTTTGACCTGTACCTTGTCTGGTTCGGCAGCGAAGAGGTGGGGCTCGTGGGTTCGTCTTACTTCGCAGCCACCCACCAGGCGCTTCTGGATCGCACATTGGCCGTCCTGACGATTGACTGCCTGGGCAGCCCGCTCGACGGCCTCACCCCGCGGCTGACTTTCGGGTCTTGGCCCTACGGCGTTGCCGGCGAAATGCGCCTGCCATGGGTTGAGCAACTTGTCGCTTACACCTCCCGGGATGGACAGGCGGCCGCGGCGAGCCTGAGCGGCGGCGGCTCCGACAACATGGCTTTCGTAGCCTACGACGTTCCGAATGCCAACCTGATCTATATGAATGAAGACCAGATGAATGCTGCCGGCGGTGTTCACTACGCCATCCACATCCATGACCCGTATGATGAGGCGCGGCTGGCAGAGAAGGAACCTGCAATTCTGACGAAGATGTTCGACATCGCCTATGCCACCGCGCTCGGCCAGGTCGGCGAGATGACCTCGTTGCGGGTCTCGCCGCCGCAGACAGCCCGTGCCTTGCTTGTGGGCAGCCATACTGAGGCGGTTGATCTTCCGATGACAGCGCTGACCTCCTTTGGGATCACCTTGGCCATGGAGGGGTTTGACCTCGACCTGCTGCCGTATGGCGAAGCGGTGACTCCGGAGTCGCTGCGCGGGGCCGACATGGCGATTCTGCTCCCGGTGATGGATTACCCGGCGGAGGATATAGGACCTGAGGCCTATGATGAAGACTGGACCCCGGCGGAGGTTGATGCGCTTCAAGCTTATGTGGCGCAAGGCGGTCTGCTGATTGTTACCGCATCGCGGCATCAGTTGGGTTGGAGCAACGCGCTGTGGGACACAAATGAGGACTGGGCCGATGTCAACGCGGTGGGCGAGCGCTTCGGCGTCAGATTCGCCGAAGGCGTACTGACCGCGCCGGTCGTGATGGTGCCGGGCACTTCCCCCTCGCTGGGGGTCACCTCGCTGGAAATCGCCGAGGGCAATGGGCTGCCGATCATCCACTCGGCGGGCGAGGTGCTGGCGCGGGCCGGCCAGGGGGCGGCGGTTGTCTACACCCCCTATGGAACCGCAGGGGGCGGAGTCCTGGCCTTGAGTGACCTGGGAATGCTCGGATCGCACAGCTATGCGGCGCCCAACGTGGGCTTCTGGCGCGCACTCGCGAGGCTCGCCCTTGGACGCTGAAGGCACACGATACGCCTCGGGTGCTCTCATCTCCCATTCGTCCTAGGGCGGCACCTTCGCACGGGCGGAGGCTACTTCGGCTTGAGCGCAACGCGTGCAACGCGTCCCGCGTCCCGGCCCCACCCGGGCACGCAGGGACCTCGCCTGCGCTGGGTTCTATTCGCAGGCGAGGGCAATTCCTCCTGGGCCGCTCGCGTTTGCGGGCAGCCAGGCTCACTCTTTTGGCCCCCTTCCGTTAGAATGGGTCGCTCGAGGTCACCTGCCGATGCTGGGCACAATCGCGCGTCTGGAGAAGATCTCGCACTTCTTCGGCGCACAACACCTTCTTGCGGATCTCACTTGGGAAATCCACCATGACGCGCGCGTCGGGCTGGTGGGGCCGAACGGCGCCGGCAAATCGACGCTTCTCAAAATGCTTGCCCGCCAGTTGGAGCCGACACAAGGCAATGTGCACGTCCACAAATCGGTGCGCGTCGGCTACTTGCAGCAAGAAATCGCTTTCGATCCCGCGCGGCGCGTGATCGACGAGGCGCGCGACGCCTCGCCGACCTTGGCTGCCCTCGAGCGCGAGATGGATCAGCTTGCGATGCAGATGGCGGATCCGAAAACCTACGAGGATTCTCGCCGTCTGGGGTACGCCGCGGACCGTCACGCGCAGTTGATCGCCGAATTCGAGGAGAAGGGTGGGCTCAACTTCGACAACCGCGTGCGTTCCACGCTGCGCGGGCTGGGCTTCGCCGAGCACGAGTTTGATCTGCCGTTGGCGGCGCTCTCGGGTGGACAGAAGAAACTGGTTGGGCTAGCCAAACTGCTTATTGAACAGCCCGAGCTGTTGCTGCTCGACGAACCCGACAATCACCTTGACCTGCACGGCAAACAATTCCTCGAACAACTCATCGCCGATTATCCGGGGGCCGTGGTCATTGTCTCGCACGACCGCTACCTGCTGGATGTGGTTGCGGACGAAATTGCCGAGCTGGAGGATGGCCGCCTGATCCTCTACAGCGGCAACTATTCGGAATACGCCTACGAGAAGAACCAGAAGCTGGCCTCGCAGGAGAAGGCCTTTGAGGTGCAGCAGCGGGAAATCCGCCGGTTGGAGTTTGCCATCCGCCGCCTGGGCGGGTGGGGTGCCGGGCAGAACGAGAAGTTCGTTCGCCGCGCGCGTTCGATGCAAAAGCGCCTGGACAAGATCGACCGAGTCGAGAAACCCCTGCTGGAGAGGCGCACCATCGGCCTGACCCTTTCCGCCGCCAGCCATGGCTCGAACAAAGTGGTCGAGATGCGCGGGGTGACCAAGGCCTTTGAGGATTCCCGCGGCCGGCCGCACGTTGTGCTGCGCGACCTCAACCTGGTGGTCTGGCATGGCCAACGGGTCGGCATCATCGGGCCGAACGGGGCGGGCAAGACGGTGCTCTTCCGCTGCCTCTTGGGGGAGGAGGCGCCCACCAGCGGGCAGGTCGTGGTGGGGCCGTCGACCACCCTGGGCTATTACGCTCAGGAGCATCAAACGCTCGCCCTGGAGAGCACGCTGGCCCAGGAGATCACTCGCGGACGGTGGATGAACGACCGCGATATGTATGGCCTGTTGGGCCGCTTTCTCTTCCGCGCCGACGATGCCAAGAAGCGCGTGGGCGATCTCTCGGGGGGCGAAAAGGCGCGTGTCCAAATGGCGCGCCTGATGATGGAGGGCGCCAACTGCCTGTTGCTGGATGAACCGACCAACCACCTCGACATCCGGTCGGCCGAGGTCCTGGAAGCCGCCCTCGAGGAGTACACCGGCACGATCATCGTCATCTCGCACGACCGCTACTTCCTCGACAACGTGGTCGATCACATCGTTGAGCTCGACGAGGGATGCGGTGAGACCTTCAGCGGCAATTTCACCACCTATCTCGAGGAGAAGCGCCGCCGGGCGGAGGCCGCCGTTGCGCCGGCGCGCAGCACGAACCGAGCGCCGGTCCCCGGCAAGGAACGCGCCAGGCGCGGCTAGCGAATCGTGCGCGTCATCGGTGCCGGTCGTCCTCAAACGGCACCCGGCCCGCGCCGCATCTCACTCCCAAAGGAGGCAGCCAACCGCTCCACCCCATGCGACTTCTCCGTCAACCCCAGTTCTTGCTGATTGCTCTCAGCCACATGATGGTCGACGCGCTCTCCGGCCAGGTCGGGATTCTGCTGGCCGTGCTGAGCGTTCCGCTGGCGCTTTCCAACGCCAGCATCGGCCTGATTGCTATGCTGTACTCGATTCTCAATGCGCTCTCGCAGCCGATCGTCGGCCTGCTCTACGACCGCTCGGGAGGCAAGTTGTCGGCGGCTTCCGGAGTGATCTGGATGGCGGTGCTCTTCGCGCTGGTGGCGGTCTTGCCAGGGTACTGGCCCTTGCCGTTCATGATCCTCGCGACGCTGGGTTCGGGGGCATTCCACCCGATGGGGACAAGCCAGGCGGCTGACTTTGGCAATCGGCACATGGCGGGGCGCGTGGCCACGGCGGCTTCGATCTTCTTCTTGTTTGGGCAGGGAGGTTGGGCAATCGGCCCGGCGCTGGGCGGCCTGATCATCGACCATTTGGGCCGGCAGGGAATCCTTATCCTGGCCGCGCTAGCGCTTGGCGTGGGCCTCAGCGGCGCGAGGTGGATGCGCCGCGATCAAGAGACAGAAAAGGTGACGGAGGTCTCGACGAACGAGGGCTCGCAGCCCGCGCCGGCGCGGGACGTGACGGCCTTTGTGCTGATCCTCGCCTGCGCCGGCTTTCGCATCTGGGCCGCCACCGCCACAACGACCTTCATCCCCAAGTTCTACTTGGACCAGGGCTTTACGCCCACCGTCTTCGGCCTCATCGCCGCGCTCTTCATGGGCGGCTCGGCCATTGGCGGGGTGATTGGGGCTGTCCTGGCGGATCGTTACGGCAAGCGCCGCACGATCTTCCTCTCGCTGATGCTGAGTGTGGTGCCTTTCTATTTCTTCCCGGTGTCGCGGGGCGCGAGCATCTATATCCTGGTTACGTTGGCCGGGCTGCTCAACGGGGCGTCCCACCCCGTATTGGTCACCATGGCGCAGCGCGCCCTACCTGGACGGGCGGGTTTCGCGGCCGGGCTGACCCTTGGGGTCATGTTCGCCGCGGGCTCTCTGGGTGCCTACCTTTCGGGGCTGGGCGCCGACCGGCTTGGGCTGGC
>DATEAT010000193.1:0-4038 GCA_035288225.1 Anaerolineales bacterium | reverse complement strand
ACAGATCATCGGCGACGTCCCGCTGTACCTGGCGTACGACAGCGCCGAAGTGTGGGCCAACCCCGAACTCTTCCGGCTCGATGCGCACGGAGCGCCGACTCATGTTGCTGGAGTCCCGCCGGATTACTTCAGCCCGACCGGGCAGCGCTGGGGCAACCCGCTCTATCGCTGGGCACGGCACCGCGCCGACGGATTCGCCTGGTGGCAGCGCCGGGTGCAGAGCGCATTGGGCCTCAGCGATTGGGTGCGCATTGACCACTTTCGCGGGCTGGCCGCGTATTGGGAAGTTCCGGCAAGCAGCCCCACCGCCGAGACTGGCCGCTGGGTGCGGGCGCCCGGCGGGGCGCTACTGACGGCGCTTGCCCATCAAACGCCTCGCCTGCCGTTGATTGCGGAAGACCTCGGGGTCTTGACGGAGGATGTGGTTGAACTGCGCACGCGCTTTGGCCTGCCGGGTATGCGCGTACTGCAGTTTGCCTTCGACGGCAACAGCCGCAATCCGTTTCTGCCCCACAACTACGAAACCGCGACCGTCGTTTTCACCGGCACACACGATAACGACACCACGTGCGGATGGTACGAGAGTGCCGATGAGCAGGTCCGCGATTGCGCTCGGCGCTATCTGGGCCGCGACGGGAGCGACATTGCCTGGGATCTCATGCGGCTGGGGTGGACCTCTGTGGCCTGCATGGCCCTGGCCCCGCTGCAAGATGTTCTGGCGATGGGCAGCGAAGCGCGCATGAACTTCCCGGGTCGCGCGGCGGGAAATTGGGATTGGCGATTCGCGGATGGCGATTTGACCTCGGCCCTCGCGGGGCGGTTGGGCGAACTCACCACCCTGGCCGGTCGTACCGGCGCCGAGGCACCGCGTGAATTGCCGAAGCTCATCTGAGCCAATTGGGCCCGTGGCTGCCGACGGATGTGCTGAGGCTGCGCGACGCGCTGCAGGCTCAGCCGCCGTCTGCCCGCGGCCCGGCGTGGTGCAAAACGAGCAAGGTCACATCATCGAACGGCTCGCGTGCGCCCACGTGCTCTTCGAGCGCCGCCTCCACCGCGCGCGTGACGGCTTCCGCACCCGCCGAGGCGGCATCGGTCACCGTGCGCATGAAGCGGGGCACCCCAAACTCCTCGAGCGCGAGATTGTGCGCATCGATCACCCCGTCGGTGTATAACGCCAGTGTGCCTCCCGGCTCGACCTGCAACTCCCTCGTGGCATAGGTCGCATCCTCGACGACGCCCAGGGCCACGCCGTGATCTGTCAACCAGCGTGGCTCACCCTCGGTCGGCAGAAACAGGGGCGGGTTGTGCCCGGCATTGCTGTACTGCAACCGTCCGGAGGCCGGCTCCCAAACGGCGTAGACCAGCGTGACGAAGAGCTCGGCCTGCGAATCCGAGAAGAGCAGCGCGTTCACGCGGGTCAGCGTCTCGGCTGGGTCGATCCGGCTGATCGCCACCGCGCGCATGAGAGTACGGCAGAGGGCCATATAGAGCGCGGCCGGCACACCCTTATCGGCCACGTCGGCGATGACCACGCCCCAGCGTGGGCCGGACGATGCCTGGCGCGGATCCGAAAGCGTCGGCGCCGGTAATGGGAAGAGGTCGTAGAAATCGCCGCCCACTTCGCGGGCCGACTTCCAGAATGCACTGAGCTGCCACCCCTCGGGCTGCGGCAAGCTGCGCGGCAAGAAGGAGGTCTGGATCTCTCGCGCGAGTTCCAGCTCACGCTCAAGCCGCCGCCCGACTTCGAGTTCCGCGGCAATACGCTTCGACTCGAGCGCGGCCGCCAGTTGGTGGACGATACCCAGCAACAGGTCGTCCTCGTGTGTCCGATGCGAAACGGAGGGTTCCAGCCCCGTCTCGCCGGGCTGAGGCAGCGAGAGAAGGCCAAGCAGCCGCCCGCCGTACTTGAGTGCGTAAACGTGGACCAGATCCTGGCCCTGGACGAATTCGAGCGCCGGCACCGGGCGACTGACCCATTCGCCCAGCGATCGCTCGGCTGAGGACCAGCCAGGCGCGGGGGGGGTGAAGGCCGATAGACTCGGGCGTGTGCGCTGGAACGCGCGCACCTGCGCCGGACCCAGGCCGACCGCGCTCTCGGGGTAAAACCAGCCCGGCTCTTCGGTGGCCCGCCACACCAGGGCCCACGGCCGATCGACCATCGTCGGAAGAAGCTGGACCAGGGCGGTCAGCGTTTCGTCGGGCGAGGTGGGTGCGGCTGCCGTCTCGGCCACGCGCAGGAGCGAGGCCGAAAGCCAGGCCGCCTCCCGTTCGCGCGTGAAGAGCTGGGCATTGCGCAACGCGATGGCTACCATCGCCGCGAAGGCTTGCGCGAGCTGCAGGTCGTCGGGCGAGTAGGCGCCGCGTTGCAGCGATTGAAAATCGAATACCCCTAGAATGTGTTCTCCGAACACCAACGGCACGGCCATCTCGGTGCGGGTATCGTCCCAGCCGATGGCGGCGATGTAACGCGGGTCGTCGCGCACATCCGGGATGAGTACCGGTTCGCCCGTGCGGGCCACGAAGGCAATCAGGCCGGGACCATCGAGGGCATACTGACGGACATGCTCCGGCGCACCGCCGGCGCGCAGCGAGATCTGGCTGCCTTGGCGCAGGAAGATCTGCACCCGCTCGATGCCCAGCCGGGCCGAGGTGAGGCGGACGATTTCATCCAGCAGCTTCTCTGGATCGAGGATCGACGACACGGCGCGCGTGACGTCGCCCATCGCCTCCAGTTGCTCAGCGCGCCGCTGTTCGATCTGGTAGGTCTGATTCTCGAGAACGGCAATCGCCAGGTGACCGGCCAAGAGCTCGGCCGCGGCCTGAAAATCCGGGTCGAGCATCTGCGCGTCGGCGGTGTGCATCTCCAGCGTTCCCACCACCCGGTCTTCAATGATCATCGGCACGGCCAGGGCGGCCACGGAGCCTGGAGCCAGCCATCCGCCGCGATCAGTCTCCTGCTGGATGAGGACTGGCTGGCGGCGTGCCGCCGCCAGGCCCGATAGGCCCGCGCCGATCGCCAGCTCGCGCGGCGTCTCGCCGGCATGCGCCGTTTCAGCCTGCAGGACAAGATGTTCGGTGCGCCAAGCGGTCTCTCGCTCGTCGCTCTGCTCGGCGCTGCTCTCAATGGCCCCGCGATGCCAGCCGAGGGCGCTCTGCCACTCGTATATGCGCACGACCTCGAACTCAAACGTTCCGGCAACCTGATGGACGACCTGGCGGTAAAGATCCGGCAACGCCTGCAGCCCGCGGATCTGTCGAGAGACATCGCCCAGGAGCGCCTGATAGCGCGCGCGGCGTAAGGCCTCCTCGAGCATGCGCGCATTGGCCATGGCCGCCGCGACGTAGTTGGCGAGGATGCCGACGATGCGCAAGTGGCTTTCGGTGAAGGCGTTGGGTGTGCGGCTCTGGATCGAAATGGCCCCGATGACGTCGTCGCGCGTCATCAGCGGCACGAAGATGGCTGAGCGCGGCGGGTCATCGTCCACATAGCGCGGGCGCGCTGGCAGTCGGTCCATGTCCTTGGCAAAGTCGCCCACCAGCAGGGGCTGGCGGGTGCGGCGCAGCCAGCCCACGATGCCCTCCTGACCGGGCGAGAGCGTGAAGCGCGAGGGCGGCAAGCGCTCGCCGTCGCGCGTCCAGAAGATGACCGCATAGTCGTTGCCCTCGAAGAGGCCCAACTGGAACAGGCGCGTATCCACGATACGGCCGGCTTCTTCGTATACCTTTTCGGCCAGGCGCTGCACGTCGAGCGGCGTGGTCAAAACCACCCGCCCGGCCTCGGCCAACTGGGCCAGCTCGTGCACGCGCGCCTCGAGGCTGCGGCGCGAGCGGATACGCAGGCCCATGATGGTGAAGCCCGCTCCCAGGAAGAGAATAAGTACCGCCAGTAGAATATTTTCCATCAGGGCGTTACTCCGCCGGGGAGAAGCCCGAACGGAACTTGCACAGCGTAAGGATGTTCCGGCTGCCGCGGCGCCTGAAGCGCACCCCGTCCATGGCGCGATGGATGATCAGCCGCCCCAGCCCGCCCACGGTGAC
>DATEAT010000192.1:0-5517 GCA_035288225.1 Anaerolineales bacterium | reverse complement strand
ACGTCGGTGAAGACCCGTCCGCGGATCAGCTTGTTCTGCTTGTCGGTGACCACAAATTGGTAATACAGCCACGCGTTGCCGAAGCTGCCGTAGGTGGGGATGTCGGACGAATGGTATGTCCGGGTGTACTTGCCATCCGCGCCGGGATTCATCGCCGTGCCTTCGTCCCAGTCGGTCTTGGAGGCGGTCGACTTATCTTGTGTGCGCAGGAAGAGGATGACGTTCTTCACCTGGCCCGGGTTGGTGACCGTGATTCGGAATGTGATCTCCTTCGGTTCACAGCCGCCGGCGCCTTTGTAGAGCGTCTTGCTCGAGACCTCCGGCGCGCCCATCGTGATCACATCGGTCGTCGGGCTCGGCGCGACCGTTGGCGGCAAAGTAGGGGCAGCTGTGGGCGGCGGTGGCAGCGTGGGCTGTTCGACCGTGGCAACAGGCTGAGTCGGAAGCTCGGCCTGTTGGGTGGGAAGCAGCACCACCGGCTGGGTGGGGGCCGGTGCCACCTGTGGACCGACGAGCCCTGGCACGTTGCAGGCGATGGCGGTGGCGACCAGAAAGCTCAATACAAGAAGCAATGCCTTCGGCGAATGGCGAGCAGTCATCGTATTGTCCCTCACGGTTGGCCTGGCTGAATTCCGAACGATCTTCTGGACGGCTATTCTACATTGCCTTTCGGCTTCTGACGAATGGTGAGCCCATCCAGGAGGGAGCCGATATCCTGCTCAAGGTCACTTGCCAAATGACGGCCCACCCCCATAATAGAGAAGCAGTAAGCACCCCAACCTGCCCAGCCAGCCTGGCGATGGAGGGAAGCACGATGGATCTCGAAGCGTTGCCCCGCGAGGACCTGATCAGCCTGGTGAAGATCTATTCCCGCAACTGGCTGGCTCACGACGGTTGTTGGTTCCTGGCGGCCGAAGAGCGTCACGGGCTGAAGGAAGCCATGGAACTCGACCGGGCGGCGTGGGCGCGATTCGCGCCGGCCGAGGCCCGGCGGATCATGGAGGCCTTTCGCATCCCTCACGGCGGAGGGCTGTGGTCGCTCGGCCGCGCGCTCGATTTCAGGCTGTATGCCACCATCAACCGCCAGGAATGCCAGGCAGTGGATGACCACTTGATGCGCTTTCGCATGCTCGAGTGTCGGGTGCAGGCCAGCCGCGAACAGAAGGGGCTGCCGGCCTTTCCATGCCGCGCGGTCGGGCTCGTCGAGTACAGCGAGTTCGCGCGAGCCGTCGACCCGCGAATCGAGACGCGCTGCGTGCACGCTCCGCCCGACCCGGTCTCGAACTCTTATTGCGAGTGGGAGTTCGCGCTTCCGCAATAGCTCCGCATATCGCGATCGGCCCATCCGAAGCAATCGAGGCTGCCCCAGCGGGGCAGCCTCTTCTTATTGGGCCAAGCGTGTCTGCGCGGGCCGTTGGTGTCAGCGTGCTCCGCTTAGGGCAAGGCTCTGTCGCCTGCAACTCCCGGCGCAGGACCTGCCAGCTAGCCCGCGACCAAGCGCAAGTGCCCGCTGGGAGTCGTCCGCGCGCGGCAACCCACGCGCATGCCGCGCGCAGGCGGCCAACGGTAAGGCATGCTATGCCCTCTCCCAAGTGGAGCCCTGAATTTGGCGTCCGATGCAGGGCGGATCACGGCTTTGGATGTGCGGCGAAGAAGGACCACAAGACATCCGTCGCGTCCAGCTCCATCGGCGGCGGGTCGCCCCCTTGCCACGCGGCAACGCCGCCCGGCCAGGCATGCCCCCCACCCTCGATCGCAAACAGCTCGACCGCTGAGCCCGCGGCGCAGGGAGCGTACGTTGTGTGGGTCACGATTCCGGACACCTCAACCCTCGCCTCGGCGGGGCACTGGTCGGCACGCTGCCAAAAGTTGATCGACTCCGCCACAGAGGCAAAGTCCACCCCGGCCAGAGACTCCGGCCCGACGCCTCCCTCAAACGGTAGGTGCTGGTCGGCCGTGCCGTGAATGTGCAGGATGGCCACCGGTGCGCTCGGCGCGCACTCCGGTAGGTTTTGCGTTCCGGCGACTGAGCCGATGGCGGCCACGCGATCCGCCATCTCGCACGCCAGCCGGTAGGAAAGGATGCCGCCGTTCGAGATGCCCGTGGCATAGATACGCCGGGGGTCGACGGGGAAGCGTGCCGCGATGTCGTCTATGACCGCGCGCACGAAGCCGACATCATCGACATTCTCGCGCTGTGCATACCCGCAGCACGTCCCGCCGTTCCAGGTGAACAGCCGGTCGTCAAGCGCTCCGCTCCCGTTGGGGTACGCCACCAAGAATCCTTCGCGATCGGACGCGCGGCTGAAGCCGGTGAGGGCAGGCATGTACGCAGCCGTGCCGAGCCCGCCATGAAAGGCAAGCACCAGCGGCACCGGCCGGGCCGGGCCCAGCCCGGCGGGCACGTGCAGAGCGTACGACCGATCCCTCCCGGCGTAGGTCAGCAGCACCTGGTGGTCCCCCGGCGCGAGGCTCGCAATGGTTGCGGTGGGCGGCGGAGGCTCCGGCGTGGGAGATGCGAGGCGGCACGCGAGCAGCAAGCCGAAGCTAATCGATAAAGACAGAACGGTGCGCCGCGCAGCTGTCATGGGCGCTAGAGCAGTTCGCTCAGGTCCATCCCGCGCTGCGTGGCGCGGGCGATCATCCAGTCCTTGATCGATCCCATGGGGATCTCGGCCTCCGCAGTCGGCCGTCGCACGAGCGCCAACGCTCCGTCCGGGCAGGCCGCCGCGCACACCCCGCACCCCACGCAGCGGCCGTCTTCAACCTGCGCCAGGCCATCCGCCATGCGCAGCGCGTGGAACGGGCAGTGATCCACGCACAATTCACATCCCTGGCACAGGTCGGTATCCACCTGATTGATGAACGCTGAGCGCGCAACCGCGTTGGCGATGCCGAGTTCGGAAATCCCGCGCAGGATGCCGCACGAACATGTGCAGCAGTTGCAGATGTACCATAGGCCGCGCTGGTAGTTGCTGAGCGAGTGCACCAGGCCCGCCTGCGCCGCGCGGCGCAATGTGTCCATCGCCTCGTCCTGCGACACGGCGCGGATGACCGGGTTGTGGTCGAAGTAGTTGGGCATCGCCGAGAGGCCCATGCACACGTCGATCGGGTGGCCACACGCCTGGCCCAGCAGCGATTTCTGCTTGCGGCAAATGCAATCCAAGACACCCCACGCCTTAGCGCCCGCCACCAGGTCGGCGACGCTTTCGTAGGGGCGAATCTCCATATCAACTTTCACGCTCGCGCCGATCGGTACCACACGATGGATGGCCGGCTGCATCGAGAGCGCCGCCCCGAGAGCCTGCTTGTAGTAGCGCTCGAAGACATCGGCCAGCCCTCGGTCCAGGTTGCCCACCTGGGCCTCATAGATGCCCACGATGAAAGGCATCAACCGGAAGCCGAGCTCTTTCTCGAGCGGGCGCGTGTCGATCTGCCCTTTGCGCACCATCGTCTTGAGCAGCGTGCGCGTTTCGCCTGGATCGCGGCCCAGGCGCTGCGCCACCTGGCTCGCCGTTTCCAGGGTCAGCTTGAGCTGCGCCGCAAGCGCCGCTTCTTCGGGCGTGAAGATGCGCCGCAGAATCTCGAGCTCGAGACCCTCGGGCGTCGCCGGATAGCCGTTGGGGATGGTGTTGAGGCGTTCCGCGAGGCGTTGATACGGGTTGTCCATCGCTCACTCTCCCTGGTGTCGACGTGTGACAACGCTACTCGCTCCTATTGTAGGTGCGGAACGCCATGCGCGCCAGCGCGACCGGGGCACACGATTGATGGGTTGCCGTCTGGAAGAGGACACGCGTTGCACGCTCAGGCGCTCAGTTGCAGCCGGCGCCATGGGCAGTACCCCCTGCCAGAAATGGACCGGGCAGCGCGTCCTTCATGCATGCGCTGCCCGGCTCCCTGCCCCGGCTTGTTCGGCCGCCGCCCCACTCCATTCGAAGGCGATCAGTACGACTGCACCGCCGGCAGCGATATCGAATCTCCAGTGGCGCAGGGGTTAGTCGCCCACAGGTTGAGCACGCCGTTGTAGTACAGCACCGACCAAGCCTGGCTGGCCTCACTCCAGATGTTGTACCCGCCCGGCACACCCCACAAGATCGCAGGCTTCAGCACAACCGGGACCTCGATCGACTCACCGAGTGCCAGATCGGGAAGCGGCAGCCCTTTCTGCTCGTACAACGGGTATTGCTGGCCATCCTTCAAGTCCGGTCCCGAGGAGAATTTGCCGCCGGTCGGCGAAATCTTTGCCGTCACAAGCGGCAGGAGGGCGATGTTGCTCTTGCCCAGGTAGGGAGCGGTGCCTTTGCAGGTGTCGGCCGATTCGGGCACTGCCGGATCGCGTGTAATCCGCAGCGTGATCATCGGCATGATGTAGTCGCCCTGCGGGTCCGGCTTGATCGGTACCCCGTCCGGCACATAGCTCACCGATTCAGACAGTGCGTACTCCATCTGCTCCAGCCCATCCTGCAAGCCCTGCTTGATCTGCTCCTGGAGTTGTTTCTTGAACTCATCCTTGGCCGCATCCAGCGCTGCGCCGGCCAGGCCCTGGGTCACCTCGGGAGGAATACCCACGCTGGCCACCGCCTGCTCCGCCAAGTACTCGGAGAAGTAGTCCATCCCGCCGTTGAGGACTTCCGCGAAATTGGGAATGCTGGGAGGCAAGCCGATCGCTGCCAGCCCGACCTTGAGGAGTGATTTCAGGCAGGAGTTGTCGCACCAGCCGGAGGGGACGAAGTTGGCGACGAGCGAGACGACCGCATCCTGCAATGAGTTGTATGCAGCGCTCAATGCGCCCAGCCCCTCCACCAGGAGATCGCCCAGCACGTCGAGCAAACCCTTCTCCTTGGGCGGAGGTTTGCACAGCTTTGCACCTTTCTCGTAGGTGAAGACATTGAACCCCACTAGAATCTCCGTGGTCTTGGTCACGATGAAGCAGCCCTCGTGGCCGCTGACAGGCGCAATCCACCCGTGATAGGCAATGATGTCGATGATGTACGGCTTGGGCGCCGGCGTCGGTGTCGGTGGGCAGGTGGGCTTGTTGGGGTCGGTCAGGCACGAAAGGTCCATATCGAGCGGAGGCTGCTTATCGCCATCCCAATGCAGGCGCACGATGGTCGACACCGGCGCGACGAAGTTGCCACCCTTGCGCGGCACCACACGGAAGTAGAAATCCGGCATGGCCAGCAGAGGGCCCTTCTGGCTCACCTCCACCACGCCGCCTTGGCCCAACTGACTGCCCTGCCCTGCCGATTGACCCCCCG
Source organism: Anaerolineales bacterium (assembly GCA_035288225.1). Lineage (GTDB taxonomy): Bacteria > Chloroflexota > Anaerolineae > Anaerolineales > RBG-16-64-43 > RBG-16-64-43. The sequence continues at coordinate 259 of DATEAT010000192.1, read as the reverse complement.
CTCCCGGAAACGGATTCTCGATCCCCACCAGCGTGAGAACCTGGTTGACCCCTTTTGAGATGGCCTGGATCAGCGCGGCCATCGCCTTTGCGAAACCGCTACCCTGCCCGGCTTTCGCCGTCGGAATATCCGGCTTCGGCTGGATAGGTTGGTATGCAGCCAGCGCGGAGAGGTCGACGGTAAACACACAGTTGGCGCAATCCACGTCCCAGGTCTTGACTAGTCCTCCCGGCGCTTGCGGGTCGCCCTTGCCCTCAAA
>DATEAT010000191.1:0-2308 GCA_035288225.1 Anaerolineales bacterium | reverse complement strand
CCAGGCCGGTGGCTTCCATCCCGCGTTTGCGCAGTCCTTCGACCAGGAAGCCCATCGCACAACCCGCGTCCAGGACCGTGCGCGGGGCGATGTCGCGCGCGATCCGCTCGGCAATCCCGTCAAAGAAACTCAGCCAGGCCTGGTCGCGCTGGTACGGCCGGCCGCAGCCATGGGCAAAGTAGTAGGCATCAAAGACCCGGCCCGCCTCGCGATCTGTCATCGATCGCGCTCCCCCATCGCCAAGCGCAACGCCTCGCGCCAGGGCGGAAGCCTCACGCCCCACGTCTCCTCAGCCCGTTCGCAGGCAAGCACCGAATACGCCGGCCGACCGGCGGCCGTGGTGAAGTCCCGGCGCAGCGCGGGCTCGACAGATTTTGCCGTGTGCTCCTCCGCCTGCGGGTCACAGACGAGAATCTCGTGCGCCCACTCCAGCCGGCTGGCGGACCCGCCCCCCGCCAGGTGGTAGACGCCACGCCGCTCTTTGAGGCGCGGCACAGCCAACGAGCCAGCCGCCGCGAGAATGTGAGCGGTGGCTTGGGCTAGCATGCGCGCCCAGGTGGGGCAGCTCACTTCGTCCTCGGCCACCCGCACCTCGTCCTGCGTGCGCGCCCAGCCCAGCACTTTGGCGACAAACCCCGCCCCGCGCAGGCTGTAAACCCAGCTCGTGCGCAGGATGAGATACGCTCCCCCCGCGGCTTCGACCGCTCGCTCGCCGGCGAGTTTGGTGCGGCCGTAGGCGTTCAGAGGCCGAGGGGTGTCGTCTTCGGTGTAGGGGGTTGTCTTCGTTCCATCGAAGACGTAGTCGGTTGAATAGTGAATGAAAGCGGCGCCGAGGCGCGCCGCCTCACTGGCTAGGATGCCGGGCGCCTCACCATTGATCCTTTGAGCGAGATTCTCCTCGCTCTCGGCACGGTCCACCGCAGTGTAGGCCGCGGCGTTGACCACCACCTCCGGCCGCAGTTCCCCCACCAGCCGCCGGAGGCCCGCCGGTTGGGTGAGATCAATCTCCGGGAGATCCACCGCGCGCACCGGGCCGAGCGTCGCAAGCGCCCGCTCGAGTTCCCATCCCAGTTGCCCTTTGTTGCCGATAAGCAGAATCCGCATCGCGCCTAGACCGGTCCGCCCAGGTCTTCTTCGAGAAGATGCTCCAAGTACGCGCCATAGGAGTTGCCCATCGCCTTGGCCGCGCGCCGGATCTGGGCGGCCCCAATCCAACCCTGGCCAAAGGCGATCTCCTCCGGACACGAGATCATTAGCCCCTGACGTTCTTCCACCGCCTGGACAAAGGTCGCCGCCTGCAAGAGCGACTCGTGCGTGCCAGCATCCAGCCAGGCCACGCCGCGGCCCAACACTTCCACTCGGAGTTCCTTGCGCTTGAGGTACTGCCGCGCCAAGTCCACGATCTCCAGCTCCCCCCGCGCCGATGGCTTCAGTCTCTCAGCTAGACCGACAACCTTGTCGTCGAAGAAATACAAACCCGGAACCGCGAATTGCGACCGTGGGCGGCGAGGCTTTTCATCAATCCGGACTGCCTCCATTCGCGAATTGAACTCGACCACCCCGTAACGCTCAGGGTCGCGCACCGGGTAGGCGAAGATCAGCGCCCCTTCGCGCAGTTGCGCCGCGGCCTGCAGCTTGCCCTGCAGCCCCTGGCCGAAAAACAGATTGTCGCCCAGGATCAGGCACACCGGCTCACCGCCGATGAACTCCCGCCCGACGAGAAACGCATCCGCCAGCCCGCGCGGCTCGGGCTGCTCGGCATACGCAAGGTGCAGCCCCCATTGGCTCCCGTCACCCAGCAGGCGCTCGAACGCGGACCGCTCGTGCGGCATGGTGATCACCATGATGTCGCGAATGCCGGCCAGCATCAGCATCGAGAGCGGGTAGTAAATCATCGGCTTGTCGTATACCGGCAAGAGCTGCTTGCTTACGCCGAGTGTCAAGGGATACAGCCGCGTGCCGCGCCCGCCCGCCAAGAGGATGCCTTTCATGTCGCCTCTCCCCGCTGGGCATAGTTGTCCGCCATCCAGTCCTGGTAGTTCGCATCGCCTTGAATGGCAGTCACCCAGTCCATGTTTTCAAGATACCAGGCGACGGTCTTTTCAAGACCGCTCGAGAGCGTCTCGGCCGGCTTCCATCCAAGGTCGGCTTCGATCTTGCGCGTGTTCATGGCGTAACGCCGGTCGTGTCCCGGTCGGTCGGCAACAAAACTCATCAGCCTGCGGTGCGGCGCGTGCGGCGACGTCGGGCCCGCCTCGTCCAGGAGGCGGCAGAGGTGCTCGACGACCTCCAGGTTTGTGGGCTGTAC
>DATEAT010000190.1:0-2582 GCA_035288225.1 Anaerolineales bacterium | reverse complement strand
CCGCAAAGGGCGCGGCGATCACGGCGTTGCGGACGCTCTCGCGAGCGCGAACCAGATCGGGGTCTCCGAGCGTCCGAAAGCGTTCTAGTTGCTCCCGGGCGCGTCGCAGCGCGTCCTCGGCCTTCGCGAGGTTGTTCTCGGCCGTGGCGAGGGCGGTGGCGGCATTCTGCTGCGCCGTGTCCATGTTTTCCAGGGCGGTCATCAGCTCACTCAGTCGGCGCGAAAGGTCCTCATCGCTCACCTTGCCCTCCCTGTGCTCAAGGAAGGCATCGTCGTAGCGCTTCTGGGCCGTATCCAAACGCGCCTGGAGGTCGCGCAGGTTCCGCGCCACCGCCGCGCTGTCCTTGGTCGCCGCCAGGGTCCGAGAGGCGTTATCAACGTCGGTCTGGGCATTCCGCACCGCAGCCCGGGCGTCGGCCAGGCGGCCCTCGCTCGTCGCCTCGGCCATGTGGAGCGCGGCCTCCAGGTCACCGGCGCCCTGGAGGCGCGCCAGCACCTGGCCCTCAGCCACTCGTTCGCCGGGGCGGACGCTCAGTTCGCCGAGCACGCCGGCGGCACCAAAGGAGAGCCGCGCCTGTCGCGGCAGCAAGACGCTGCCGGAGGCCACGGTGCTCGCAGTGGCGCTGGCAAGGGACGCCGCACGGGCCCTGGGCACGACCGACAGCAAGGCGAGCGCGCTGAGAGCAACAAGGGCGAGGCTCAGGGGAACGAGGTTCTTCATACTACACCGCCGTTCTTCGCGAGAATGGGGAAGCCGATGCCAGCTTACTCTTGCGCGCTCGCTAGCGCGAGAGCGGTGCTGAAGTCAGTATCGAGCGGGGCCTCTCGAGCGGCGCGCGGGAACGCCCAGCCGCCGTAGGACCCTAGTCCGTCCTGGCTCTCACGCCGCGCCCCACCCCCTCCCCCTCCGGCTCCTCCAGCAACCGCACGCGCAGCCAGCGTCCCGAGAAGAAATACGGGATGTAGAACAGGGGGCGGGCCGCCATTGCCAGGACCACGGCCCAGGCTATCCCGTACTGACCAAGACCGGCGACGTTCGGCAGCATGAACGCCAGTGGCTGCTGGATGCCCCAGATGGACACCAGCGTCACAATCATCGGCACGATGGTATCGCCGGCGGTCTGGAACGATTGCATCGCCACCTGGCCGATGCCCATGGCCACGTACCCAACCACCTGGATGCGCAGCCATATCTGCGCGACGGCAAGGAGCTCCGCGTCGCTGCTGAAGATGGTGAGCACGGCAGCCGGGAAGGCAAACAGCACGGCGCCCAGGATGGCCTTGACCACGGTGACATAGCCCGCAGCCCACAGCACCGTCTGCCTCGCCCGCTCAGGCTTCCCGGCGCCCAGGTTCTGGCCGACGATGATCCCCGACGCCTGCCCCAGCCCCTGGCTGCCCAGATTGGCGAACATCTCCACTCGTCGGGTCAGCGCGTACGCGGCGAGCGCGTAGTCGCCGAACGGTGCCACCAGCCCTACGAGAATGAGCTGCGCTATCGACCGCTCCATGCTGTTGACCGAGGCCGGCCCGCCGACCTTGAGGAGCCGCCGGAGGATCGGCCAGTCGAAACGATAGCCGCTCATGCTAAGGTGAAGGCGGGAACCGCCGCGGAATAACGCCGCAAGGATCAGCACGAGCGAAACGGCATGGGCGATGATGTTCGCCACAGCAGCTCCCGGCAGACCAAGGGCGGGCAGCCCGATCCAGCCAAACATCAGCAGCGGGCTCAACACGATGTGCAGCACCCGCGCGACGACGTTGGCCTTCATCGGGGTGAGCGTGTCGCCCGAAGCGGCCAGGGCGTGCCCTCCCAGGTTCTGGAAGCCGGTCACCGCCTGGCCAACAAAATGGATGCGCATGTACGCGGCGCCCTGTGCAATCACCTCGTCGGAGATGCCAAGGAGGCCCAACATCGCCTCGGTGAAAAGCACCCCGATGACGGTCATGATCAGGGCAAATGCCAGCGTCAGCGTGCCCGCCTGCAGCACCACGAGGTTGGCCAACTGCATGTTCCCCATGCCCACGGCCCGTGAGACCATGGCCCGCATGCCGGTGTCGATTCCCTGACGCGCGAGGAAGGCCATCTGCGTGTACTGTTGCGCCACGCCCATACCGGCGATCGCCCGCGTCCCGATGCCGTGGCCGGCCCACACCAGGTCCGCCAACTGGTCCATTACCCGCATCGCCCCTTCGACCACCTGTGGCCAGGCCAGGAACCAGAGGTTCCTGGGGATGCTTCCCTCGGTCAGATTCCGCGTGACGTACGTAGATCGCCGACCGCGCCGGGAGCCGTTTCGGCCTGACGGCCATCCTTGCCCATCGAGCAGGATGTCGCGCGCCTCGACGCTTGGCAGGGAGGTCTCCAGCGGTGGCCTGCGTGTTTGTGTGTCCAATGTGGGCTGGTACTCCTTGAGCTCGGTGTGTAAGACACCGGCACGGCGACCAACATCAGCGCGCCCGCCTTGAAAGCGCAAGAAACATAGCATACAATCTATTCGTGCGCAATCCATCCCGACCCCAACCCATCGGCCCGCTTCTCCGTCGGGTCTCGCGACTCGCGAACCGGCTGTACCGGCAGG
>DATEAT010000189.1:0-2721 GCA_035288225.1 Anaerolineales bacterium | reverse complement strand
CGCGGATGGCAAGTACACCCGGACATACCATTCGTCCGACATCCCCACCTACGGCAGCTTCGGCAACGCGTGGCTGTATTACCAATTTGTGGTCACCGACAAGCAGAACAAGCTGATCCGCGGACGGGTCTTCACCGACGTCAGCTTCCAGGCCTGTCCGTAATTGGCGCGGCCGGCCGAGGCGCCGGCCAGGAATTCTGGGCGGCGCACGCGGCGGGCATGCATGCCTGCGGTCTTAGGCCGCGCCAGGAGGGAACGCGCGTATGGAACGCGCGTGGTGAGCGGATGCGCGTGAAGGTCGGCCGAATCCGCTCCAGGCCACCGCGAAACGTCCATTCCGCCACCGCCTGTGGGTCGCACGGCCTTCGAACAGGCGAGCGGAGACGCTTGATCCTGGACGGCCCCCGACGAAAGAGCGCCGCTCCGGGCGAAAGGCAACATGCAGCGCACTGCCTTGCACATCACTTCTCGATCCATCGTCGCCGTGTTGACGGTCGCCATGGCGAGCGGGCTGATGCTCCTGGTCCGCAACCGGGTGACGACGCCAACCGTTGCCCTGCTCTATCTTCTCCCGGTCGGCTTGAGCACGGCCTTTTGGGGCCTGGTGCCGGGTCTGGTCGCTGCCCTGGGCGCCTTTGTCGCCTTCAACTACTTCTTCCTGCCACCGTTCTTCACCCTGCATGTGCTGCATGCGGAGGACCTTTTCGCGCTGGTGGTTTTTCTGGTCGTGGCGGTCACGATGAGCCGGCTGGTCGGCCGCGCCGAATCCAACCTGGCGCGCGCCCAAGCCCGCGAGCATGAGGCGGTGCACCTGCACGAGCTGACCGCCGCCCTGGCGGGGCTCCACGACGACACATCCATTCTGCAGGCGTTGGCGGAACACGTGCTTGCGACCTTCCGAGGAGATGTGGCGCAGGTCAGCCTGCAAGCGGAGCCGGGAGGTGCGCTGGAAGTGATCGCCGTGCCCACCAGCCCGGCCTCACTGGAATCGCGACCGACGATCGCCCTCCCCATTCTTGGCATGCGAGGGATGATGGGGGAGATCGCCCTCTGGCGAGCAGCGGGCGGCCTCACTCCAGACGAGCAGCGGCTGCTCGGTACATTCAGCCGCGAGGCCGCGCTGGCCGTGGAGCGGGTGGGCCTGGCCGAGGCCAAGAGCCGCGCCCAAGCGCTGGTTCAGAGCGATGCCCTCAAGGCTGCGATTCTCTCCTCAGTCTCCCACGAACTTCGATCGCCATTAGCCACGATCAAGGCCTCGGTGACCAGCCTGCGTACGGGCCTGGTCCCCTGGGAGTCGGAGGCGCGCGGGCAATTGCTGCAGGCGGTCGAGGAAGAGACCGACCATCTCAACGAATTGGTGGGCAACCTGCTCGATATGTCGCGCATCGAGGCCGGCTCACTCAAGCCCCAGAGACAATGGAACGACCTGAGCGAAATCCTTCAGTCGGTGCTGGGCCGCATGCGGTCGGCATTGTCTCAGCACCATGTCGTGGCGGAATTGCCCACAGACCTGCCACTCGTTCCCGTGGATTGGGTAGAGATCGAACAGGTATTCCGCAACCTGCTGAGCAACAGCATCAAGTACTCGCCGCACGGGACAACGATTCGCATCGTGGCCCGAGAGCAAGCCCCGTGGGTCCTGGTGGAGGTCCACAACGAAGGCCCGGCAATCCCTGAAATCTACTTGGAGCGAATCTTCGACAAGTTTTTCCGATTCACAGCCCAGGATCAGGTTGCGGGGACCGGCTTGGGGCTCTCGATCTGCAAGGGAATCGTCGAGGCTCACGGCGGGCGCATCTGGGTCGAGAACCTTTCCGGAGGTGTGGCCTTCAAGTTCCTGTTGCCGTTGACCTGGGAAGGCGCGCGGCCGCGAGAGATGGAAAGCCATGAACCAACATCCTCACGTCCTGGTGATTGACGACGAGCCGCAGATCTTGCGGGCGCTGCGCACTATTCTCGGCGCCCGGCAGTTCCGCGTCTCCACGGCGAGCCGCGGAGAGGAGGGCCTGGCCCTGGCCGCCGCCCAGCCCCCCGACCTGGTCATCCTGGATCTGACGCTCCCCGATATTGACGGTTTCAAGGTATGCGCACGGCTCCGCGAGTGGACTCAGGTGCCGATTATCGTGCTGTCGGTGCGCGACGACGAAGGGGCCAAGGTGCGCGCGCTCGACCAAGGGGCGGACGACTACCTGACCAAGCCATTCGGCATCGAGGAGCTCCTGGCACGCATCCGCGTCGGGTTGCGCCACGCCGCCCGCGCCCAGGGCGCCCCCCTGGTCATTGTCAAGGCGGGTTCGCTCGAGATCGACCTGTCGCAGTACAAAGTGCTCAAGGGCGGCGTCGAAGTCAAGCTGACCGGGACCGAATTCAAGTTGCTGGCCTATCTCATCGCCAATGCCGGCCGCGTGCTCACTCACCGCTCCCTCTTGACCTCGGTCTGGGGTCCGGCCGACGCGGATCACGTGGAGTACCTGCGTGTGTTCATCCGCCAATTGCGCATGAAACTCGAGGATAACCCCGAGGAACCGAAATACTTGCGAACCGAACCGGGTGTTGGGTATCGCTTCGATCTTGACGAATAGCCGGCGACGGCCGTCTCGTGAACGGCTGCGCATCAGCTTGGGCGCCCCGAAAGGGGCGTTTTTTATTTGTTCCTTACGGAATTGCCCCCACTCTTTGCGTGTGCCTTATTTCACAGTTGTAGACTGGCTGACGAGAGGC
>DATEAT010000188.1:0-11388 GCA_035288225.1 Anaerolineales bacterium | reverse complement strand
GACCTCGCTCAGTCCGGCATGGGAGGGAAGGTGCCCTCCGGCGCGTACCAATCTTGGGGATCGATCCCGGTCAGCGCCTCGCCTGATCCGACGACGACGGGGAGCAAACTGTGGTCATCGCAGCCGAAGCGCAGGCCGCAGACAACGGCGTTCGAGTAGCCGGCCGCCAACCCGACCGGCAGGCCCTGCGACGCCGAAGGCGCCACGTAGGCCACGATGTGATAGATGCCCGGGGGTACATCGCTGATCACGTAGGTGGAACTCCCTTGGGGCACCTCCACGGAAAACTGCGGCCCGCCCTCGCCGCGGAACGCGACGATGCGCAGCGGTGGGATGGCGGACCCAGGGTAGGACAGCCTGCCGGAGATACTGCCTGGGACGAGCACGACGGGTGTCGGCGTGGACCGGACTTCCGTCGGACCGACAGGGACGAGCGTTGGCGGATCGGGCGCCGGCGAGGTGGGCGGCATGCTGATCCCTTGCGCAGCCAGGGTGGCCTCGACCATCTTCGCCAGATCCGCGGTGGGAGGCACCGGCGCAGGCATGAAGGTGCAGGCGGCCAATAGGCCAAGCCCGACCACTGCCATGCCAACCATCGCCCGCCTGCCTTGTATCACCGGTGAACTCCTCCAACTCAGCGCGTGTTTGCCTGCTGCCGGAACCCGGCCATTCTATCAGAACGGCTCGCACGGCCCCGCCGGCCGCACGCACGCACGGCGCGGTGCGCGAAGCGCGCATGCTATACTGCGCGGGCCCGCTGTCGTCGACCTGTTGCTCACTCAAAGGATCCCATGTCCACCACGCGCTACCTGCGCATCCTGCTTTTCTTCGCCCGCGTGTTGCTGACCCTCCTGGTGTGCGATGTGCTGTTCGTCGCGATCGGGATGCGCCGCTGGTCGCGCGCCACGCGCGCGCATCGCCTGAGCGCGATCGCTCGCGACTACCGGCGGCTGGCCATCCGCCTGGGCGGAGTGATGATCAAAGTCGGCCAATTCCTCTCCTCGCGGGTGGACGTGCTGCCGGCCGAGGTCACCGCCGAGCTGGCCGGCCTGCAAGATGAGGTGCCCGCGGAACCTTTCGTGGCCATCCGCCGCCTGGCGGAAGCCGAACTCGGCGCGCCTCTCGCGGCGCGCTACGCGTCGTTCGAGGCCGAGCCGCTGGCGGCCGCCTCGCTCGGCCAGGTCCATCGCGCGACGCTGCGAGCGCCGGAGGCGAGCTCTTCCACGGGCGAGGCGCGGGTCGTGGTTAAGATACAGCGCCCTGGGATCGAACGGCTGATCGCGACCGATCTCGCCGCGCTGCGTCTGGTCGGGCGCTGGGTCCAGCGCTATCCCCCCGTCCGGCGGCGCGCCAACGTCCCTGCGCTGCTCGAGGAGTTTTCGCGCACGCTGTACGAGGAGATCGACTACCTCGAAGAAGGGCATCATGCGGAAACGTTCGCCGCCAACTTCCAAGACGACCCGGCCGTGCGCGTGCCGCGCGTCTTCTGGTCGCACACCACACGGCGCGTGCTCACGCTCGAAGATGTGTACGCCATCAAGATCACCGACTACGAAGCCATCTCCGCGGCCGGCGTCGACCGGCGCGCCGTAGCGCAGCGGCTGTTCACCACCTACCTGAAGCAGATATTCGACGACGGCTTCTTCCACGCCGACCCGCACCCCGGCAACCTGTTCGTAACGCCCGGGCCGGCCGGGTGGCAACTGACCTTCGTCGATTTCGGCATGGTCGGGCGGGTGCCCTCGAGCGTGCGCGCCGGCGCGCGCGAGCTGGTCATCGGCATCGGCACGCGCGATGCGGCCCGCCTCATTCGCGGCTACCAGCTGCTGGGCGTGCTGCTACCCGGCGCGGATCTCGAACTGCTGGCGCGCGCCGAGGCCCACGTGTTCGAGCGCTTCTGGGGACGCAGCATGTCGGAGTTGCGCTCGATGCACCGCGAGGAGATGCACCAGTTCGCGGCCGAGTTCCGCGAGCTCTTGTACGACATGCCTTTTCAGGTGCCGCAGAATCTCATCCTGGCCGGGCGCTGTGTGGCCATCCTGTCGGGGATGTGCACCGGGCTCGACCCGCATTTCAACGTGTGGGAGGGCCTGATGCCCGTGGCGCAAGAACTCATGGCCGAAGAAACCAAGTCCGGATGGCAATCCTGGCTCGACGAGGCGCTCGAGGTCCTGCGCACGCTGCTCACGTTGCCGCGCCAGGTGCAGGCACTGGCCGCGCGCATTGAGCGGGGCGAACTCGAGATGCGCGCGCCCGAGCTCGAGCGGCGGGTGGCGCGGCTGGAAAGCGCCATGCGCAAGACGGCCGGGGCGGTCGTCTTCGCCGCCCTTCTGGCAGGCGGGGTTCAGTTCTATCTGGGCGCCGCGCTGGTGCCGGCCTACATCTCGTTCGCGGGTGCAGCCTTCGCGCTCGGTTACGTGGCCTTCGGGCGTTGAGCCGTCTTGCGCCTCATCGACACCGAGGTCCGAGCCCGCAGGGCGCGCAGCGCCGCCACGCCGGTGCCCGTCGCCACATCCAGAACGCGCACGCCACCGGGCAGCTGCGCTAGCTCCACCAGCCGCACGGCAGTGAGGCCGAGGAAACGCATGCCATCGTCGGTGTGCGCGAGGACGTCGAAAGTCCCCCACGGATCGCCACTTCTGACTCTCCGTTTCTGCACTTCTTGACATGACTTCCGCCTCGACCTCGACCCGCAGCCTGCGGCCGGGTGTTAGATCTGCACACTTATTCGGTTGGCAGCTCGGGGAGCACGCCCAGACCCAATGGACCCACCCTAGGCACGCATCCCAGGCGCGCGGGGTATCCAGCGCGGCACCTCTTTCAGATAGGTTTCATATGTCGCGCCGAAACGCCGTTTGAGCTGCGGTTCCTCAAACAAGACGGTGGCCGTATGCAGCGCCGCCCACAGCCCGGCGGTGTAAACGAGGATCCACAGCGAGCCAGTGAAGATGACGACCGCCAAGAGCACGAGCAGTGCGCCCACGTACATCGGGTTGCGCACCCAGCGATACAGCCCGTGCGAGACAAAACGCTTGGGTGGGTCGAGCGGCATGGGCGTGCCCCGGCCGTGGCGCACAAACGAGAACGAGACCCACACGACCATCGCCACTCCGACGGCTGCGAGCGGCAGCGCGGCAATCTGGACGAGGCCCATCGCGCGCAGCATGGGCTGGTGCGTTGCTCGCAGGATGTAGTACGGCACGATAAAACAGGCAACCCCCGGTACGAGCAGAGTGGCCAGCGTTGTCACCAGCGCATTCATGAGGTGAACCTCCGTGGAAATCGCCGACCGATCGTCGCCCCCCCGCCCTAGCCGCGCGTCCCCTTGTCCCCACTCTTCTCGAGCTGCGGGCCGCGCAACCGCACCGGCGCCTTTTCGCGCGCGCGGATGCGCATGTTGACCACCTCGACAAATAGTGAGAAGCCCATGGCGAAATAGATGTAGCCCTTGGGAATCTCGAAGTGGAAACCCTCCAGCAGCAGCGAGACGCCGATGAGCAGGAGGAAACTGAGCGCCAGCACCTTGATCGTGGGGTGCTCGTTGACGAAACGGCTGAGCCCGCCGGCGGCCGCCATCATGACGCCGACCGCTACGACGATCGCCGCGACCATCACCCACAGGTCCTTTGCCATGCCCACCGCGGTGATGACCGAGTCGAGTGAGAAGATGATATCCATCAGCCCGATCTGCACCACCACGCCCGACAGCGAGCCGGCCGCGCGCGCCGCTCGCCCGTGCTCGAGCCCTTCGAGTTTGGCGTGGATCTCGGTCGTGGCCTTGGCCAAGAGAAACAGCCCGCCCACTCCCAGGATCACGTCCCGCAACGAGATCGCTCGGCCGAAGACACTGAACAGCGGTTGAGTGAGCCCGATCAACCACGAGATCGAAAAGAGCAGCGCGATGCGGGTGAGCATGGCCAGGGCCAGGCCCAGCGTGCGCGCACGAGGCTGCTGGGCGTGAGGCAACCGGTCGGCCAGGATGGAGATGAAGACGATGTTGTCGATGCCCAGCACGATTTCGAGCGAGGCCAGGGTGAGGAAGGCGATCCAGATCTCGGGCTGCAGCAAGCGCTCCATGGGCGGGGCTCCTGGGCAATGGGGTTGAGGCGCGGCGGCCTTGGTCACGGACCGCACGTCGCGATTCTAATCGAATTGGATGGCGGTCTGCCGGGTGAGGCCTGGAAAGCGGGATCCCCCCTCGCACTCTGTTAGACTCTTCGCCATGCTCTGGTTGCCCCATCGACACGGGGTAGCCGACTGCGTATAATGGGAATGGACTCGCTTATGAAGAATTCGCACGGGTTCGACCCCTCCCCCCTCAATGAAATCTGCCGCCGGAATCATGTTGTCCGGCTGCGTCTCTTCGGTTCGTTCGCACGCGAGGAGGCGTCCGAGGATAGCGATATCGACCTGATTGCCAACTTCTCCGCCCCTAAAAGCTTGCTCGATCTGGTGCGGATCGAGATGGAGATGACCGAAGCGCTCGGTCGGAAGGTCGACTTACTCACCGAAGGTGGTATGAGTCCGTACATCCGCGAGCGGATCGTCGGTGACGTCCAGGTGGTCTATGAGGCCGGATGACACCGTCTACCTACGCCACATCCTCGACGCCATCCACCAAATCGAAGGATACGTCTAGGGCTTCGATCAAGACCGCTTCACCCAGGATCGACTCAGGCAAGATGGCGTCATACGTCAACTGCAAATCATCGGCGAGGCGACAAAGAGGCTTTCACCCGCCGTCCGCACCCAGAACCCGCATGTCCCCTGGCCGGTCATCGCTGGAATGCGCGACCGATTGATTCATGAGTATTTCGGTGTTGACGTGGAAACCGTATGGACAACAGTTATCGAGAGCCTGCCGCCTCTTAAGGCCACGATCCAGGTCATCCTCGCTTCCCTCAAGTCCTGACACCCGCTGGCACCTGCTCATCATCTCCGGCCGAATGCCCTTCCCGAGGGCCATATCCCATGCTGCCTTTGCGCCCGCGACAGAAACAGGGCCGTCTTAGCCCGCCGGTATGATGAGCGCCACGATCAGAATGAGCGGTGAGACAAGCAGCAGGCCGATGAGCAGCAGTCCGGCATAAATACGGTTGTCGAAGCGCAGATGCATGAAGTACAGCACCACCAAGAGCGCCTTGGCCCCGGCGAAGAGCAAGAGCAGCGGCACGCGCACCCGCGATGGCAGGTAACTCGCACCCACCTCCAGCCCGGTCAGCGCGACCAGGGCTACGAAGACCCACGCGTACCGCGGCGCAGCCGGATGTGTCTTGGGCTCGTTCATGTCGTCCCTCTAGATGAGATAGAACAGCGTGAACAGCACGATCCACACCACGTCGACGAAGTGCCAGTACAGGCCGAAGGTCTCGACGCCCAGGTGCGAGACGGACGAGAAGCGCCCTCGCAACGCAAGCACGATCACGTAGACCAGCCAGATCAGGCCCACCAAGACGTGCGTGCCATGCAGCCCGGTGATGGCAAAGAAGGGTGTGCCGAAGGCGGACTTGACGCTCAGACCTTCGGCCAAGAGGGTCGACCACTCCAGCGCTTGCCCGCCCAGGAATAGCGCGCCCAGCACAAATATCCCCGCCAGATGCCAAAGCAGGCTGCGCTGCCGCCCCGCACGAATGGCCCCCAGGGCCCGCACGACCAGGTAACTGGAAAGAATCAGGATGAAAGTGTTGAGCCCCACCAGCGGGATGCTGAGCAGCGTGCGCACCTCGGCGAAGGCCGCCGCCTCGCGCGCACGGAAAACGATCAAGGTGAGGATCAGTGTGCCGAAGAACACCACCTCGCCGCCGAGGAACGCCCACACCGCGAGCTTGGCGTTCTCGCGCTGCGGGACGAATGCGGTCTCGGCCTGCAGCTCAGCCATGATGCGCCTCCGCCTCGCCTTCATTGCGGTTCTCGGCAACCCAGCCGCCGATCGAGGTGAACAGCAGCACCAATCCGATCAGGCTGATCCACAGGCTGGAGATGACCCCGGCCGCGAGCAGCGTGGCGCCCAGCGCGAGGCCGAGCGGCCAGAAGCTGGGTTTGGGCATGTGGATTTCGGGCAGCGGGTCAGCCATGCACCACCTCCGCATCGGAAATGTTCACGCCGCGTGACGCCTCCCGTTCGGGCGCGCCGTCGTCCGCGAACCAGCGCAAGAAGATCACCGTCGCCGCGGCGAGATAGACCATCGCCCCGGGCATCCACATCAGGAGGCCGCTCCACATTTGATCGACGTCCGGGCTGATGCCCCACACCCGCGGCGCTTCGACGTAGAAGGCGTACAGCGGGTTCGGGGCGAGGGTGATGAGCGCGGCCAGCGCCGTGGCGGGGAAGCCCTGCAAAAAGAGATACAGCACCTGCACACCCGGGCTCGGCCGCGGCGCGGCGCTCGGGAAGTGACCCAACACCGGCCACCATCCGATGCCTGCACCGACCAGCAACATCATGTGCTGAAGGATATGCACGCCCTCGTTTTCGAGTGCCAGCCCGTACAGGCGCGGCAGATGCCACATGGCCAGCGCGGTGTTGAAGATGAGGAACGCCGGGACCGGGCGCGTCGCCCAGCCGAGGGCACGCCGCGGCCAGCCGCGCCAGATCCCCCACGCATACATCCAGCGGGGAATGCCGAGCATCATGAGCGGCACGGCTACCATCATCAACAGAAGATGCTGGGCCATATGCGCGCTGAAGAGGTAGCCATCCGCGAGTGAATCGAGCGGCGAAACGAGTGCAACGAAGATCGCGGTCAACCCCAAATAGAAACATAGGACCCGCCACGGCGGCAGGCTGGACCCGGCTGGCCGGCGGGCGAGTACAGGGCCGGCGGCCAGACCGTACAGGATGGCAGCCAGGGCCAGGCCGATCAGCACGCTGGGCTCCCAGGCCCAACCGATCACAGCCTCGTGTCGCAGCGGCGCAAACACTGTGCAGCTTCCTCCTAGATCAGATACAACCCGACGAACATCGCGAGCCAAACCGCCGTCACGTAGACCCAGAACCAGGTGCCCATCGTGACTGCAATGTGGCGCGCCGGGGAGAAATCACCCAGCCGCGCGCGCGCCAGGTTGATCCCCAGGATGACAACGCCTGCCAGGACGTGCAATGCGTGAAAGCCCATCAGGGTGAAGAACACGCCGCCGAAGGCCTGGTCCCCTGGGCGCATGCCGTTGGAGGAGAATTCCAGAATCTGCCCGCCGACGAAGACCAATCCGAGCATCAGCGCCGTCATGAGACCTGTCGCCAATCCGCGCTGCGAACCGCGTGCAACCGCGCGCTCACCCAGAGTCACGGCCAGCGCACTCACCACGAGCACCGACGTGTTGAGCACGGGCAGCATCAGGCGCGCGGGCGTGGCGGCGATCTGCGGCCAGCCGGGCTGGTCGAGGCGCATGAACAAATAGGCCGAAAGCAGCGTGCCGAAGAAGACCGTCTCGCTGGCCAGCGCCGCGAGCATGCCCGTGCGCGCAATACCCTGCTGGCGAGCATCGGCCGTCGCCAAAGCGGTCATCGCCTCGCCTTCCAATCCGCCAGGTCCGGATGCTTGGCGTCCCAGTACGGGCGGGCGCTGCGCACGGTCGGGATCTCGGCGAAGTTGTAGGCCAGCGGCGGGGAAGCGGTTGTCCACTCGAGCGTGTTGGCGTCCCACGGGTCGGCCTCATGCGTCGGCGGCCTGCGCAACGAACGGATCAGGTTCACCACGAACACCAGCATCGAAAGTGCCACCACAAAGGCTCCGATGGTCGCAACCATGTTCCAACCCTCCCACCCCTTGCCGGCGGCGTAGGTGTAGATACGCCGCGGCATGCCCAGTAGTCCCAGGATGTGCATCGGCATGAATACCAGATTCATGCCCACAAAGGTCAACCAGAAGTGCAACGTGCCCAGCCTCTCGCCCAGACGCCGGCCGGTCATCTTCGGGAACCAGTAGTAGGCCGCGCCCAGGATCGCGAAGACCGACCCGCCGAAGAGCACGTAGTGAAAATGCGAGACGACATAGTAAGTGTCGGTCAGCTGCCAGTCGACCGGAACCACCGCCAGGGAGACGCCGCCCAACCCGCCGATCACGAAAAGCGCAATGAAGCCGATGGCGAAGAGCATGGCCGTTGTGAGCCTGAGCCGCCCGCGCCACATGGTCGCCAGCCACGAGAAGACCTTGACCCCGGTCGGCACGCCAATCAGGAAGCTGTCGGCCGAGAAGACCAGCAGCGCCGCGGATGGCAGACCGGTGGAAAACATATGGTGCGCCCACACAGTGAAACCCAGGAAGCCGATGGCCACCGAGGAGTAGGCCACCACCCTGTAACCGAAGAGCGGCTTGCGTGAAAAGACCGGGATGATCTCCGACACCATGCCCATGGCCGGCAGGATCAGGATGTACACCTCCGGGTGGCCGAAGAACCAGAACAAGTGCTGCCACAGCAGCGCATCGCCGCCTTGGGCCACGTTGTAGAAGTGCGTGCCCAGCTGCCGGTCGAGCAGCAAGAGCAGGATGGCCACGGTCAGCGAGGGCAGCGCAAACACCGCGATCATCGACGTCACCAGCATCGTCCAGGCGAACATCGGCATGCGGTTGAGGCTCATGCCCGGGGCGCGCAATTGCAGGATGGTCACGATGAAGTTGATCGAGCCGATCGTGGTCGAGAGGCCCAGCAGCAGCACGCCCAGAATCCAGAAATCGACGCCCGTGCCGGGCGAGAAGGCGCGCTCGGTGAGCGGCGCGTAGGCAAACCAGCCGGTGGAGGGAGCGCCCCCGAAGACAAAACTCGAATTCATGAGCAGCCCGGCGAAGAGAAACACCCAATACGAAAGGGCGTTGAGCTTGGGGAAGGCCACATCCCTCGCGCCGAGCATGAGCGGGATCAGGTAGTTGCCGAACCCTGCCGCGAGTGGCATGACGCCGAGGAAGATCATGGTCGTGCCGTGCATGGTGAAGATCTGGTTATAGATGTCCGGGCCGAGCAGCGTTGCTCCCGGGCGCGCGAGCTGCAGGCGGATGAGCAGCGCCTCCAGCCCACCCAGCAAGAAGAACAGCAGCCCGGTGCCCAGGTACATGAGGCCAATGCGCTTGTGATCGACGGTCGAGAGCCAGCCCAGGAGCTCCGGCCGTTCAGGGCTGGCCGGGGTCGGGCGAGGGTGGGTCAGGGCGTGTGCGTCTGCGGTCATGGTCACCCCGTTACTTGAGCTGTGTGAGATAGGCGAGCACGGCGGCCATGTCGTCGGGTGCGAGCCGCACCACCATAAGGTTGCCGGGTTTCATCTCTTGTGTATTGGCAAGCCAGCGGCGCAGGTAGGCCCCATTCAGCGGGTACATGCCGCCGGCCATTGTTGAGCGTGACATGAGGTGGGTGAGGTCCGGGCCGACCTTGCCCTCCGCGCTCGTGCCGCGCACGCTGTGGCACGAGGAGCACACCCCGGTGAGGACCATATCCTCCCCCTGTTGGGCCAGGGCCGTCGCGGCCTCGACCGGCGGCGCCTGCTGCGTGCTCACCCAGGCCTCGAAGTCCTCTCGCGATTCGACGATCACATGGATGCGCATCCCGGCGTGCTGGATGCCGCAGAACTCGCTGCACTGCCCGTCATAGGTGCCTGGCGCATCCGCACTCAGCCACATGCTGTTGATCGCGCCGGGGATGAGGTCGGTCTTGCCCGCCAGCTGCGGCACCCAGAAGGAGTGAATCACATCGGCACTCTCGAGCGTGAGATGCGCGGCGCTGCCCAGCGGGATGTGCAGCTCGTTGGCGGTGGTGAAGCCGTAGTCGGGATAATCGAACTGCCACCACCAGCGGTGCCCGACCACGCGCACGTTGATGTCCCCCTCGCGCGGCTCGGGTGCGGCCACCGCACGCATCGTGCCGATCGTCAAACCAAAGAGCAGGATGACCAGGAGCAGTGGGACGACGGTCCAGATGATCTCCAGGCGCGTGTGGCCGTGCACTTGAGTGGGCTCGCCAGCCTCATCGCCGCGCCGCCGATCGCGGGCGACGATCAAGACGATCAGTCCCTCGACCAGGACGAAGACCACGGCCGCCATGGCGAGCACCACCCAGAACAGCCACGCCTCGCGCGCCGAAACCGAGGAGGCCGGGCGCAGCATCGAGGGCGCGCCCGCGCATCCCGCGAGCGCCAGCCCCGCCAATGAAATCATCACACGCCTGAGCCAGCTCATCCTGCGCATGCCTTCTCCCCGCCGAGCGGATATGCGACAATTATCCTCCAATCGCGCCAGTTTGTCCATCTGAATAGTCGCATCCACCCAGGTGGATACAATAATCGTTGGGAGAGGTCGTGTGGTCATTCACAAGCGATGAATGAGTTTTCCGCACGCCTGCCCTATGGCAGTGCGCTCGAGGGCTAGTCCATTCTCGCTGCCCGTTCGCGAGCACGCGTGGCGAATGCCTGTCTCGAGGTCCATGAATCATGCGGGCCGGCGATTGCCGGCCCGCATGGATACCCACAAGGAACGCGCTGCCTCAGGGCTTCTTTTCGCCCTCTTCGAAGCGTTTGAGCATCGCCTCGATCATGCTGCGCGCCGCGAGCAGCGCTTCGCGCCGTGCCGCGCGGCGGTGCTCGCCAACCCCCGGCGGGAACATGGCCTCGAATCCCTTGCGCATCTCATCTCGCGCGGCGCGCATGTGGGTGCGCGCCTCCTCCGGGACGAGATCCTCGAAGTGCTTCCATTCATCGCGTTCTGTGTCGCTCATCCTTCCACCTCCGGCGCGCCAGCTTGGGGCGGCACGCCCACCCTTCTATTATACAAACTTGCGCCCAACGGCCCGAGCGGCTGTCCGGCGGGCTACGGAGCCTGCACGTAACGCACCCCTTCGATTCGCGCGAAATCCGCGTCTTGTGTCCATAACACGGCGCGATGGGCCCGCGCCGTGGCCAGCATCAGGCTGTCAGCCATGGGAAGGCCTTCATCGAGGGAGAGCTTGGCGGCCTCCAGCGCCAGAGTCGCATCGAGCTCCACCACCTGCCCCTGCTGCATGAGGGCCACCGCCTGAAGCGCCTGGCTCTGCCCGCGCCGCTGCATGACCCGCTTGAAGACCTCGTACAGGCTCGCGGTCGGCACGAGCAACTCCCGCACTTTCAGGATGGGCGGCCCGAAAAAGTCGGCATTCCGGCCGTCGGCCAGGTATTCCAGCCAGCCGCAGGAGTCGACGACGTTCACGGACGGTCGGATTCGCGGTCGATGTGCGTGTCGATCCCGCGCAGCAATCCCCGCGCCTCGCGCAGCGGGCGCAGCAGGACGAGCTCGATTCGTCCGTCGAAGGGGATAACCTGAATCTGCTGCCCCGGTCGAATATCCAGCGCCCGGCGGACCTCCAGGGGAATGACGATCTGGTACTTCGGCGAGACTTTCGCTGTCGCCATACGATACTCCTATCGATAAT
>DATEAT010000187.1:0-2722 GCA_035288225.1 Anaerolineales bacterium | reverse complement strand
AGGGCATAGCATGCCTTACGCTTGCCCACCTGCGAGCGACCTGCGCATAAATGGCCCCGCACGCGCAACCGTTCTCACGTTAGTCGTTCCGCTGGTGCCGCCGCCACGTCGCTCAGCGCGCCTTCCGGGCGGAGCCGATGGGGTGTATCGCGAAATCGGCCTCGTCTCAAATGGCGCCTCACGTATGGGATACGAGCGCCAACGGGCCGAAACCAAAGAGCGGTTGGCTGCTCCCGAGTTCCAGAGCTTTTGGCGGGAGGGGCAGGCACTCTCGCTTCGACTGCACAGCCGATCTGGCACTGCGAGCCGAACCCGGGCTGCAGGATGCGCAGGCTGCACATGCTTGGGACCGTCCAGCGAATGCAAAGGACCCGCCCGAAAGGGCGGGTCCAGACGTTCAGATCGAACGATGCGGCCATGGCGGGCGCGCCGCAGGGCGGGTTAGCCGAAGGATTTGGCCAGAGCCACAGCGCGGCTGGCATCCGGCGCGTAGCCGTCGGCGCCGATCTCCTTGGCAAAAGCCTCCGTTACCGGCGCGCCGCCGATCATCACTTTCACTTTTTGGCGAACGCCCACGTCTTCAAGCGCCTCGATGACCGACTTCATGTTCTTCATGGTGGTGGTCAACAAGGCCGACATGCCCACCAAGGTGGCACCGCTCTCGCGCGCCACGCTGGCGAACTTCTCGGGCGGGACGTCGGTGCCCAGGTCGATGATCTCAAACCCGGCGCCTTCGAGCATCATGGCCACCAGGTTCTTGCCGATGTCGTGCAGGTCCCCTTTGACCGTGCCGATGACCACTGTGCCGCGCATTTGCACGCCGCCCTTGGCGAGGTGCGGCTTGAGCACGGCCAGGCCGGCCTGCATGGCGCGCGCGGCGATGAGCATCTCGGGCACATAGAACTCGCCGCATTCGAAGCGTGCCCCCACGACGCCCATCGAAGCGATGAGCGCCTCATTGAGAATCAACTGCGGGTCGAGCCCCGCCTCCAACGCTTCGCGTACCTTAGCTTCCACCACTGCGCGCTTACCGAGGATCACGTTCTCTGAGATTTCCGCGAGGAGCGTTTGCATAGGTTTCTCCGTTACACACCTGCAAGTATCCGGACTGCATGTCCGGTAGGTATGGCGGTGAGGATGGTTGAGAGTTCAGGGCGGCACTGCTGAGGGGCGAACGCACGCGGCGCATCACCGTGCCGCTGTCGATCCGAAAGGATTCGCGTTCGCGCCCCGTGGAGACCAGAGGCCGTTCTCAGCACCCGACGATCACCCGTGTGCACCGTCGTTCTAAATTGTGAAGGTGGTAACATTCTAGCATTCACGTTGCGGAGTGTCAATTCGCACACGCCGAGAGGTCGGCTTTGGGCTTTGGGCTGCGTCGGCGGAGCGGGCACGATGCGTGCGCGCACGGCGTGTGTCGTCTGTGCGTTGACACCCCGTGATGCGTGTGCTAGCATCGAACCGCGCGCAGCAGAAACCGCCGCCCGCGCGTGAAGAGCAGGAGGCCCTGCCTCATGACCCGACCCAATGTGCATGCGGTGCATCGTTCGTGGGAGCGCGAGTACCCGGTCGTGGAACGGGCCGAAGGCATCTACCTCTTCGACCGCGAAGGCAAACGCTACATCGACGGTTCGGGAGGGTCGGCTGTTGTCACGGCTATCGGGCACGCCGTGGACGAGGTGCCGCGGGCCATGTACGCCCAGGCGCAGAAGTTCTCTTTCTCGCCCGCCCACGCGTTCACCCATGCGCCAATGCTCGATCTGGCGGACCTGGTGGTGGATCTCGCCCCCGGCGATTTGAAGGGCAACAGCCGGGTATGGTTCACCTGCACCGGCACGGATGCCACCGATGACGCCGTTCGCCTGGCGCGCCAGTACTGGGTGGAGCGAGGCAAGCCGGGCAGGTATCAGATCATCAGCCGCTGGCAGGCCTTCCACGGCAACTCGATTTCGGGGGCGGGCTACTCGGGTTTGGTGGCGCGGCGCAAGTTGTTCTTGCCCATGTTTGTCGAGTCGCCGCACATTCCGCCCGCCTTTTGCTACCACTGTCCGTTCGAGTTGACATTTCCCTCCTGCAAACTGAAGTGCGCGCGAGCGCTCGAGACAGCCATCCGCCAGCAAGGCGCGGAGAACGTTGCGGCGTTCATTGCCGAGCCCGTGGTGGGCGCGTCGCTGGGTGCGGTGCCGGCGCCCGAGGGGTACTTCGAAACTGTGCGGGAGATCTGCGATCGCTACGAAATCCTGTTCATCGCCGACGAGGTGATGACTGGTTGGGGACGCACGGGCGCGATGTGGGGGATCGAGCACTGGGGCGTGACACCCGACATCCTCACCTCGGCCAAGGGTGTCACCTCCGGCTACACCCCGCTGGCGCTGGTCATCGCGCGCGACGATGTATGGGCAGTGCTGGAGAAGGCCCGCTCGCCCTTCCGCGCCGGCCACACGTTCAACGCCAATGCCGTCTCCTGCGCGGGCGCGATGGCCGCCATCCGCTACCTGGTGGATCACAACCTGATGCAGAATTCGCGCGAGCGCGGGCTCCAGGCGCAGGCCGGGCTGCGCCGCATCATGGAACATCATCCGATCGTCGGCGATGTGCGCGGGCTGGGCCTGATGTTCGGGCTGGAGTACGTGCGCGATCGGGAAACGCGCGAGCCCTTCCCGCCCGAACTACATGTGAGCGCGCAGATCGACCAGGCCGCCATGCGCCTGGGCCTCGTCAC
>DATEAT010000186.1:0-19215 GCA_035288225.1 Anaerolineales bacterium | reverse complement strand
CTACCTCGACCTGTTCCCAGGGTCACCAGTCGTTGTGCGCGTGTGGAATGCGCTCGGGCGCGCCATCCGGGCCGACGATATCGCCGTTTCCACTCTAGCGGTGTGAATCCTTCGGGCTGGCGGCTCGCTTTCGCCGCTTAGCCGCGACGATGAACGTTGGCGCTCTACGGGTAGGGCCGGCCGCGGACGATTTTGAACACGTAGGCGTGCTCACACGGCTGTTCAGCGGGAGTCTCAATGGTCAGACCGGCCTCGTCGAGCCTCCACTTCAGTGGTTGGCTGGAGCCCAGCAGGGTGACCGAGTCGATCTCGGCCGGGTACAAGTCTTTGAGCGTCGCAATCGTGATTTGCGCCCCCGGCCAGCCCAGACACGTGGCATACAGAGCATTGCCCTTCGTGGTGAAGCGGATGTCCTGAGCCGTGAATCCAGCAATCTCGTCTTCGTTGCCTGACCCGCCCCTTTCCATCTGAGTAGGACCTTCGCCGTAGGTCATCCAATTGGTCGTGCCATACACGGATTCGCCGTTGACGGCCAGCCAACGGCCTATGCCGCGCAACAGCTCGCAACCCTGCTCAGGGATGGTGCCATCGGGCCGCGGCCCCACGTTGAGCAGCAGGTAGCCGTTCTTGCTCACGTTGTCAATCAGGTAATGCACCAAGGCAGTCGTGGACTTGTAGGGCGCGTCCCTCAGGTATCCCCATCCCCGGCCGTCATCAATGGTCGTGTCCGTGATCCAATCGTGATAAGTCAGGGTGTGCATCCGCCCCGCCTCCAGGTCCACCACGCCTCCGGCAGGCGCCAGGTCGTACTTCTTATAAGTCACCACGACTTCGCGCCGCTGGGCATGCGCCTGGTTGTAGTAATAGGCCAGGAATTCCTGCTTATATCGGTCAGGAATGCCGCGCAGCCCGAAGTCAAACCAGAGCACATCCGGCCCGTACTTATCGATTAGCTCCAGGATTTTGTTGCGCCAGGTCTCTAGGAATTTCCGGCTGGGCCGCGCCTGATCGAAGAAATCGGGGCCGATGTTCTGGCCATCTTCGTTGTGCGGTTCCCCATACAGACCGGCGTAGTGCGGGTCGGCAGTGTCATATTCCTTCTTCCAATGCGGATAGAACCACCAGTTCTCAGCGTGGTGCAGGGCGACGAGAAACTTCAACCCTTGCCGGCGAATCGCCTTTTCAAGCTCACCGACCACATCGCGCTTGGGGCCCATCCGGGCCGCACTCCATTCGGAGTAGCGGGTATCCCACATGCAGAAGCCATCGTGGTGCTCGCCGACCGGGCCGGCATAGCGCGCGCCTGACTGCTTGAACAACTCGGCCCACTCGTCCGGGTCAAATTTCTCGGCTGTGAACATGGGGATGAAGTCTTTGTAGCCAAACTGCGACGGGTCGCCGTAGGTCTTAACGTGATAGGCGTATTGGGGTGTGCCCTCGCGGTACATGTTGGACGGATACCAGGTGACATCCTGGCCGTACGCCGGGTCGCGGTACGCCGGGACGCAGTACACGCCCCAATGGGTGTAGATGCCAAACTTAGCTTCCTGGAACCAGCGCGGGGTGTGGTGGGCCTTTAGCGAGTCCCACGTCGGCTGGTAAGGCCAGTAAGCAGAATGATCGAGAGCGGCGCGATCGTTTCTCATGGTCGGTATAGCCAGCCCTTCTGATTTTTGCAATGGCTTAATTCCGCCGTTGATCCGGAAACGCTCCGGTCAGCCGCCCGACCAACTCGCTCAGCGTCTCGGGCAAGCCGACATTTCCGGGGAAGACGACGTACGGCAGATTTTCAAAGCGTTCAGCCTGATCCAATCGCCAGACAGGGACTCCGGGTGTGATCTGGCCAAGAACCGTGGCGCGTTTGCATCCCAGCCCTTTCTGCGCCAGGTCGTGGGAAGTGATGCCTCCCTTGGCAACAATATAGGCGGGCCGGAGTGTCAGCGCGTGCAGCACCCCGCACAGCGTCTGGCTGATCAGCCGCCCCGCCTCGAGCGCGGCCTCCCTGCCGGCTGATGCGGCGAATGGGCGGGAAGTGAAGATGACGGCAACCTGGCCGGCGGACATGGCCTCAGCCGCGGCCTCCGCCAGCGGCGCGGCTGACTCTTCAGGGCGTCGCCGATCGAGCAAGCGGCCCACATCGAGCTCGATGCCGCGCACTTCTGGTCGGACCAACAGGCGCTCGAGCTGTGCCGTGGTCTGAGGCACATATGATCCGACGACGACCAGGCCGCCGTGCTTGCTGATACTTGGATCCAGGCCGAGCTCATTCGGGGAGAGCAGCGGGCGATCGGGCAGGCCGGCGCGAAGTTTTACAAAGGAAGCAGCGGTTCGCGGCAACAGCGATGGGTGCCTCAGCTCCGGCTGTAACATGGCCCACGCGACCACCTCCAGGTCGCGGTCGCAGGCTGCGTTGATGACCACTGGGACGCCGTTAGAACAACTCGCCAGGTGACGGGCGACGTGTTCCGGCCCGCCGAGCCGGATGTCGTCCAGCGAGAGCGAACGGACGTCCGCGGCTTGCCAACGGCCGCCCGATTTCTCGGCCGCCCAGTCGCGCAGGTTGGAACTCGAATAACCGAACACGGGATCCTGCGCGAATTCGGTCGTGGCTGCGGGAACAAGCTCATCGCCGCGCTGGATATAATGCACATCGTTGATGGTCAGGCGGCCGCCTTCGCCGAAGTAGGGCGCCAGCAGAATCGCGGCGAAAGGGCCAAGCCCTGCGGCCAGCCCATCGGTCTCGACTGGAAAGTGGCCGCGCAGAGTCGAGTCGCTGCGGCTGATGACCGAAAAGTCGCGGCCAGCCTTGGCAGCAGCGGCGCGCAAGTTGCCCGCCAACTCGCGGTTGACGCGATAGGCCTCCTCGGCCGGCCCGGCGCGCGTGTTGGTGAGCACATAGAGCACGGTCGGACCCGCCTTTAGCTCAGCGGTGAGGGACTCGGTGCTCCATTCGAGCAGTAAGGTTACATCCGCGACAGTCTGGCAGCCGGTTGGGTCGTCGTCGACCACCACCAGGGTTTCGGCCCGCTCCAGGTGTCGGCGGCGGATGAGTTCGCGGAGGTCATCGGCGGGCCAAGGGGCGGGCAGGCCCGCCATCATATCGGCCCGTCGCCTTTCATTAACAGGCTCTGCTTCCATTGAGATCCACCGCCGGTTGAGCAAGCGTCGCTGTCACGGGTTCATCTAAAGGTCGGCACCCACGCGCCGTGCGCGGCCAGCAGCTCGTCCACGAGGGCCCAAATCTGGTCCAGGTCAAGCTCGGCCGCCGTGTGTGGATCGAGCATCGCGGCGTGGTAAATATGCTCTCGCTTGCTGGTTAGGGCAGCCTCCACGGTCAGGGCCTGCACGTTGATGTTCGTCTGGATCAGAGCGGCCAAGTGCGGCGGCAGGGCGCCGATGTGAGTCGGCTGCACCCCGGCCCGATCCACCAGGCAGGGCACCTCCACGCAGCAGCCGGGCGGAAGATTATCAATCAATCCTGCATTGGCGACATTACCGTAGATGGTGCGCGGCTGGCCGGTCTCCAGGCTGTGGATGATGCCCGCCGCATATTCAGTGCTGCGCGTCGCCTCGATGGGCTCGGCGCTGGACTCTAATTGGGTCCGCAGGGCCTCCCATTTGGCGATCTGGCGCTCGCAGCGGCGTGGGTATTCATCCAGCGGAATGTTGAAGCGTTCGATAAGCTCGGGCCGCGCGGCCTTGATGAACCACGGCACGTATTCGCTGAAGTGCTCGCTGGATTCGGTCACGAAGTAACCCAGGCGCTCGAGCATCGCGTAGCGCACCCGGTTGGTGGGCGGCACACGCCCCTCGGCGATGACTTGCCGGACGAAGGGGTAAGCATCGCGGCCATTCCACTCGTATTTCAAAAAGAAGGCCATGTGATTGATGCCAGCCACCAGGTAGCTCACCTCGTCGAGCGGCGCGCCGATGTCGGCGGCCAGCTCCTGGGCGGTGTTGGGGATGCTATGGCACAACCCCACCGTTCGGATGCGAGTGGCGCGGCTGATTGCCCAGCAGTTCATCGCCATGGGGTTAACGTACTGGAGGAAGGTGACGTCTGGGCAGACGGACTCCATATCACGGCACATCTCCAGCAACACGGGGATGGTGCGCAGGCCGCGCAGGATGCCGCCGATGCCGAGCGTGTCGGCAATCGTCTGCCGCAGGCCGTAGCGTTTTGGAATTTCAAAGTCGATCACGGTCGCCGGGCGATATCCGCCAACCTGGATCATGCAAATGGCGTAATCGGCGCCGTTCAATGCGGCGCGGCGCTCGGTGGTGGCGGTGATCGTGGGATGCGCGCCCAGCGCCTCAGCCACGCGGCCGGCGACGACCTCGGAGGTGCGCAGGCGCTCGGCGTCAATGTCGTGCAGGGCAACTTCTGATTCGGCTAATTCGGGGAAGCTCAAGATGTCAGTCAGGAGGCGGCGGGCGAACACCGTGCTGCCCGCGCCGATAAAGGTGATCTTAGCCATGCAGGGTTGCGTCCTTCCTGGCGGCCGCCCGCCGCTGGCGGCGATCGGCGCCCAGGTGTAATAGGTTGCAGGCCAGGGGCTGCTCGGCGGCCCGGTCGAAAACGCGGTATGGCAGAAGATGATTTCGCCCGTGTAGTAGGGCACAGCCTCGACGTCGCTGTACTACAACGCGCGGGGCGTTTCGTGGCGGGTCTGCGTGTCGCGCAACGAGCCGGCCAGGCCCTCGGTCGGAAGCCCATCGAACAGATCCGAGGCTGGCACCCAGTGATAACAGCCCATCCAGTTGCCGATGCCCAGGTGCAGTTGCACCGGTCAGCCAGATATATATCTGTGTCGGCGGGCTCGGTTTCGGCGGCCAGCCCCGCTTGGAGATGAGTACTGGCGGTACAGGCAATCAGTTCCTTCAGCCTCAATCGGCGCTCATGGCACCTCATCTCATCGCGGCACCGATCGCCGTCACGAGCGACGACGCCTGACCACCATAGCAATCATCGGCCCGAAGGGATACAGACCCACTTTTCCAATCGTGCCGTCAGGCTTTGCGGATTGGAAAGTACACTGTGTAGCGCTCGTCCCGAACCTCGTATAGCGGAATCAGCCTAAAATTCGCGGGCTGGTCTTTCGTCGTATAACCGGGTAGCCATCTCCAGACATCGTAGGCGGCATCCCCGATGAGCATCGCCTCCGGGCAGGAGGGATCCCCGTAAAGAGTTCGTCCTTCCTCACACAGACCGGCGAGCACGACCGGTCCGTCCATAAAGGCTACCATGCTAGACTCCCCTGGCAGTGGTTCAGCCTTGAGCCGCTTCGGCAGCACGAAACGCACCGCCTCATGTCTCCAGGTCCGGCGGAGCGAGACGAACCTCGAAGACCCCTCCACAACCTCCTGCCGCTCGCCCTCCACCTCGATGATCGGCTCGCCACTTACCCACCACGGTATCCGGAACTTCAGCGCGAAGTCACTCGGCTGCATGCAGTCGACACGCAACTGGTAGGCAATGCCCTCGGGCAGACCCCGTGCTTCAATCTGTTTGTCAATTGACAGTGACACTTTCACTTCCACTCCCCTCCACTCCCATGTCAGCTCACTCGGAATGGTCTGGCAAACAATGAGACCTTCGTGGTCTTCAAAAAAGATGTTGAAGACGTAGGTGGTCTGGGCTTGCACGAGTGTTCCGTGGCAACACCAGAAGTCTTCCGTCGGCGTCCCCCACTTCTTGACCGAGCCGCCTCGCAGGGGCAGAAAATAGGCCACCATGCCGGTATCCGGATTTTGCTGGGCCAGCATTCCGTTGTAAAGATTACGCTCCCAGTAGTCCGCATAGGCCGAGTCACCCGTCCAGCGCAACAAATATTCCGCGAGGCGCATCATATTGTAGACCGTGCAGTGTTCCTGGTTGTTGTGACCGAGCCGGGCAGAGAGTCTGCCGGGCGGGATCCACATCTCACCGCAGGTCTGGCCACCCGTGCAGAAGTGGCCTCGATCGATCACCGCCGAAGCCCAGTAGGCTTCGACGATCCGGCGCCAGCGTGCTTCCCCGGTAACCTCCCAGGCGCGGGCAGGGCCATGCACCTCCGGAATCGTGGTATTGGCATGTTGGTTCGACAGAACATCCTGGCCGTCCAGGAGCGGATCGAAGAGGCGGCGACGCGCATAGCGCCGCATAAGCTCCAAGTGTTCTGGCCGCCCGGTGAGACTGTACAGGTTGGCCCACAACTCCATCATGGCGCCCGGTTCCCAATCGAGGACGTCGTCCATTTGTTCTGGCGTGAACTGTCCAGTCCAGCGATCGAACCATTTCGCCGCCCGGATTAGAATCTCCAGCGCCTGGTCGTTGCCAGTATAGGCGGCCATCTCGTACAGCCCCATCAGGGGTTTATGAAGCGTATAGGGGACGGAGAGCGGCAATCCCCTCGACTTCCAACCCAGGGCCTTCTCAGGGACTGAACCAACCCACTCGCCACCGTTGGCGGCCTGGCAGCGTCCAAGTTCGGAGACGATCCAGTCGGCCTTGGCCTTAATCTCGGCGTCCCCAGTAGCCGCATAGATGCGGGCCGCGGCGGACAGCCAGTTGCCGACGAACTCGCCCCTTCCTAGACTTGTTGGCGATTCCCAACCCCAGTGACAATCTTCTGGTTTACCGAGGTTGCTCCATAGCCCCGCCTCGAGGTAATGATTCCGCAGGAGATTATCGCTCCGCAGGCTCATCAGGTAGCGGCGGTTCAATTCAAACCGCTTTTGGAACATGCTAAGTCCAAGCTTCACTCGCCCGGGATGAACGGGCCGAAAGACCTCTTCCATCATACCGAACCTCCTGGTTTGACGAAGTGCTATACCGGATGGTTGATGTCACGCTCGACCAGCGCCCGGCTCTCGCACCGTCTATAGCCTGCCTTGTCGATCAGCTTGATTTCGCGCACCATCAGGTCGCGGTCACGTGGTCCTCGCCTGCTCGGAATCGAGCTGGGGCACAGCCAGGGTCACCGGGGCATTCTGCTCGGCGGCCTGGCGAGCCGCGAGAGCCAGCCGCAGCGTGCGAACACCCTCTTCGATCGGAACGGCCGTAGGCCGATCGTCGTGGATCGCGCCCAACAGGTCTAGCGTCTCCGCCAGATACAGGTCCTTGTCGGCGGCGACGGTCTCCGCGGCTGGCTCGGCCTGGCGTGTCTCGTGAAAGACGGCGTTGTTGGCGTCGGTGAAATCGGCGGTCAGGCCGGGAAGAACCAGGCGCCAATCGTAGTCCCAGCGGTTAGGGATGGCGCCGTTGGTCGCGGCGACGACGGCCAGGCCGCCCGAAGCAAAGCGGATGGTGGTGGCGCTCACGTCCTCGGCGGTGTAGCCCTCCACGTCGCGGTGAAACAGATTCTCCTGCATTGAATAGACCTGCACCGGCTCACCCAGGAAGAAGCGGGCCAAATCCAGCAGATGGATAACCTGCTCGACCAATTGGCCGCCGCTCTTGCTGCGATCACGCCACCAGGCCCGGTGCAGCGAATTGCAGGCATAGCGCGCCACCATGAAGGCGCCCAGGCCGGTGCCCGAAGGCGGCATCCGCTGCTTCAAGCGCAGGGCTGCCACGCCGTGGCGATACATGAAGCCGACCTGGCTCTTGACACCGCTGGCGCGGACGTGATCGGCCATGGACTGGGCCAGCCCCATAGTCAAGGCGATGGGCTTTTCAATCAGAAAGTGCACCCCGTGGCGGCAGGCCAGTTCGACCTCGCGATCGTGGGCATACGGCGGGAGGCAGATATAGACCAAATCAAGGCCAAGCTCGGCAAACATCTGCTCGTAGTCGGTGAATACCCGGGCTTGCCCGTTGGCATAGTCTTGGTTGAAGGCGTTGGCCTGCTCCACAGACGAATTACAAAAGCCGACTAACTTCACCTGGTCGAGGGAGGCCAGGTGAGCGGCGTGGCGGCGCGCAAATCGCCCACATCCGAGGATGGCAGTTCGGAGAGCGCTCATAATCACTCGTCAGTCGGGGTAGATCAGCAGGACTTTGATGTGACCCTCAGGTCCCTTATCAATCAGGGCGTAGGCCTCTGCGGCCTGCGCGAAGAGGACGCGGGCGCCAATGAGAGGCTTGACCCGAAGTGTCTGACCGGACAGCAGGGCGACGGCAGTGCGTTCCAAGCGGCGCAGGTCCCACATGGGCGCACAGCGATGGTCGCAGTCCCAGACCGGCATGCTGGAGCGCAACGTAATGCGATTGTGGTGCCACTCGCGCGACAGATCGACCCGTCCGGCCTGGTCGCCATAGTAGCTGGCGGTCACGACCAGCGCCTGTTTGTGGACGGCACGCATGGCTTGCTGCAAGGCGCCGTAGGCGCCCGACAGCTCGATTGCGACGTCGACCCCGGCGCCATCCGTAGCCTGTTTGATGGCGAGGCCGGCGTCCCTGTCCACGGGGTTTAGCGCCAGGTCAGCGCCCAACTGCAGGGCTAGGTCGCGGCGGTTGGGCAGTGGGTCGACGACGCACACAAAACTCGCGCCACTCAGGCGCGCCATCTGAGCTGCCAGCATACCGATAGCGCCCAGGCCGAAAATCGCGACGCGATCGCCGAGCTTGATGTCGGCATCGTGCGTGGCCGCCAGGGCGAAGCGCGCCGGGTCGGTGAACACCATGGTTTCGCCGTCGACGGCCGGGTCAATGGGATAGAGGGCGGCTTCGGGCTTGAGTGCTGTCTCACGGTGCTTCCACTCGCCATGCACCCAATCACCGGGAGCGAAGCAACGCACGTCCGGCCCGATGGCCTCGACAACGCCGGCTGCCCACGACCCGAGAGTGTGAGGGTAGAATGGTACGACCCGTTCATCATCCCGTGGGGGTCGGAATAAACGAAGGTCGCGATCAAACACTTCGTCGGCAAACGGCAGCGTGCCCCGGTACATATTGAGTTCAGTGCCGTGCTTGATGCCGCTGATGCGCGTACGGACTAGCACCTCATTGCCGACCGGCTCGCGGTCGGCATATGCGGTGTAGCCGATACGTCCGGGTGCTTCGACTGTCAGTTCTAGAGGCATTTTAGCTTGGGCTCCTCCGACCCTGGCGAGAGCCAACCCTTCAGCCGCGCTTGGCCAGCACGGATCGTCAGCATCGACTAGGCTGCCAGCCGGGGTGGGGCGGTGGATTGGCGAATCACGAGCGAGCCGGGAATGGAACGGCGAGTCGGTTCGGCCCGACCGGTGAGGCGCTCGATAAGTGTTTCGGCGGTGACAGTCCCTACGAGCCGGGGCGGCTGGCTGATGGTGGTCAGCGGCGGTGAGGTCGTGGCGGCTTCGTCAATGTCGTCGAAGCCGATGATAGAGATGTCGGCTGGAACGCGATATTCGTGCAAATGTGCCACCTCGAGTGCGCCGAACGCGCTGAGATCATTGGCGCAGAACACCGCAGTGGGCGGCTCTGGCCGCTCGAGCAAGGCCGACATCGCCCGGCGGCCACCCACGCGGGTGTAATCACTGGGCACAATCAGCTCATCCACAATCGGCAGATCGGCTTGTTCCAAGGCGCTCCGATAACCGGCCAAACGCTTGAGACTGCTCGGCGTCCCCTCGGCGCCCTGGATGAAGCCGATGCGGCGATGGCCCAACTGGATGAGATGTTGCACAGCTAGCCGAGCGCCTTCCAGGTTGCTTGAGGTCACCTGGTCCCAATGCGCCGGCTGTTTCGTTGGCGTGGTGAAATCGCCTAGGATGACGACCGGGACCTGATCGCCGCTCAGCCGACTGATGTGTTCGGAGGTCAGGTGGTATGGATGCAAGATTATGCCGCTGACCCAACCCGACAGCGAGCGCAGGAAGCGGGCTTCACGCTCGGGCAGGCCGTCGCCGCTACAGACGATGACCGAGTAGTCATGCTTGTCGGTGACATCCTGGACCGCCCGCGCTACTGCCGACCAATAGGGATTGCTGATGTCGGGTACGATGAGGGCCAGGAGCGGGATAGCTTTACGGCTGAGCGCGCGCGCCAGTTTGTTCGGACGGTAATTCAGGTCCTTGACGGCGTCGAACACCCGGTCGTGCAGTTTCGGGGTCACATAATGGGTTTCATTGAGAACATGCGATACTGTGGCGACTGATACGCCCGCCTGCCTCGCCACATCTCGAATAGTCACGCCTTGTTTTTTCATAAGATTGT
This sequence comes from Anaerolineales bacterium, assembly GCA_035288225.1. Lineage (GTDB taxonomy): Bacteria > Chloroflexota > Anaerolineae > Anaerolineales > RBG-16-64-43 > RBG-16-64-43. The sequence goes on along the minus strand of DATEAT010000186.1, from coordinate 9,095 downwards.
CATATAAAATCGGCAATTTAACCGTTTATATAAACGGTTAAATAGTGTATAACATTACTAGCGCTGAAAGTCAATATGCTGTTTCATTACCGTTGAAGAAGTACTTGTCGGGCACGCAAAACTCTCCGACAGCTGGAGGTGAGATATGAGCGAAACACTGCTCCGGGGGGCGCTGATTGGCACCGGCAGCATCGCGCCTTATCATCTGACGGCCTGGCAGCGCGTGCCGGACGTGCAGATTGTAGCACTCTGCAACCGAACGGTAGAGAAGGCCCGAGCGCTTGCCGAGCGATTTGGAATCGATGCTGCCCGGGTTTACGCGGACGTGGACGATCTCCTCGCGCGCGAGACCGATCTGCAGTTCGTCGACATCGCGACCGCGCCCGATCTTCACCGAGCCCAGACCGAAGCGGCCGCGCGTCGTGGATTGCATGTGCTGTGCCAGAAGCCGATGGCGCCCAGCTTAGAAGACGCGCGGGCCATGCTGGCGGCCTGCCAGACGGCCGACGTGATGTTGAGCGTCAACGAGAACTGGCGCTGGCGAGGCTGGTATCGCCAGGTGCAACAGCACCTGCGCCAAGGCACGTTGGGCCGGTTGCGCTACGTGCGGATCACCGACCATCACAACGTGACCTTGGATCGGGCCGACCGCGGCGAGCCGCCGCTGCTGGAAAGGCAGGCTTATACTCGCGCCATGCCGCGATTACTCGTGTTTGAGTGGGGGATACACATCATCGACACGCTGCGCATGTTGCTGGGCGATCCCCAGTGGATTCACGCCCACATGGCACACGTGAGCCCACACTGTGTCGGCGAGGACCGAGCGCTGATGACGCTAGGTTTCGGCGAGGTCGTAGCCTGCCTCGACCTGAGCTGGGCCAGTCATGTACCCGATGCCTTGTCCTCGCTGCTGGAGGAGGCGCTGTTCGAGGGCGATGGCGGAAGCCTGGCGCTGATCCCCAACCGCGGCGACGGTGACTGCCTGCGCTTGATCCAGCCGCTGCCGCCGGAGCGCGCGCCGCTCGATCGCGGCCGAGCCTGGAGCCCGCTGGTGACCCAGGTGTGGCCGGCGCATGACGGAGATATCGCTGCCGCTTACCAAGCCAGTTACGACGCGGCGCACAAACACTTCATCGACTGCCTGCGGGCAGGGCGGCTGCCGGAGACCCACGCGGGCGACAACCTGAAGACGCTGCGCATCGCTTTCGCGGCGTACCAGTCGGCGGCCGAGAACCGAGTAGTAGCGGTGTGATGATACAGTATCCTGGAGGCTCTCTTGATGATGGCTGAGACCGACATAGACCTCACCGGTACGATCGATCTTCACATGCACACCGCGCCCGATGTAGGACCGCGCAAGCTTGACGACCTGGAAGCAGCGCGCCAGGCGGCGGCGCGCGGGATGCGGGCGATATTGCTTAAGTCCCACGTGACGCTCACTGCCGACCGAGCCGTGCTGGTCGAGCGGGTCGTACCGGAGGTGCGCGTGTTTGGTGGCCTGGTGCTCAACGCATCGATCGGCGGATTCAATCCTGCGGCAGTCGAGGCGGCGCTCCGGCTCGGTGCGGCGGAGATCTGGATGCCGACCCTGGCGGCGGCAGCGGAGCCGCGACCGCGCCCAGAGCCGGGTTTGACGATATGGGATGATCACGGATTGAAGCCCAGCGTGCTCGAAATTCTGCGGCTGGTCGCAGAGAAGGACGTGATCCTGGGCACGGGCCATCTTTCGCCGGCTGAAACTCTGGAGTTGGTGCCGGCCGCGCGCGCGGCCGGTGTGCGCAAGATCCTGATCACACACCCCGAACATCCACCCGTGGAGATGCCGGTGCTATTACAGGAAGAGTTGCGCGACCGCTTCGGGGTGTACTTCGAGCGCTGCCTGATCACGACTGAACTGGGCCACGGGCGCCTGCCATTTTCTGTTCTGGCGGCCATCATTCGCCGGGTGGGGTGCGCGACGACTGTGGTGGCCACCGATTTCGGGCAGCTACAAAATCCGTTCCCCGCGGATGGGTTGGCGAGCTATATCGCCCACTTGCGGGCCGAGGGATTTGCCGACGCGGATATTGCCCTCATGAGCCAGGTGAACCCAGCACGTCTCCTGGAGCTGTAAACATGTCTGACTATACGGTGGTATACCTCGAGCCCGTGCCGGCCGATGTGGAACATATCGTCCGCTCGTGCTTGCCGCCCGAATTGAAGCTTCGGGTGCGCCGGGAGGGCGAGGCGGTGGAGGCCGCGCTCGCGGACGCAGACTTCGTCTTGGTGGCCACGACGCCATTGCCAGCCGCAACTCTGGCTGGCGCGGCGCGGCTGCGTCTGATTCAGCACCAGGGCGTGGGCTACGACAAGACGGACGTAGCCGCCGCCGCGGCGCGCGGCGTCCCAGTGGCGCTGTGCCCGGCCGGCACCAGCATAGGCGTGGCTGAGCACGTCTTCCTGCTCATCCTGGCGCTCTACAAGCAGTTGCGCGCGGCGGAAGCCGCTCTGCGCAGCGGCAGATGGCTGCAATGGGAGTTGCGCTCAGGCTCGTACGAGCTGGCGGGCAAGACGATGGGTTTGATCGGTCTGGGGCGCATCGGGCGCGAGGTAGCCGTGCGGGCGCGCGCGTTCGCCGCGGACGTCAGCTACTACGACGTGATGCGCGCGGCGCCGGAGATGGAACAGGCTTTTGGTGTGCGCTTCACGCCGTTCGCCGAGTTGCTGGCGGAGGCCGACATCGTTTCGCTGCACCTGCCGCTCACACCGGGCACGCGTCACGTGATCGGCGCGCCAGAAATGGGGCGCATGAAACGCTCGGCGGTACTCATCAATACCGCTCGCGGGCCGCTTGTTGACGAAGCGGCCCTCGCCGCCGCCCTGCGGGCGGGCGAGATCGCTGGGGCTGGTCTGGACGTTTTTGAAGTTGAGCCATTACCGGCGGATCATCCGCTCGTGTCGCTGCCCAACGTCGTCCTGACCCCGCACATCGCCGCAGGCACGGCTGACGCGCTGGTGGTAAAAATGAAAGCCTGTTTTGCCAACATGCTGCGGGTGGCGCACGGCGAAACACCGGCCGACGTCGTCGCCCCGGCCGTTCCTCAAGGAGCACACTGATGACTGCGAATACCGTGATTGGTTTCCGGATTTATCTGAACACCCCGCGTCCGGCGGCCGAGTTGGTGGCCACGTTTCGTGACGCGCCGACCGGCAACATCTGCGACGCTATGGACCGGCTGGGCGCGCTGGATTACCGCATCAAGCCCCTCGTGCCCGACGCGCGCTTGGCCGGCCCGGCGCTCACGGTGCGCACGCGCCCAGGCGACAACTTGATGGTCTGGAAGGCGCTGGACGTCGCAGAGCCGGGCGATGTACTAGTCATCGCCACTTACGAATACCCCACGGCCAGCACATTCGGCGAGCGGGTCGTGCAGGCGGCCAAGGCCAAGGGGTTGGCCGGCATTGTCTGCGATGGCATGTGCCGCGATGCCAGCGGCATCCGCGCCACCGGAGTGCCGACCTTCGTGATTGGCACGGTCCCATCCAGCCCTGGCAAAGATGGCCCCGGCGAGATCGGCGGCGCCGTAGCGTGCGGCGGGATCGTGGTTCACTCGGGCGACATCGTCGTCGGCGATGAGGATGGTGTCGTCGTGGTGCCACTGGCCGACGCGCCCGCGGTTGCCGAACGGCTCAAGGCTATTGCCGATAAAGAAGGGCACATGGCGGCCGACCTCGCAGCCGGGCGGCTGGTGCCGGAGTGGGTGGACGCTGCACTGGCGGCCAAAGGTTGCGAGATCATCCGGTGAGGCGGAACGGGGTGTCATGTCGGGAATCGGCGTTGCCAAAAGGTTGTCTGCCATGGATGACAAACCCACGCTTGCTCATAATCGCCTAGAAACCATCGGCTATCCCGATTCAGGCCAAGTCGCCCTATCGGGACGACTGTTCCCACGGTATCAGGGGAATCAGCGATACCTTACGGACATCTACGAGCGGAAGAAAGATTGGATGCTCGAGCCTTTTCGCAATCGAGGGCAAGAATGGGTGCTGGAGCCTCTTCGAAATCGTAAGCAGGAATCGAGCTGGGCGGGCGAGTATGCTGGGAAATGGTTGGACGCCGCCTCCCTGGTAGCGGCCAGCAGCCGGGATGCGCAACTTAGCCAATATGCCACAGCCTTCGCCGCCGCCTTGGTCTCAGCCCAGGATACCGACGGATACCTGGGCATCGAGGCGCCGGCCAAGAGAGGGAACTCAGAGTGGGATGTTTGGAACATCAAGTATGCCTTAACGGGCCTGCTGACTCATTACGAAGTCCAGCACGATCAGGCCGCTCTACAGGCGGCCGGTCGAGGCGGCAACTGGCTGATGGACCGCTTTGGCACGGTTTCTGATTCAAACCATCCGTTCTTTTGCGGCCCCTATGAAGGGGCCGTGAGCGTTGACGTCGTCGATCAACTGGTTCGCCTCTATCGCTTCACGCGCGATCCGAAGTTCCTTGAGTTTGCCTCGTCGGTCGTGGCCCATTTTCCCCCGATTGCCAGAATGCGCAGCACTCACCAAGCCCCGCTGATACATGCCTACAACTTGACCGCTTACCTCGGGGGCATCGTGGATCTGGCAGTAGCCGATCACCGCCAGGCAGAACTCCAGTGGCTGGAAAGCGTATGGGAAGACTTAGCTCGGCGGCACCTATATCCCACCGGATCACTCGGCTTTGGCGAGGAGTTGCGGGAATCAGCGCCCAACGACACACCGGTGGACGGCGGTCAACCCGAACGGCATCATCAGGAGACCTGCGCCACGGTTGAGTGGCTGTTGTTTACCGCCCAGCTGTATCAAGTCACGGGCCGGGTGCGCTACGTGCAGATGATGGAGCAAGCCATCTACAATGCTCTCTTGGCCGCGCAATCGAGGGAGGGCATGAGCTGGATGTACTTTCTGCCTTTGAGATATGAGAAGCGGTGGTTCACGGGCCCGACGAGCTGCTGCTACTGGTCTGGCCCGCGAGGGATCGCGCGGTTGCCGAATTGGGTTTACGCCCTGGACCCCGACGGAATTCGAGTTAACTTATACGAGTCAAGTGACGCAACGCTTCGACTTGATGGGCATGACGTGGCCGTCCAACAAGCCTCCCTCTATCCACACCGTGGCCAGGTGCAATTGCAGATACAGGCCGAGATGCCGCTCAGCTTCACATTGCGGTTACGAATTCCATTCCACGCCGGTCAGACTCAGTTCAAGCTCAATGGGCGACCCATGCCGGCCGTGTCAGTGGCTGATGGTTATTATGAGATTCGCCGCACCTGGTCTCCGGGTGACCAGGTTGAGATGGAATTTGGCGTTCAAGTGGGCGTGCGCCATTTCTTGAACGATGGGTATGGTGTTCTCGTCCGTGGCCCGGAAGTTCTCGCAGTAGATCAGCGCGACAACGGTTCACTCGCTCTCGATCAACTCTCGCTTCAAGAAGGGCTGATTCTGAGAAGCCTCGAACCGGTGGACAGCCGGCGCCGTTATGCGGGTGAGGCGGAGGCGAATGGTCACTCGGTACCCGTTGTCTTCACACCCTACGCCGATTGTGGCGACGACGGCGCGCGATTCCGGACGGCTTTTCCTGTGAGCGGGAAATTGCAGAAATGAGGAGAACCCAGTGCGGTAAGACGGAAGCTACCTGGCTGTGGGTGGCGTGTGACGCGCGCACCAAGTTGATCCCTGCGTTTACACTCGGACCGCGCACACAAGCCCTGGCCGATCAATGACGGCGGCCCAGCGTGGGCGGATGCAGGCGTGATTTGTCCCCGGACGATCTACCTGTGCTACGGCGATACGCGGCTGTTGGAGGCCCGCTACGAGTCGATGCGCCGCTTCATCCGCTTTCTAGCCGAGACCAACCGTGATGGGTTGCGCTGCTACGCCGCGACCTCCAGCTGGCCCGTGGTCGCCCCTCAGAGGCCCGGCGCTATCCGGTCTAGGTTCTGCTAAGCGTAGTGCGTACGCGCTAGGTCGCCTGCTGCAACGGCAGAGGAGCTGGCGCGCTCTCGCCAAGCGTGATGGAGACACAGCCGATGCCTCAATGGCCGAATTGGTGGCTGGACTTTCGTTGGTCGAGGCGGCTCCAATGTGCTATCACTCTTCGCCGTGTTCAGATTTCCGATGCCACGCCTCAGGCCGCAAGGCCCCCAGGCCATGCGACAACGTGTTGGCGTTGCGTGCCAAGCTTGGCAATACCCACTTCCACAACGTCTCCCGGCTTCAGGAACCTCGGTGGCTTCATACCCAACCCCACGCCTGCGGGCGTACCCGTTGTGATGATGTCTCCCGGCTCCAGGGTCATGATCTGACTACAGTAGTGCACTAGGTAGGCGCACGAAAAGATCATGTTTGTCGTATTGCCAGCCTGCATGCGCTGGTCATTGACATCCAGCCAGATGTCGAGAGATTGCGGGTCGCCCACCTCGTCGGCCGTAACCAGATAGGGTCCGATCGGGCCAAAGGTGTCGAACCCTTTGCCCTTGTCCCACTGTCGGCCATCGCGCTCGAGCTGGTAGCTGCGCTCGGACACGTCGTTGACCACACAGTAGCCGGCCACATGCGACAAAGCATCGGATTCCGACACGCCGCGGGCCTGGCGGCCGATCACGACGCCGAGTTCCGCCTCCCAATCCAGCTTGGTCGAACCGCGTGGTTGCACGATGTTGTCGTTGGCGCCACAGATGCAACTCGTCCACTTTGCGAACACCACTGGCTCACCGGGTGCCGGCTGGTTCGACTCCTGCGCGTGATCGTGGTAGTTCAAGCCGACGGCGACGAACTTGCGTATGGCGCTCACCGGTGGCCCAAGACGGGGCGAGCCTGGCACATGCGGGAGTCGATCAACGTCGAGGGCACTCAGCACGTCCAGTGCGGCCGGCGACAGCGTATTCGGACCGATATCGTCTAGCAGACCGGACAGGTCCCGAATCGTGTCGTCGGCCGCCAAAATGCCCGGCTTCTCCATCCCCACGGGTCCGTACCGCAGCAGCTTCATCGAATCTCCTCCTTCAAGACGTCGCCTACACGCACTGGCACAGACACATGTGTTGGACTGCGGCACGCAGCAATTGATTGACAACGCCCACCTCCTGCTCGTTACGCGGGGCGTAGATCAGTAGGTAGGTGTCGGGCAGGTTGAACTTCGGCGAACCCGCCAGCGGATGGCCTTTCGCCCCAGCCCTGCTCGATGACCTGCTTCGCGTCGCTGGGGCTGAAGATCATGTGCAGTGATCCGTCGGCCGGGTGGATGTGCGCAATCTCGCCCTGTGATATCTGCGCCAGTGGGTGCCCCTTGCTCGCGTCGAGAAGAGTCACGGCATCATTGCGCTTCTCGTAGAAGCTTTTGGCGTAGCACACAGAGTGATCGTTCTGAGCAACGAACCGGTCGAAAGTCTCGTTCAGGCGGCGCCGCGAATCGCCTTCGGCAAGCTGGTCGAGTTGGCGGTGCGGGACGGGATGCACACCGACGCGAGGGCGTGGACCTTGGCGGATGGGCAGTTCGTGCAGGTGAACCGAGTCCGCCGCGCCACCAATCCGGTCGGCGTAGAGCGCGGTGCCGATAGGCTCGCGCTTGTACATCCGAAAGGAGGTTACCAGCAGCCACCCCTGGAAGTTGTAAGGAACGCCACCTTTTCCCAGCGCCTTCCACTGTCGGTAGTCCGTCGCAACCCAGATCGCCAGAACCAGCGCGGCCAGTGCGAGCACCCAGATCAGCGGGGATGTAAACTCAGGCATGTTGTGTGTCTCCTGTTCTCTGCCGGTTAGAACCCGGGGTTCTTGCTGGCGCCGTCACATGCTCGGAGGTACTGGCGCACGCACATCTGCTCGAATGGCACGGCATCGATACAGTACTACGCGGAGCGCACCTCAGGGTCGCCTTCAAACGGCAGGGTGAAGATCGCGACAGAGGTGAACTACCGCAGATTATATAATCCTTTTGCGATTAGGTCATGAATGCCATAGGCATAGCCTGCGGAACGGCACAGGCATAGGCATAGGCGCGGCCTAACAATGCCAGCGGGTCGGCACGCCAAGCGTCGCGCTATCCCTGCCTATTGCGACGATGCTGCGTCGCCCCAAGCCTCCGAAACGCTGCTTGGCAACCGCATCAGGATGAGTAAGCCAACTCTCAGGTGTCCAAAATCGCCAATAGGATTGGAACCAACGACCCACAGGTTATGAGCTTGCACTGGAAGATCGAATCAAAAACGCCGCAGAAATGCGGCGTTTTTGATAAGTAGCGGGGAGTGGGTTCGAACCACTGACCTCCGGGTTATGAGTTCTGCGCCTAAGAGCAACCGATTTTGAATGGCCATTCCCTCAGCCTATCACGCTGCAGAGATTGGTTCGACTTATGCCGCAGCACGTCTGCCCGTCGGGGAATTCGACCGTGAGTCCGCGCCGTTCGAGGACTTTCACCACGGCCATTCCGGCCTCAGGCCGCAAAGTTTCGATGAGGCAGGTGACGAAGAGTTGGACGATGAAGGGTTTGGCGCTCATGGTTGACGAGAGAGACCTGCCGGGTCTCCGAGACCCGGCAGGTCTGTGACGCTTCACAAATGAGTATCAGGCAGGACGAATACTCATTCGTGGTCAGGCAACTTCTGAATTTACTTGGAGGCCGCTTCGACATTAGTCTTGTCGTAGACGGTGAAGGGCCCCATAAGGACGCGCAGGCCCGCATCACGGGTCGGGTCTTTCTCGATGGTGTACGTCCCCATCCGGCCCGCTTCAAACGTCTCGCCTTCCTTGCCTTCGATCGCGCCCGTCGCCAGCAGGTAGCTGGTGTAGTAGGTCAGGTAGCCGAGGTCCACGAACGACCACAGCGCGAACTCGGGCGCGCAGTCGTTGAGGGTGTACGACACCATCTCGCTCGGCAGGCCCAGGCCGCTGATCTTCACCTTGTCGCACAGCCCTTCATCTTGCATCGCCTTGGCCGCGGCCGCGATGCCCACGGTGGTGGGGGCCATGATCAACTCCATGTCCGGGTACTTGTCCACCAGCGCCAACGCCTGGTTGTACGAGTCTTCCGACTGGTCGTTGCCGTACACGATGTCCAGCAACTCCAAGTTGGCGTACTTCGGGTC
>DATEAT010000185.1:0-7962 GCA_035288225.1 Anaerolineales bacterium | reverse complement strand
CGCCGCCGCTGGCCGATGCGCCGCGGCACCCCGAGACGCCCGAGCGCGCGTCGGAAATGTTCATCGCCTTGTCCGTAGCGGAACTGCAAACGGGCATACTGCCAGGCGCTGAGCGGATGATCGTGGAGCACGCGCGCCTCGCTGCAGAATCGCTGGCGGTATCCGCGGGCAAGCAAGCGGTGCCCCAGTTCGCGATCCTCCGCGGCCGCCAGGGGAAAAGTCTCATCGAAGCCGCCCAGCGTTTCGAACACCGAGCGGCGGTAGGCCACATTGTTGCTGCAGGCCAGGTACACGTCCCCATTGGTGAAGCGCGCATAGCTCTGGATGAAGTCGATCAGATACTGCTGGGCATGAGCGCCACGGCTGGAAGGGTGGGCGTTCAGGGCCGGCCCCGCCAGCGCATCCCACGGGCCGGTGGCGAATGTGCTTTCTAACTGATCGAGCCAGTCGGGCAGCGGGCGGCAGTCATCATCGGTGAAGGCGAGGAAATCGCTGCGCGCCTGGCGGGCGCCCGCGTTGCGCGCAGCGGCTGGCCCGCGATGGGCGGTCTGCAGTCTCTCCAGGGGCAGGGCGGCGGAGAGTTCGTCGGGAATCTCCGGCCACGGATCTGCGCCGCCGTCATTCACGACGATCACCCGCCACGCCTCACGCGGCGTCTCCAAGTGCGAGAAGGCCTCCAGGCATGCGCGCAAGTGATGCGGCCGGTTGTAAGTGGGGATGACGACGGTGAAGCGGGGCATGCGGCTTCAGCCGGTAGAGAGGGCAAGCGCCCTCGCCCGGCGGAAGCGGTCGGCGACAACCGGCGCATCGAACTGGCGCGCGATCTCTTTCCCGCGCACTGCCATGCGCTGCCGCATCTCGGGCTGACGAAGGAGGTCCACGATAGTCTTCCCCATCTCGGCCGGTTGGGTCGGGTCGACGATCAAGCCGTCCAACGGCCCGCGAATGTAGCTCGCGGCACCTGCAAAGCGCGAGCACACCACGGGCAGGCCGCTCGCCCAGGCCTCGACCACCACCACGCCGAATGTGTCTTCGAGGGATGGCAAGACGAACACGTCTGCCGCGGCGAGAACCTCAGGCACTCGCTTGGGCTCGACAAAATCCAGGAATTCCACATCGCGCCGCGCCCCCATCCTCCCCGCACGGTCCGCCAGTTCGCGGTGCAGCGTCCCACGGCCGGCGAGTATCAGGCGCGCTTCGGGCAGTGCGCGGTGGATGTGCTCGAAGGCCTCCAGCAGCTGGCGGACCCCCTTGCGCTCATTCAAGAAGCCCACATAAAGGATGGTCAGCGGCCGTGGGCCCGCCGCCGGGCGCAGGCGATCGGCTTCGTTCGCGAGCCACGTCACGTCGTGGCACTGCGGCGCTTCGACGATCCGCTCCGGGGCTGCGCCAAGGCGCGCCAGGTTTTCACACGCGGCCAGGCTGGTGGCGAGATAGGCCTGGGCGCGGGGGATGATCAGTCGGCGGGTCAACTTCTGACCCCACGTGATATGGCGTTCGCTGTGGGTCGTGCCCTCGGTCCACACGATATAGCGTGCCCCGCGCAGGCGTGCATACAGCAGGGCGGTCAGGGCCGGGGCCGAGTACTCGTAGCCGACAATGACCTCCGGTCGCAGCCGGGCCAGGGTGAGCATCAAGGCGGGGTTGATGTAGATCGTACGCCGCTCGCTGTAGTCCGGTTTGCGGACGCGGATACTGAACCCCGGCACGACCGTGTGGTCAAAGGTCAGTGACTCGTGTGGCAGGGACCATGAGCGATCCCATCCGCGGCGGGCGCAGTACAGGACATGCAAATCGAATTGTGGGTCGTCCGCCAGGGCTCGGAAGAGCGGGATGCGATACGGCAGGATCTCATTATTGAGGACAACCCAGCGCGGTCGCATCATGGGCAGTCAGGGGATAGGTGCAACCGGAGCCTCCGATATGCAAGCGATCGGCGATTGCCCCGGGGCGGCTCCAATTCAGCCAAGCGAATGAGACCGTGCCCGGCTCGCCGTGGATTATACCTGAGGCGTGCGCTCGTGCGCCGGAAGATTCGAATCATTGCGCGCCAGTGCGGAAGGCGGAGCGGGCATCGTTCGTGGGCGCCGAAGCGAAGTGCAGATTCACACGCCGACACGCTCTCTGCGGCCGGCTTCCCCAGCCTGTGCGATTCGGGCGGCGTGGTCCTCAACTTTCGGCTGGCGCGCCGTTTTCGGGGCGAATGAACCCACGCTCCTTGATGAACTCGAGAATGCGCTGGGCATTCTCCTCCGGGGAGGCCTTCAGCGTGTTGAGGGTGATCTCGGGGGACTCGGGCGTCTCATACGGGTCGTTGATGCCGGTGAAGTCCTTGATCTCCCCGCGCCGCGCGCGCGCGTACATGCCCTTGGTGTCGCGGGCCTCGCACACCTCCAGCGGCGTGTCGACGAACACCTCGACGAAATGGCCCGACCCAACCATGTTGCGCACGTCGCCGCGCGTCGCGCGGTAGGGGCTCACTGCAGCGCACACGACCACGCCGCCGTGGCGCACGATTTCGGAGGCGACGTACCCGATGCGCCGGATGTTGGTGTCGCGGTCTTCGTGTGAGAACCCCAGCCCGCGTGAAAGATGGGTGCGCACGACGTCGCCGTCGAGGACAGTCACCTGGCGCCCGGCCTCCAGCAGCAATTCGGTCAACACTTCGGCCGTGGTGGATTTCCCGGCGCCACTCAACCCGGTGAACCACACGCATACCCCCTGACGATGACGCGGTGGATAGGACTCGGCCAGTATCTCGGCTACCTCCGCGCGGGTGAACCATGCGGGCAGCGGCTTGCCTCGGCTGAGGAACTGCTCGCGTATCTGCGTCCCGGAGATGGAAGCCGTGGATGCCTGGGGAGGGACCTTGCTGACCTCCTCATAGCGCTCTTCGTCCGGAAGGTAAACGAGTTCGCGGAAGGGAACCATCCCCATCCCCAGTTCGCCTGCGTATTGCAGCATCAATTCCTGGGCGGCATACGGGCCGTAGAACGGGCGCCCCTTGGAATCGCTGCCAGGGCTGGCATGATCACGGCCCACGATGAGAAAGTTGGCCCCGTAGTTGCGACGGATGAGCGCGTGCCACAATGCCTCGCGCGGGCCCGCCAGGCGCATGGCCAGCGGCAGGAGGGCCAGCAGAATGCGCTGCGGGTCGTAGTATCGGGAGGCGAGCGCGCGGTAGGTCCGCACGCGTGTGAAGTGGTCCACGTCGCCCGGCTTGGTCAGCCCCACGACCGGATGCAGCAGCAATACACCGCCGACCTCATCGGCGGCGCGTTTGGTCAATTCCTCGTGCACACGGTGCAACGGATTGCGAGTCTGGAAAGCGACCACGTTCGAAGCGCCCATGTCCTGCAGGCGGCGGCGAGTCTCGAGCGGAGTCATTCGCAGCTCGCGGAAATCGTAGTGCGCGGGGAGGCGCAGCACCCGCAGGGTGCCCGCCAGGTTGATCTTGCCCCAGCGGTGCATCTCAGCCACCAGGGGATGCTTGGGATCGGTGCTCCCGAAAACCTGGCGCGCCGTTTCTTCCAGGTCCCAGGGGTAGATCTCCTCGATGTGCAGGACGGCCAAGAGATCATTCTTCGGATCGCGCAGCGCTACCTCGCGCCCGAGACCGATGCCATCGGCCGGGTCGGCCGGAAGCGTGACCGGGATGGGGAACAGCGGGCCACGGGCCAACCGCATCTCGCCCAGCACCCGCTCGTAGTCGGCACGCCCCATGAAGGAGGTCAGCGGAGAAAAACCACCCACGGCGAGAAGTTCGAGATCGCACACGCTGCGTTCGCTGATCTGCAGCGAGGGCAGGCGCGAGGCCAGCGCCCGTACGTCGGCTTGGGCCTCGTCGTCCACGATCAGGTTGACCAGCCGATCTCCATACGGAGGGATCAGGTGAGCAGATTCAGGCATACCGCAACCACCCATTGGGTGAGGCGAGTTGGGACTGGCCGGGACAGTGCCGTTGACAGATTGCGGTCGGGAAAGCGGCTCGATCAGGGCCCTCGGTGTGCGATTATCCCATAGTCACGAAGGAAGAGAGCCCGTGCATTGCAGCCCGGCAGGGGATGAGGTGCAGCCTGAGACCCCGAGTTGCGGGGCTTTCATGTGCGGAGCGCCAAGTGATCCATGAGATTCCCCCGATTCATCGGAGTCACCGGTCTGCCGCGATTCCTTCACGTCGGGGACGGTCGATGCCTCCTTTTGGCTGATTGGAGAAAAGATTCGTCGTGCAAACAATTCCTGGCATGTGTAAACTAGGATGCGAGCAAAGCCCGTCCCTGCCAGGGGGCACGCTGCCGGCTGGCGGGGGTTGGTTCCCAAAAAGGGCCGGGACCATGCGCTATCTGCTGGGCGTCGATCAAGGAACCACCCAGACAACGGCGGTCGTGATTGATGAGAATGGCCTGGTCGTCGCCTCGCGCGCCGCCCAGGTCCCAGTATCCTTCCCGCAGCCTGGCTGGGTGGAACAAGACCCGTGGGACTTGGTGCGCACAGTGCGCGAAGCCGCGGGGCCGCTGGTGGAGGCTTACCCGATCGAGGCGGTCGGGTTTGACAACCAGGGCGAAACATTCATCCTGTGGGACGCTGAGAGCGGTGAGCCGCTCACGCCGGCGGTTGTCTGGCAAGACAAGCGCGGGGTGAGGGTGTGCGAGTCGCTCGCTGCGCGCATCGATCATGAGTGGCTGCGGCGCACCACCGGCCTCCGGCTCGACAGCTATTTCTCCGCGCCCAAACTGCGCCACGTGCTCGATGCTCGCCCGGACCTGGCGCGGGCGGCTGCCCAAGGTCGGGTTCGGTTCGGGACAACCGAGAGCTGGGTGTTATGGCAACTCAGCAGCGGCCGGCTTCACGTCACCGATCCCTCGACGGCTTCGCGAACCCTGCTCTACAACATCCAGGATTTGCGGTGGGACCCAAAGCTGCTCGATCTGTTCGGCGTTGATGCACGCATGCTTCCCGATGTTCGGCCCTCGGCGGGGCTCGTCGGCACGATTGATGTGGCCGGGCAGACGCTCCCGCTCCACGCCCTGCTGGTCGATCAGCAGGCGGCGCTATTTGGCCAGGCCTGCTTCAATCCGGGCGACATGAAGTGCACCTTCGGCACAGGCAGCTTCCTTCTGATGAACGTCGGAAACGCGCCGCGACTCTCGAGCCACGGCCTGCTCACGACCATCGCGTGGCAAATCGGGAAGCACACGAGCTACGCCCTGGACGGCGGCGTGTTCGTGGCCGGGGCCGCGGTGCAATGGCTGGCGGAGAGCCTCAAGCTGCTGCCCAGCGTCGCAGCCAGCGCTGCCATGGCACAGGCCTCGCGCGACCCCGGCGTTGTGGTGGTTCCGGCATTGGCCGGGCTGGCCGCGCCGCATTGGAAGCCGGAGGTGCGCGGTGCGGTGTTTGGCCTCAGCCGCGCGACCACGCCTGAGGACTTGGTGCGGGCCACCCTCGAAGGGGTTGCCTGCCGCGTGACCGAGGTCGTGCGGGCGATGGAGCAGGATGGCGGGCGGGCCGTGAGTTCGCTGCGAGTGGATGGCGGTCCGACGGCCAACCCGTTCTTGATGCAAGCGCTGGCCGATCTCTCCGGGCTGGAGGTTCGCGTGGCGGCCGAGCGCGAGGCGACCGCCGTTGGCGCGGCGACCCTGGCCGGACACTCTGCGCTGGGCCTCCCGCTGGCCGAGCTCGCCGCTCGCTGGCGGGCACAGGCCACCTATGCTCCCGTTATTGGGGAGGATGAACGCGAGACCCGTCTGGACCGATGGCGGCGGGCGCTTGCGGCCGTTCAAGTTTTCCACGACAATCAGCCCTGAGGAAAGGAGGTGAGGCTCTCCAGATTCAGCCTGTTGGAGGGGTTCGACCCAATTGACCCGCGCACCAGGGACCCCCGGCGGGGGTGTCTCAGCCTGAAGGTCAAGGAGATGTCCCAATGGAAGGTACAGTTGTCAGCATGAAACTGTACGCGCGTCGCAGCTCCGGGCTGATCCGCACCATCGGTTCGTTCGGCGCGATGGTGTTTGGCGTGCACTGCATCAGCCTTTCGTCCTCCGGTTTCATTCCGTTTTCGTGGGTGGCCTCCGTCTGGCCCGGCGCCTCGATCATCGGGGTGCTCTCGATCGCAGCCTTCCTTTCGCTCTTCCATGGCTACACCTATGCCGTCATCGGCGCCGCCATGCCGCGCTCGGGCGCCGACTATACCTTGGCCAGCCGCGTGCTCAACGCGCCCCTGGCCTTTGCCGCCTCGTGGACACTGGTGATCTTCAGCGGCGTCGTAGCCGGGGGGCTGATCGCATGGATCCCCAACTCGGCCTTCCCCGCCCTGCTGCAGCCGGCCGCCATTCTCTTCAAGAACGATACCTTCAACCTGTGGGCGGCCTACGCCACCTCGTTTCAGGGCAAACTGATCATCGGCACCATCTGTGTGCTGATCACCTACGTCACCATGCTCATGCCCACGCGCACCATCGTGCGCATTCTGGAAATCGGCTTCTTCCTGGGCGTGTTGGCCTGGGTGATCATCTACTTCCAGCTGCTCTCGGCCAAGGGCCCGCAGGATTTCGTCGATGCCTGGAACAAGTTCATGGCCTCCACCAGCAAGTTCGGCGCCTACGATCAGCGCATCCCGCTGGCCGAGAAAGCCGGCATGGTCCTCAACCGCAACATGGCCACCATGACTTTGGCCGGCCTGATCATGGGCTTCTGGATCTTCTATGGCTACTACATCCCGACCTTCTTCGCCGGCGAGGTCAAGCAGGCCTCGCGCACGCTGCTCACCGGCAGCTGGTCGTCGATCATCGTCACCTGGGCGATCTTCGCCTTCGCGGTGGTGCTTCTGCAGCGTCTGACCCCGCTGGATTGGATCTCGGCCGAGGGGTACCTAGCCAACAACGGGGCAGCGGTGACCGCGGCAGCGGGTGAGCCGGTGATGGCCATGCCGTGGATCACCTTCTACGCCGGCATCCTCCAGCCGAACTTCTGGCTGGTGTTCATCACCGCCATCGCCTGGATCTACACCCTGATCAACCTGGCGCAGACGTACTTCTTCTATGCCAGCCGCATCATCTTCGCCTGGGCCTTCGACCGCATCATCCCCGATCGCATTGCCTACGTGCACCCGAAGTGGGGCAGCCCGATCGTGGCCATCACCCTCATCGCGCTGGTGGCGGAGTACGGCGTGTACGACGCGGCCGTCGGCGGACCGCTGGGCACGCAGCTCACGTTCGCCTTCTTCGCCGTAGTCACGCAACTGGTGGCCGTGACGGCCATCACGCTGTTCCCCTTCCTCAAGCCGGAGCTCTTCGAGCAGAGCCCGGAGATCGTCAAGCGGCGCATCGGCAAGGTGCCGCTCATCACGGTTGTGGGCGGCATCACGCTGGTCTACTTGATCTGGATGATCGTCGCCTCCTTCCTCTTCCCGGCGGTGGGCGTGGCCAATCCGGCGCGCACCGTACCCATCCTGCTGGGCATGCTGGCCAGCGGCCTCCTCATCTACTACGGGGCGCGCTGGTACCGCATGAAGAAGGAAGGCATCGACATCGCTCTGACCTTCAAGTCGGTGCCCCCGGTCTAGACCGGCAGACGTCGCTGCTGTTCGTCGTCACCCTCTCCCTCCCCGCGCGGGGAGGGAGAGGGTGGTACGATGATGGCCGCTCGGCACTCCCTTGGGTGAGAATCACGCATGGCGCATACAACGTTGATATATGCCTCCGACCTGCACGGGTCAGAGGGTTTCTTCCGCAAGTTCGTCAGCGCTGCAGTCACCT
Organism: Anaerolineales bacterium; assembly: GCA_035288225.1. Taxonomy (GTDB): domain Bacteria; phylum Chloroflexota; class Anaerolineae; order Anaerolineales; family RBG-16-64-43; genus RBG-16-64-43. The sequence goes on along the minus strand of DATEAT010000185.1, from coordinate 208 downwards.
ACAAGGCCCAGGTCGGAATCGTTGGCGGCGACGTGACCGGCAAGGCCATCACCCCCATCATTCACCGCGGCAAAGAGAACTACGAAGGCTTCCTGTTTGGGTCGCGCGAAACGGCCAACGGCGCCAAGGAACTTGAGGCGCTCAAGACGCGCATGTCGAACGTGGGCTTCTATCCGCTGGTCCTCGCGCCCGACGAGGCCCAGGCCTT
>DATEAT010000184.1:0-14291 GCA_035288225.1 Anaerolineales bacterium | reverse complement strand
CGGACGGCCGTGGCGGTGCTCCTCTAAACCCTGCGCCACCTCAAGCGCACGCCGCATGAAGTGCAGTTCGTGTTCAGCGTCCAGGAGCATGTGGGGTCACGCGGCGTGCGCACCGCGGCTTACGCCCTTGAGCCGGAGGTCGCCCTCACGCTAGGCGCGGCGCCGGCCAGCGACATTCCGCGTGGAAATCCGGCGGCCATTGCCCTCGGGCGCGGCCCGGTCATCCGAGCGCGCGAAGGGTTCGCTATTTCGGATCCGCGCATCGTCGAATGGATGGCGGGGCGGGCCAGCGAGGCGCGCCTGCCGCATCAACTCGGCGTGTTCGATACCTCCGCCTCCAATCCAACGGCCGTCCAGACCAGCCGCGCAGGAGTCGTAACCGCGGGCTTGGGCCTGCCCTGCCGCTACCTTTACACTTCTTCCGAGATGGTGGATCTGAGCGACGCCGAGAATGCGGTCAAGCTGCTACTGAGCCTGCTGGCCTCGCCGTTGCCCTTCTAGCGCTGGCCGGCGCCCGGCTGCGTCGCTTTCAGCCGAACTGGGCGTGCGTGGTCGACAACCGCAAAGGCTTCGGCCACAAAGAGGAATGGCAGTGGACCAGCCCTCCGACTTGAGCAAAGCCGCCGAGCGCGGCGAGCCTTCGCACGTGTGGCGCGCCGGCCAGGAGCGCCGGCTGCAAATGATCCGCCGCGCCGCGCCGCAGCTCGCTTCGGCGCACGTGCTCGTGGATGGCTGCGGGCTGGGGATGTACGTCCGCGCCTTGCGACCCTTCGCGCGCTTTGTCGCCGGCCTGGACATCGAGAGCGAACGTGTGCGGGAGGGCTCGCGCGCCGGAATTGCGGGGCTGCTCGCCGGCCAGGCGGAGGTGCTGCCCTTCGCCTCGTCCTCGTTCGACCTGGTTCTCTCCAACGAAGTGCTCGAACACGTAGCGGACGATCGCCAGGCGCTGCGCGAGATGATGCGCGTGCTGCGGCCCGGCGGCCGGCTGGTCCTTTTCGTGCCGAATCGAGGTTACCCCTTCGAGACCCACGGTGTGTATTGGCGTGGGCGCTACCACTTCGGCAATATCCCTCTCGTCAACTACCTGCCCCGCCCATGGCGCGACCGCCTGGCGCCTCATGTTCGCGCCTACACATCCCGCGAACTGGATGGGCTGCTGCGCGGCCTGCCGGCGCACCCGGTGCAGCGCACGATCGTTTTCGGCGGATACGACAACATCGTCGCGCGTGCGCCGCGCCTGGGGCGCATGCTGCGCAGCCTGATGCAAAGCCTCGAGCGGACCCCGTTGCGCTTCTTCGGGCTCTCGCACTTGTGGGTTATCGAGAAGACGTCACGGCCAGGCTCAGACAGATCCTAGCAGACTGCGGATACAGCGCTCCACCACACCCTCTTCCCCAGAGTGACTCCTTCAGATCGGGACACGTACTCGCCGGGGGAGGGGCCTGGGGTGGGGGCAAAGTCCAGTCGTCTCTTTTCCGCTGGTTGCTAGACCCCGGCCTTTCACCGCGGACAACTCCGAGGCCGCAGAGCGGACCGGTTCTTGCGTACCTCCGACAGCCCCTCATTCGGCCGGCGAATCGGCTCAACGCTCCACATGCAAATCGATTTCCTCATAAACGCTCGTTGTGTCCATTCTCTGCATGCTCTGTGGTGAGAGCACAACCGCGCGCAGCGAGGCAGGTAGATGCACGCGCGCGAGCACCTGGCGTGCCAGCACGCCCGCTCGCCAGAAGATCACCGCCGCCATGCCGTGGGCCAGCACCGCGAACAAGGGCGGCGTCTCCATTGTGTAGTAGGTCCAGCATGCACGCGTCGTGCCCCATAACTCGAGAAAGTAGCCCAACCCTGCACCCGCCGCGAATGTCAGCACGGCCGTGCGCCGGTCGCGTATCGCGAATGCGATCAGCGCGCAGATGGCTAGCGCCGCCAGGGTGAGGGACATGCCCCGCGTCGGCCAGACGAATTGCAGCATCAACGCGTAGAAGCCGGCGAAGAGCACTCCATAGACGATCGCGTAGTTACGCCCGCGCTCGCGCGGTAAGAGGCGCGCGAGCAGGCGCATCAACCGGTCGATCGACAGGCTGGCAATCGGCCAGGCCGGAATGATCCACAACGGGGGGCGTTCCAGCGTGAAGTAGTTCCAGATGTGCGTCTGCGTGCCCCAACCTTCGATGGCCAATCCGCCGGCCAGCCCTAACCCAACGATCCACACATCGCTGCGCACGTCCGCGCCGGCCATGATGAGAATCGACATGGCGGCAAAGATGCCGATCAGCAGCCAGTCGATTTGGATCCACACGGGCCGCTGCGGATCGAACAGCGCCACATAGTCGCGCACCAGCGGCCACCATACCCACATGATGAGCACCAGCGTGGCCACGAAGGCACTCATCAGGTACATGCCGGCGCGCGATGTGCGGGGCATATGCAACGGACGTGCGGCCCATCGGCCCGTCGAGGGCCTCAGGGGGGAGGTGGTCAAGGGCAATTCACTGCTCACAAGAGGAACCCTTTCCTGCAGCGCTTGCTCGCCGGAAGCACAGTGCCATCGAGGTCCGAGTTCAATACAGTTCGGGCCGGCGATCGGTCAAGGCCGGCAAGGTGGACCGCACCTGCTCGACCAGGCCGAGGGCGATGGTTGCGGTGACGAGGCCCGGCTCGCTACCCGCTTCGGCACATGCCTCACCCCATGGATCAATGACGGCACTGAGCCCGGCAAAGCTCTGATCCTTATCGCGGCCGGTACAGTTGCAGCCCAGCATGAAGCACTGGTTCTCCACCGCGCGCGCGCGCAGCAACAGGCTCCAGTGTTTCGCACGCACCTCCGGCCAGGCCGCCGGCACAAGCAGCACCGTGGCGCCTTGGGCCCCGAGCGCCCGGAACATCTCCGGAAAGCGTAAGTCGTAGCAGGTCGCCAACCCGGCTCGGCCCCATCCCAGATCTGTTGTCACGAAGTGATCACCCGGTGCCAGCCAGCGATCCTCGCCCATAAGCCGGAAGAGGTGCACCTTGCGGTAAGCGGCGCGCAGATCTCCCGCCGCATCGAACAGAGCAAAGGTGTTGTAGGCCCGGCCGCCCTCCGCCTCGAGCAGTGTGCCGCCGACCCACATCCGGCTCTCGTGAGCCACCCGGCTCATCTCTGCAAACAGGCCCTCGCCCAAACCCGCGGCGTGCTGGCGCCAATGAGCCAGGTCGTAACCCACCGGCCACAGTTCCGGCAGCAAGAGCAGGCGCGTGCCGCGAGCGCGCGCCTCAGCCGCGAAGGCACGCACCGTCTCGAGGTTGGCCTGCGGTTGGCCCACCTCGACATGCATTTGGGCAAGCGAAACGACGATGTCCACGATGGCGCTGCTCACAATGTCGGTGAAGGCGTGGGAGTCTCGGTGGGGGTCAGCGAAGGCGTGGGGGTCAGCGTCGCGGACGGGCTGACGGTTGCAGTTTGGGAGGGCGTCGGGCTGAGAGTTCCGGTGGGCGTGCCGACGACCACCAACTGCACCCAGAAAGCCTGATCGCCTTGCACGCCGTAGCCGAAGCGGATCCCATCCGGGCTGCGCAACATCCAGTAACCGATGAAGGTGCCGGCTTGGGTGGGGGTCACCAAGGTAACGCTGAACTCGCTCTCGCCACCCGGAGGAATCGTCTTGCCGATCGCCTGGTTTTGCGGGCCGCCCATCCGGTCGCCGCTGACAAACACGATCTGCGCGTCGGGGCCCCAGATGCATGCGCCCACATTCTTCAGGCGCCAGGTCTTGACAACCGTATCCGCCGGCTTGACTTGCGAATTGTCGGGCAGAGTAACATCCGCAACGAATTGCATGCGGTAGCATGGGATAGGCGTATCGGTTTCGGTGGGGAAGAAGGTCGGCTGCGCGCGCACGGTGGGGCTCGGGAGCGTCACTGGCGTGGGGGTGAGCAGACCCGGGGTGATCGCCAGCCCAGGCGTCGACGTGTTTTCGCTTGCCACTCGAGTGAGCACAGCTTGAACCGTGAGCGCCGCGACGGTCGCAGCGCCGGGCGTGGGCGTGCCCAACCGCAGGCTGCACGCCGAAGCCAGCCCCGCCATCACAATTGTGAGGAACCCTCTCCCGACGGTCATGCGCATATCGAATTCAGACTCCTCGAGATTCGATTCTATCCCAACTCACGGCCCGTCAGTGATTTCGATCTCGAGCATCGGGGTGAGCGCCGAATTTCCAGCCGCGTCGTAGGCGCGTGCCTGGAGGGTATGCCGCCCGACCGGGAGGCTACTCCATCTCGTCGAGTATGGCGCGCGCTCGAGCACGATGACGACCAGCCCATCCAGGAGCAACTCGACCCGCTGCACACCATAGTTGTCGCTGGCCTCCACCACGGCTGCCAGGGGGGCCGCGTGCGGCAAATCGACTCGACCTTGTGCCAAGGGTGCCACGAAGTGCACCTGCGGCGCCTGGTTATCCACCGTCAGCGGAACAGCCATGCGGCGCAGGTTGCCTTGCGTGTCGGTCGTGCTGAGTCGCAGTGAGACCGTGCCATCCAGCGCACCTGTGTCCCACGTCGCCAGCAGAGCCCCCGCGAGCGGTTTGTCGCCCTCGGCCAACAGCAGCCACCGCTGCGGGTAGAGTCCCTCGCCCGCCTCCAGCCGGAAGTGAACCATTTCGGGCGTGGCCGCCGTGCCATGCACCTCCACCACGCCCCGCACGATGGCAAAGGGCGCCGGTGTGCGAATGATCAGGTCGGGTGTGGCCTCGAATGCCAAAGGCAGTGTGTCGTATTCCTCGGGCGCAAGCAGCATCCCATTGGCCGATGCCCACTCACGGGCGGCCGGCGGCGGGTTGATGAAGACCACCTCATCCACCAGGGCCGCCGGAGTCCACAACGTAGCTCGCCGCCCGGTTTCGCGGTTGACCGCCACGGACTGATAGTAGGTATCGTCGGAGGTGGGCTCCGTGCCCGAAAGAAACACTTCGCTGACAACCTGCTGGCAGGCCGGCGTGGGAAGCATTCCGGAGGGCGAGCACACGCGCAATCGGCTCACCTCCGGTGGCTGAGCCGATTGCGTGGACGCATACGATTCGGCGGACCACGCCAGAACTGCTCGTGCCAGGGGCTCGGCGAGATTGCCGGACGGATCGTCCGAAGGGCCCATTGAAGTCGCCAGCACGCCGACTACCAGACGGGAGTTGAACGCAAATGCCCAGTGATCGATCCCGCTCAGGCTGGCACCGGTTGCCAATGCACCCGACGGTGCATGCGAGCCGTCGCTGGCGAGCACTTCCCGCCGGAGTGCATCGTGGATCAGGTAGGCCAGTCCGCGGCTGAGGACAAGACGCGGCTCGACCTGGGCGGCGGGCATCACCGAGTTCCCGCCCGGGTCGCGAGCCGCAAGAATGAGAATAGGCAGACCCTTGGCCGATGCGGCGCGGTCGAGGCCTCCCGCGGCAAAGATGGCATAGGCGCGGGTCATCTCGACCAGCGATACCTCACCTTGCTGGCTGAGCAGGCCCGGCACGCCGCCCTCCGCATCGGCCAGCGCACCCAGCCCCACCCCGGTCAGCGTCTGACGCAGATAGTCCCCGCCCACATCGGCCATCGCGCGGACGGCCGGCAGGATGCGCGCCTCGCGCAGCGCCTGGCTGGCCAGCATCGGGCCGAGGGTGCGGCCATCGAGGTTCGTCGGCGTCGCCAGCGGATCTTGCGTTTGCGCTTCTGGCTGACGCACGTCCAGCACCATAGTGCCGGGCGTGTAGCCCTTGGCAAAGGCCGTGAGGTAGACAAACGGCAGGACGGCCGTGCCCGCCTCACCGGAAGCATCGCTGCCGCTCGTGCCGCGAGCGGAGGTGAAAAAGGCGAGCAATTCCGACCGCTCGACATCCCAGACGGCTATGGCCAGGTCTGCTTCGCCGGCCGGCTGCGCTGCATCGAGGAACCCCGCCGCGGCGCATTGGCGTCCGTCCAGGGTGGGCATCGCCGCCAGGGCAATACCCGATTGAGCGCGGGCCAGTACTGTGTGCGCGGCGCACAGCGCCTGCAGCTGCATCTCACTATCGAGGCTGGTCGTGATCACCAGGGGCGTGGCGCTCACGGCAAGTCGCGTCTCTTGGTCTTCGAGTTGACTCCGGGCCAGGGCGAGGAAGTCCGAGGTGGCCGGGCTGATGGCCGAGGCCGGCGGTCGAATGACGGGCGCGGCCGCCAAGGCCACTGCGGCTGAGGCCGCATCGACCACTCCGCGTTCGCGCAAATGCCGCACCAGGATGTTGCGTGCCGCAGCGAGCGCGTTCACCTCACCGCCAAGCTCCGGCTGGCTCGATAGCGCGGCCAGCGTCGCCCACTCGGCAAGCCCCAGCCGCTCCACGTGCACCCCGTAATACTCGAGCGCCGCAGCGTCCAGGCCGCGGGTCAGGTGTCCGTACGCCTGCGTGTTAAGGGTCCACTCGAGGAGATCTTGAGTTGAATAGCGCGAGGCCAATTCGCCCGACAGGATGGCCCGCGCCAGCGGGCGGGCGGCAAAGAGTGCCGCCAAATCCGGCCGCTCGGCCAAGCCCTCGGCCACCACCCCCGCAACGTCCCTTGTTCCGGTGAGGCTGTGCGCTATGGCGATCAACCCGGCGCTCACCCCCGCGGGTCGATTCGTTGAGTCGATGCCCAGCGCAAGCTGTGACGCCGCGAGAGCGAGCGGCGGCACAGCATGTCCTTCTCCGGAGGAGGAGATTGAAAGCCAATACGGTGTGTGAGCCGCGTCCGCCACCGAGGAGAGCAGGTGGCTGCCGGTTCGATCGACAAAGCGAGGCGAGGTGTAGGGTGTGCCGGGAATATCGAGCCGCACGCTTGAGGCCGCCCGCGCTGCGGGGAACAATGCGGTCGCGGTCCACAGCGAATAGGCCGCGGCCAGAAGCAGGATGAAGCTCGCAGCGCCGAGCAACGCAACGGCCAGGCGGTTGAAGAAACCCGCCGGGCGCATTCGGCCGAGGCTGCCTGCGGGCGCACGCAACCACCGCCGAGTGCGCCGCAAGCGGTGACGCCGGGCCGCACGCAGCGTTTGCCACATGCCGAGGATTATACTTGAGCGAATGCGGCCGGCGAATTCGCATGGGGCCGCAACTTACGCTTGGCGTGAACGGTGGAGGCTATATGACATCGCTCCACATCGGGTTGTCCGGCGAGAAGCAAATCGAAGTCACGATGGCCGTCAGCGCGACGCATATGGGCAGCGGCAGCATGGGCGTCTTTGCCACGCCGGCCATGGTGGGCCTGATCGAGCGCACGGCCATGGAACTCGTGCAGCCGGCGTTGGCGCAGGGTGAGACCACGGTGGGTGCAGAGGTGCACGTGCGCCATCTGGCGGCCACGCCGCTGGGCATGCACGTGCGCGCACGGGTCGTGCTGGAGGCCATCGACGGCCGGTTTCTCACCTTCTCGGCCGAGGTCTACGACGACAAAGAGAAGGTGGGTGAGGGCACCCACAAGCGGGCCATCATCCGCAGCGACCGCTTCATGGCGCGCATGCAAGAGAAATCCGCCTGAGCGTTGACCCGCGCCCGGCCGGGATGATAGAATGCGCCTCCTCCGCCGGGAGCCGCACCCATGCGCTATCACATTTGGACTGAAGGCTGTCAGATGAACGTAGCCGACTCACAGCGCGTGGCCAGCGCGCTGGAGGGCCTCGGCTACCATCCTGCCGCGACGCCCGAAGAAGCCGATGTGGTGGTGCTCAACACGTGCGTGGTGCGGCAAAGCGCGGAGGATCGCGCCTACGGCCGGCTGACCACACTGCGCCCGCTCAAGCTCGAGCGCCCGGGGATGGTGATCAACTTGATGGGCTGCCTGGTGGGCGTGAAGGGCAACCAGGCCTTGCACGATGCACTGCCCTACGTCGACGTGTTCTCGCCGCCCTCCGACCCGCGCCCGCTGCTGCGCTTCCTGGCGCGCGAGAGCGACGGGCCGGCGCTCGCCTACGCCGAAGCCGAGGCGCATGCTGCGCTGCAAGACGATCTGAGCCTGGGCGCACTGCCGCTCAACGTGCCGGAAGCCGAACGCGGCCGGCAGGTGGCGGCGCATGTGCCCGTAGTCTACGGCTGCTCGCATGCGTGCACTTTCTGCATCATCCCCATGCGCCGCGGGGTGGAGCGTTCGCGCCCGGTCGGCGAGATCGTGAGCGAGGTGCGGCGCCTGGTGGAGCAGGGTGTGCGCGAGGTGACGCTGCTCGGGCAGATTGTCGACCGCTACGGCAAAGAGGTACCCGACGGGCCGCGCCTCTCGGATTTGCTGCGCCAGGTGCATGCGGTCGAGAACATCGAACGCGTACGCTTCCTCACCTCACATCCCAATTGGATGGACGACGAGGTGCTGCGCACGGTGGCCGAGCTCCCCAAGCTGTGCGAGCACATCGAAGTGCCGGTGCAGGCCGGCGACGACGAAGTGCTGGCGCGCATGAAGCGCGGCTACACCTCAAACGACTACCGCCGGCTGATCGAACGCATCCGCCACGAGGTGCCGGGGGCTTCGATCGCTACCGACATCATCGTCGGCTTCCCGGGCGAGACGCGCCAGCAGTTCGAGCGCACCTACCGCTTGCTGGAGGAGCTGCGGCTGGACGTGGCCCACCTGGCGCGCTACTCGCCGCGCCCGGGCACACTGGCCGCACGCCGCTTCGAAGACGACGTGCCCGAGGCGGAGAAGATGGATCGCTTCCGAGTGTTGGAGGACTTGCAGGCCGGCATCGCCCATGAGCTCAATCAGCGCAGCGTTGGTCGCACGCTGCAGGTGCTGGTGGAAGGCAAGCACAAGGGGCGTTGGAAGGGGCGCACCCGCAACAACCGCCTGGTCTTCTTCGACGACCCGGGCGAGTGGCAGGGAATGCTGGCCGAGGTGCACATCCGCCAAGCAACAGCCTGGAGCCTGCAAGGCGACCTGGCCGCGTAGGCTGCGGTATGCCGGGGACCGGTCAACCGGGAGAGGGCATAGCACGCATTACGCTTGCCTGCTTGCGGCCGGACCGCGCACAGGTTGCCGCGCACGGCGCACGTGCCTGGGGTGTGTGAACTTGCTGGGGCGGCGCAGCGTGAGTGTGTGCGCAGATTCGGCGGCTGCACGTCTGCGGGGCATCGCCGGGGAAGCCTGCGCGCAGAACATAAAGATGGGCTACCCTTCCAGGGGTAGCCCATCTTTTTTGCACACGAGCCGGAGCTACTTGACTTCGACCGACGCGCCGGCTGCCTCGAGCTTGGCCTTGGCGTCCGCGGCCGCATCTTTGGCCACCGCCTCGAGTACCTTCGCGCCCGCGGTCTCGGCCAAGTCCTTGGCCTCTTTCAGGCCCAGGCTGGTCAATTGGCGGATGACCTTGATGACCTCGATCTTCTTCGGGCCGGCATCCTTGAGGATGACGGTGAACTCGGTCTTCTCTTCCACCGCCGGGGCACCACCGGCCGCCGGAGCGCCAGCCATTGCCATGGCCACCGGAGCCGCCGCCGTAACGCCCCACTTCTCTTCGAGCAGCTTCGAAAGCTCGGCCGCTTCGATCACGGTCAGCGTGCTGAGCTCATCAACCAACTTCTGCAAATCAGCCATTGCTCAGATCTCCTTTGCTGTTTCCATAAGAACGGTTCCGGGTCAGGCTACCGCTTCGGCAGCCGGGGCGTTACCCGCCCCCTTTTCGGCGTAAGCTTTGAGCACGCCCACCATCTGGCGTGCGGAGCCGGCCAAGACGCCGACCATGCGGCTGGCCGATGCCTGCAACACGCCGACCAAACGCCCCCGCACCACCGGCAGCGGCGGCAACTGAGCCAGCGAGCGAACCTCGCCCGCGGTCAGAACGCGGCTGCCGAGCAGCCCGCCCTTGACCTTGAGCGCCTCCATCTCCTTGGCCGTGTCCATGACGGCCTTGGCCACTGCCACCGCGTCTTTCGTAGCGAAAGCCACCAGCGTGGTGCCGGCCAAGTGCTCTCCAGGAATCGGCAAACCGGCTTCCTTGAAAGCAATTTGGATGAGCGTATTCTTGGTCACGCGCACGACGCCCTCGGCTTCGCGCACTCGCGACCGCAACAGGTTCATGCCGGGCATGGCCAGCCCGCTGAACTCCGCCAGCACAACGCACTGGCTGCGTTTCAGCAGGTCGATGTACTCCGCCACCCTTTCGCGTTTTTCCTCTGCATTAAGCGCCAAGAGGTATCACCTCCTTCCCAAATGAAAAGTCTTTGCTTCGCAGACAACCGAGCAAAGACTTCCCGCACCCTTGGAGGGAGGAAATCTCCGCCTCGGCAGGATCTTCGGCCCGCGGAGCGCTTGCGCGCGGCGGGGCACCTGCTGTCTCGAGCGAAGCAAGTATTCGATTGAGCGCCCGTGGCGCGTGCCTGGTGCCCGCTCGCGCCCGGGACGTTAACCGCGTGCTTCCATAGCCTCGGCTTCGTTCGGCTCGATGCGCACGCCGGGGCCCATGGTCGTTGTCACCACCAACTTGCGGATGTAGGCGCCCTTGGCGGCCGCCGGCTTGGCGCGCTTGACCGCTTCCATCAGCGCCGCCAGGTTGTCGTAGAGCGCCTCCTCCGAAAAAGAGGCCTTGCCGATGGGCACGTGCAGGTTGGCCGTCTTGTCCAGGCGGAATTCGACGCGCCCGGCCTTGGCCTCTCGCACGGCCTTGGCCATGTCTTCCGCGGCCACCACCGTGCCGGCCTTGGGGTTGGGCATCAGCCCGCGCGGCCCGAGCACCCGCCCCAGCCGCCCCACCTTGCCCATCATATCGGGCGTGGCGATCGACACGTCGAACTCGGTCCAGCCGTCCTGAATCTTCTTCAGCATTTCGTCGCTGTCGGCCACGTGGTCGGCGCCGGCTTCGTGCGCCAGTCGCGCGCCCTCGCCCGCCGCGAAGACCAGCACGCGCACGGTCTTGCCCAGTCCGTGCGGCAGCACAACCACGTCGCGCACTTGCTGGTCGGCGTGCTTGGGATCTACGCCCATGCGCATGTGCACTTCCACCGTCGCGTCGAATTTGGTGAAGGACGTGGTCTTGGCGAGGTGCAACGCTTCGGCGGGAGTGTAGAGCTTCTCGGGGTCCACCTGTGCGGCGGCCGCGTTGTACTTCTTGCCGTGTTTCGGTGCAGGCATGTTCTCTCCTTGTGGTCCGAGCGGACGGCGTGAGCCGTCCTCCCACAGACTATTCTTCGACCGTGATACCCATATTGCGCGCGGTGCCTTCCACCATGCGCATCGCGCCTTCGATATCCACCGCGTTCATGTCTTTGAGCTTGACCTCGGCGATTTCACGCACCTGCTTGCGCGTGACCGAGCCCACTTTGTTGCGGTTCGGCTCGCCGGAGCCCTTCTCGAGGCCGGCCGCCTTGCGCAAGAGCACCGGCGTGGGCGAAGTCTTCAGGATGAAGGTGAACGATCCGTCGCTGAAGATGCTAATCTCGGCCGGGATGATTTCACCCGGGCGGCTTCCGGTACGTGCGTTGTACTCCTTGCAGAAGGCCATCAGGTTGATGCCGTGGCCCGCCAGTGCCGGGCCGATGGGCGGCGCCGGGTTGGCCTTGCCGGCTTCGATTTGCAGACGGACAACGGCTTTGAGTTTCTTTGCCACGCGGTCACTCCTTCGTGGTGTTAGCGGGCGGCGCGGGCCGCCCTCCCACCCGAACGACTTCGCCTCAGGCCTTCTCGACCTGCAGGAAGTCCAACTCCACGGGGGTTTCGCGGCCGAAGAATGAGACCAGCACGCGAACTTTGCCCCGATCCATATCGATGTCGCTGACCGTTCCGATGAATTCGTTGAACGGCCCGTCGATCACACGTACGCGCTGGCCCGCCTTGTAGGTCGGGCGCACCTGCGGCGTCGAGGTTTCCATGCGCTTGAGAATCTGCGTCACTTCTTCCGGGCGCAGCGCGGTGGGCGTATTGCCCATACCCACGAAACCGGTCACGCCCGGGGTGTTGCGCACGACGTACCAGGATTCCTCGGTGAGCAGCATCTGCACCAACAGGTAGCCGGGGAAGACGCGCCGCTCGACGTTGCGCCGCTTGCCTTCCTTGATTTCGATCTCTTCGATGGTGGGAATGACAATGTCAAAAATGCTGTCCTTCATCCCCATCGTGTCGATGCGCTGCTCCAGGTTGTAGCGCACCTTGTTTTCGTAGCCCGAATAGCAGTGAATCACATACCAGGCGCGCCCGTCGTCCGGCTCGACGGCCGGCGCGGCGGCCGCCTCGGGCTGAGCCTCGGCCGAATCCTCGAGTGCCGCCTCGCTCTCACCGGTCGCGGCGGTCGTCGCTTCGTAGGACGGCAACGGCGCCGCCACGAACTTCTCCTCCACCGGCGTCGGTTCTGCCTCGGGGCGCGCGTCCGTCTCGTCGGCAGGCGTCGCGTCGATGGCGTCCGGGCGCTCGGTGTCTTCGTGCGAGGCAAGCATGACGTCCTCTTCCACAGTCAGACCGTCCCACCCGCACTAGAGCGAGATGAGCAGGCGGAACAGACGCGTGAACAAAAAGTCCAAAAAGCCCAGGAACAGGCTCGTGCTGGCCGTAACGGCCAACACCACCAGGGTCAGGTTGAGCGCTTCTTGGCGAGTGGGCCACGAGACCTTGCGCAGTTCGCCCGTGGTCTCGCGAAAGAAGCGCACGATGGCGTTGGGTTGTCGGGCGGTGATAGCCTTAGGCACAGCTGATCCTCTTCTTGTGATACAAAACGCCCCTGATGGCGACCCGGGCACTTCCCCGATCGTCCGGGTCACGCGGGGCGTCGCACGGCCCCCGGGGTGGATAGCCTCCCACGGGGAAGGCGGCTCACGGCCGCCGACGATCCGGGTAGGCAGGCCAGGCAGGAATTGAACCCACAACCCCCGCTTTTGGAGAGCGGTGCTCTACCAATTGAGCTACTGGCCTGTATGGTGCACGCTCACCCTGCGCTACTTGCTTTCGCGGTGCAGGGTGTGCTTGCGGCACCGTGGACAGAACTTCTTGAATTCCAGCCGGCCCGAATCATTGCGCCGGTTCTTTTCTGTCGTGTAGTTGCGCTCCTTGCAGTCGGAGCAGGCCAGGGTGACTACCGGCCGCACGTCCTTCTTGCCAGCCATTTTACCTCATACTCCTTGCCCGCCGATTTCGGCGGTGCTAATCCAGGATTTCAGTGATGACGCCGGCGCCGACCGTCAGCCCGCCTTCACGTATGGCGAACTTCGAGCCCTTCTCCAGCGCCACCGGCACGATCAACTCCACGCTCAGGTTCACCGTGTCGCCCGGCATCACCATCTCGACCCCCTCCGGTAGCGTCAGGTTCCCCGTCACGTCCATCGTCCGTATGTAGAACTGCGGCCGATACCCCGTGAAGAACGCCTTGTGCCGCCCCCCCTCCTCCTTGCGCAGCACGTACACCTGGCTCTTGAACTTGCGGTGCGGCGTGATCGACCCGGGCTTGGCCAGCACCTGCCCGCGCTCTACCTCCTCCCGCTCGATCCCGCGCAAGAGCACCCCCACGTTATCCCCCGCCTGCCCCTCGTCCAACAGCTTGTGGAACATCTCCACGCCCGTGCACACCGAGCTGGTCGTCTTCTCCTGCAGCCCCACGATCTCGATCGGATCCCCCACCTTCACGATCCCCCGGTCGATGCGCCCCGTCACCACCGTCCCCCGCCCTTTGATCGAGAACACATCCTCGATCGGCATCATGAACGGCAGTTCCGTGTGCCGCACCGGCTGCGGAATGTACTCGTCGATCACCCGCAATAGCTCCAGGATGCTCGCGTACTCCGGCGCCTTCGGGTCGGTCGAGCTGCTCTCCAGCGCCTTCAAGGCGCTCCCGCGCACGATCGGCGTCGTATCCCCAGGAAACCCGTATGACGTCAGGAGCTCGCGCAGTTCCATCTCCACCAGTTCCAAGAGCTCCGGATCGTCCATCATGTCCACTTTGTTCAGGTACACCACGATCGACGGCACTTCCACCTGCCGCGCCAAGAGCACGTGCTCCCGCGTCTGCGGCATCGGCCCGTCCGGCGCCGCCACCACCAGCACCGCCCCGTCGATCTGGGCCGCCCCGGTGATCATGTTCTTGATGTAGTCGCGGTGCCCCGGCATGTCGACGTGCGCATAATGCCGCTTGTCCGTCTCGTATTCCACGTGGGCGATGTTGATCGTGATCCCGCGTTCTTTCTCCTCCGGCGCGTTGTCGATCGAGTCGTACGACCGAAACTGCGCCTTGCCCAGCATCTGGCTTACCTTCGTGATCGCCGCCGTCAAGGTCGTCTTCCCGTGGTCAATGTGCCCCATCGTCCCCACGTTCAGATGCGGCTTGTTGCGTACAAACTTCGCCTTCGACATGTTACGTCCTCCTG
>DATEAT010000183.1:0-5772 GCA_035288225.1 Anaerolineales bacterium | reverse complement strand
TCGCCCGCCACGGCCTCACCTATCGCGCGCAGATCGGCGGCGCCAATACCCTCGCGAACTCGGCCGAGTGTGAGATGGGGCGCGAACGCACGCGCCTCGCGCGGATAACCAACGCCGGCCATCGTGTCCTCGACGCTGGCTTGGATCGAGGGCAGCCCGCCGCCTTGCATCTCTACCCCAGCCCACACGACACGCGGCCGTGTCAGATTCGGGAAGGCCCCATTCCCAGCCAGGGCCAGCTCGACCGCCGGCAGGCCGCGCAGCGCTTCGGCCAGGGCGGCGGCCACGGCCGCGGTTCGCGCGCTTTCGACCTCGCCCAGGAACTTCAACGTGAGGTGGATAGAGTCGGCCCGCAGCCAGCGCACGCTTCCGCGCGGAGTGGCTCGCGCGAGAGACTCCTGCCGGCGGTGCAGTTCGCTCTGCACAGGTTGAGGAAGTTCGATGGCGATGAACGTCCGCAGCGTCTGACTCACAGCATGCAGGGGCTGGACCGCATATGAATGGCGATGGCGGTTGACCTCAGGCGGGTGGCAGGAGGCCCTCGATAAGATGAACGGTAAGTGTTCCTTCCGCGGGCGCGACCCGCCGGATGACACTCTCAATGGCCGGCAGCAGGATCTCGCCCGCCTCGCCCCGCACCACGTACACATCATTGGCCCCGGTCTTCAGGATTTCCGCGACCGTGCCCAGCGCGCGGCCGTCGTCGGTCACCACCTGCAAGCCGAGAATCTGATAGTGGTAGTACACCCCTTCGGGCAACGCAGGCAAAAGATCTGCTCGCAGCCACAAAACTTGCCCGCGCAGCCGCTCGGCGTGCTCGCGCGAGCGACAGCCAGCGACCTGCACAACGATGTCTTGCCCGTGACGGGCTATGCGCTCGATGACAATCGGCGAGGCTTCGTCACCCACCGTGATCGCGCCCGCACTGAGAAGCAGGTCGAGATTGTCGGTGAGCAGGTCCACCAGTACCGCACCGTTCATCCCGAACGGACGGCGGATGTGGGCGACTGCGCGCCGTCCGGCGCCGGGCGGTGGGGCCACGGGCGGCGCGGGGGCGGCGCGAGACGCACGAGCGGGCTTGCCTCTCGGATGAGGCAAGCCCGCCTTGGGTCTGGAAGATGCGTGAGAACCAGGCTTCGCGGGGCGCTTCGTCGCTGATCGAGCTGCACCTTGGGGGTGGGCCTTCTTCGGGCGAGGCTTGGCAGGTGGCTTGGGAGTGGAGGCGCCCACGAAGTCTCAGACGATATCGAACGTGACGCGCTTGCCGTCTTGTGCGGCGGCCGCGCGCAACAACGCGCGGATCGCGTTGGCAATCCGCCCGCCCTGGCCGATCACCCGCCCGCGATCCTCGGGGCCGACCATCAGCTCCAGGTGCACGTTGGGGCCGGTGACCACCTCCGACACGCGCACCTGCAGCGGGTCGTGGGTCAGCGAGCGGGCGATGTACTCCACCAGCTCCTTAAGCGGGCCCGAGTCCGTACGCCCCCGGGTTGGCCTGCGTTGAGGTTCGTTCATATCACTCCGCTTTGGGTGCTTCAGCCGCCGCGGCCGCCAGGGCCGCCTTGGCCTTCTTCGACTTGCCAGAGGCTTTGGCCACTCGCCGCGTCAGCGGGCTGACCACCCGCGCAACCTGGGCTTGCCCGGCTTCGGCCACCAGCGTTTCGAGGTTCTCGCCCTTCTTGAGGCGGTCGTAGCGGGCGAGCGTCCCGACCTGGCTGAGCAGCCGGGCCACCGACTCGCTCGGCTGCGCGCCCTGGCTCAACCAGTGGAACACCCGCGCTTCCTCGACCAAGATCGTGGCGGGTTCCGTGCGCGGATTGTATTGCCCGAGCAGCTCGAGAAAGCGTCCATCGCGAGGCGCCTCGCGATCAATCGCTACCAGGCGAAAACTGGGTTGGTGCTTCGAACCGACCCTCCTGAGACGAATCCGAACCATGAAGCTTACTCCTTCGTGTGAGCAGTGATGTGACGGATCATCTCCACCCGGCGGCGAGGGTGCGTGGGAAGGGGTCACGCGCACCGCCCGGCAGATCAACTCCATTTTACCCGAAAATGCGCGGAAGCCCCCGCCGGCCTTGGCCACGCATCATTTTCATCATCTTCTGCGCCTCGCGGAACTGGCGCAGCAGCCGGTTGACCTCCTGGACAGCCGTGCCGGAGCCGGTGGCGATGCGCCGGCGGCGGCTGGCATTGAGCACCTCGGGATTGCGCCGTTCCTCGGGTGTCATCGAGAGCAGGATGGCCTCGCTGCGCCGCATTTGCCGGTCGAGTTCCTCCGGCGGTGGGGCTTTCGAGGCATTCACCGCCGCCTGCGGCATGCTTTCCATAAGCGCGCTCAGCGAGCCCATCTTGCGCATTTGGCGCATTTGCTCAATCAGGTCCTCGAGCGAGAACTCGCCGCCGGCCGCGCGCTCGGCCTGCTTCTCAACTTCGGCCGCCGTGAATGCCGTTTCGGCCCGAGCCACCAGTCCGGCAATGTCGCCCAGGCCCAGAATGCGGTTGGCCAAACGCAGCGGGTCGAACGCCTCCAGCGCCTCCAGCCCTTCGCCGACACCCACCCAGCGGATGGGCACTCCAGTCACCGCGCGCATCGAGATGGCCGCCCCGCCGCGCGCGTCGCCGTCGAGCTTGGTCAAAATGAGCCCGGTCAGGCCCACCGCCTTGTGAAAGCCCTCGGCAATGTGCAATGCCTCCTGGCCGGTCATGGCATCGGCAACCAGCAGAATCTCCCCTGGAGTGAGCGCGGCGCGCAGTGCCGCGAGCTCCTCCATCAGGGGCTGGTCGAGCTGCATTCGCCCGGCGGTGTCGATGATGACCACCGTATCGCCCTCGCGCTGCGCGTGGGCATACGCCTCGCGGGCGATCGAAAGCGCCTCTCCCGGAGCGCTGAAGACTTGCACGCCGATGGTTTGACCGAGCTGCTGAAGCTGGTCAATCGCCGCCGGGCGGTGGCTGTCCGCCGCGACCAGCAGGACGCGTTCGCCCTCCTCTTGCCATCGCCGCGCCAACTTGGCGGCGGTGGTTGTCTTGCCCGACCCTTGCAGTCCGGCGAGGAGAACGACGCGGGGTTTGACGCCGGCAAGCTTCCACGTGCCTGCCGCGCCGAGGGTGGCGACAAGCTCCTCGTGAACGATCTTGATGACCTGCTGGGCGGGGTTGAGGGCGCGCGAGACTTCCGCGCCCACGGCGCGCGCGCGAACCCGCTCGAGGAGATCCTTTGCGACGGTGAAGTGCACGTCGGCCTCGAGCAGCGCCATGCGGATTTCGCGCAGCGCCGAATCGACGTCGCCTTCGGAGAGCCGACCGCGGCGGCCCAGCCTATCGAAGATGGCTTGAAGTTTGGCGGAGAGGGTTTCGAGCATGGCTCAGACACAAAATCGCCGCACCGTTCATCGGACACGCCTTGTCCGCGAGCGGCCGGCGGAGATGGAGAAGATGCGCGAATTGTAGAGCATTGGATGCTGGTAGTCAACCAGAGGAAGGTGCAGCGTTTCCACTGAAGGCGACCTCATGCGCAACGATACCGGAGCTACTTTCGGTGCAAGGCCACGGATGCGCGTTACAAAGGGCCCGCCTGGGCAATTGACCTTCGCGCTTGGCACGTGCACAATCCCGTCCCATCCAGCCACAGGTGCCCGAGGTGGCATAACTGCCAATGAGACCTAGATCAGTAATTGTATCGAGCCTGGAGGAAATCAATCCTCGCGTCGCGGACGAGATAGACTACCCGGTGTTCCTGCGTCAGCCTTCGGGACCATGTGCCCGGGGCGAGATACTTCAGCGGTTCCGGCTTTCCCATCCCTGCGAAGGGGTCGCGCAGAATCGCCTCAACCAGGGCAAGCAGGCGCACAGCCACCTTGCGGTCGGCTGCAATCCAGTGCTTCAGATCCTCGATGAACTCCGGTTGAAAGACGGCCTCGCGTGCCTTACTTGGCAAGGCCGACCTCCCGTTTGAGGTCATCGACGGTAAGGGTACGCCCGCCGCCCTTCAGCGCTCGAGCGAGCGCATCCAGAAGCCGAACGGCATTCGCCGGAGAGCGAAGGAGATGGGCCGTCTCCGTCAGGCTGGCAAGCTCGTCGGCGTCGATCAACGCCGCGCGATCGCCATTGCGCCGGCGGATGATCACCACCTCCCGGTCGTTGGTCACATCATCCAACAGCGCAGCCAACCGCTGCCGGGCTCTTGAGTAGCTCACCTCGACAGTCATCGTGGTCTCTCCCATGTTGTACAGCTTTATTGTACAACAAGACCCGACGCCGTCAAGAGCCGTCCGGATGAGTGACTCGTGGGAGCGATGGCAGGGAATGGCCTACGTGACTGGGTTGCCGCGCACCGCCCGCAGCAGCGCGCGCAGTTCGCCGAACGAGACCTGCCGGGTGGCGACGACCAGCACCAGGTATCCGGCACAGGCCAGCACGGCCAGTTCCACGTTGCGCCAGAGACCACTGCGCAGCAAGATAAGACCGAGGAACGGCAAACCAAGCAGCACCGCCCGCAGCCACCCGCTCATCGAGTACCTCAGCACCCGCCGCGCACGCCAGGTGAAGACCGCTGCATACGCGAGCGATACCGCCAGGACCGCCAGCGCCGCGCCCACCCCGCCCCACAACGCAGCCAGCGCGTATCCGAGCACCCACATGCCCACCAAACGCACCGCTGCAGCCAACGCGGCGTCTTTTGGGCGGCCGTGCGTGATGGAGACCAGCCGCGCCAGCACGGCTGGAACCTGCAGGACGCCAGCCGCCAGCAACGGCATGAGCACGACTGCGGACTCGGCATAGGACGGGCCGACAACCAGCCGCACCGCATCCGCCCCGAGCAGCACTCCGCCCAACAGGAAGACCATCGCCCCCACAGTGAAGACGCGCAACAGGCGGTCCATCCAGGCGCGCTGCGCGTCTTCCTCCGCGCGCGCCGCGAGCGCGGCGATGGGCGCCGCGAACGCGAAGGACACGGCCCCCAGGCTGGATTCGAACATCAGATACAGCGAATAGGCGACGCCGAACACCGCCACCTGCTCATAATCGCCGGTCGCCGCACGCAGCAGCGCCTCACCACTGCGCTGGCTTATCGAGAGCAGCAGCGTGCCCACAAAGTAAGCTGCGCCAAAGCGCAAGTGCGCGAGCGAGCTTATCCAGCGCGGGCGAATCTCCGACAGGCGGATGAAGTCCCGAGCCAGGAAGACACCCAGGCCGGCGGTGATGGCATACACCGGAAGCAGGGCGAGCGTGGCGCCCACCAGCCCGCCCAACCGATAGCCGAGCGCGAGCAGGCCGATGGCCAGCCAGCGATTGGCCACCTCCTGCAAGCCCCACTTGGCCGCCTGCCCCAGCCCAATGAAGATGGCAAATACCACTCCCGTCATGGCGTCCACGAAGATCGCAGCGGCCAGGGCAGCAATCGCCAGCTGCGGGAGGTCTGCCAGCCACAAGCGCAGGATGATGAAATAGGCGATGGCCAGGAGGGTGCTGGCAAAGAGACGGATGGCGAGCAAGCGCCCGAACAACTTGCGCACGACGCCCACGTACCCGCCAGCCAACAAGCGCGGCGCGCGCTGAGCAAAAACTTGCACGAAGCCCAGCCCGGCGGCCAGCACGAACCAATCGGCGAGCGAGCTCAAAAGCGCGTAGCGCCCGTAGTCCGCCCGGCCCATCAAGCGCGGGATGATCGCTGCAAAGGCGACGCCGCTCGCCAGATGCAAGACGCGCAATGCCACGAGCCAGCCGGCATTGCGCACGCCCGAAACTGAGTCGACGTCTGAGGTCATTCCG
>DATEAT010000182.1:0-3285 GCA_035288225.1 Anaerolineales bacterium | reverse complement strand
CCAAACGGGCCAAACCTACCCAGAATGATGGTCGCACCAGACCCGGCCTAATTTGAGTGACAAAGGTCACAAGCGCTGGGGCGGTATGTCACCAGGGGACAGGCTGTCTGAGGACGAGGAGATGGGTCGTTGCACCCACGCTCTCGACCAGAGAGGTTCAGCAGCATGCGCAACCTGCACTCTTGACTTCCTCCAATCAGTCAACCGGCGAGGGAGGGCGGGTTACATCGGCCGACCATCGATGGCCGGTCTCCGTCGAGACCTGATAACTTCGATGCTCTGTCACCCGGCCTCGTGCATGCCGAGCGCGAATTCAATTCATCCCGCGTAGATGAGATTAGTCGGAACAACCCGAGGAGGCGGATCGGAGAATCGCTGCGGACCCGGGTAACCGGGTCCGCAGGTCACATGCAAAACGGTCAGAGAAGGGGCCGGCGGCGTGTGAGCTCGCCGTTAATCTCGAAGCGCCTCAATTCCGGCGCCGGCCAAGTCCTCCGATCAGCAGCACGTAGTACAGGAGCTGGAGTACCGCTGTCGCCAAGGCCGCGACGTAAGTGAGCGCGGCAGCATCCAAGACCGCGTTGACTCCGCGCGTCTCCTCATCGCTGGCAACCAGCCCGCTCTCCACCAGAAGCCGGCGCGCGCGGGACGAAGCGTTGAACTCGACTGGCAGCGTAGCCAGCGCAAAAACGGCGCCCAGGCCGAATGCCCCAACACCCAGCCAGGCGATCGGCACCATGCGCAGGAAGAGACCCAGCATGATCAAGATCCAGCCCAAATACGACCCGATGTTGGCCGCCGGGACCAGCGCGGCGCGCAGCCGAAGAGGATAGTAGCCCTCGCGGTCCTGCAGGGCATGGCCAATTTCGTGCGCCGAGATGGCGAGCGCCGCCACGGAAGGTGCCTGGGCGACGCCTGCCGAAAGACGCAGCGTGTTCGATCGTGGATCGTAGTGGTCGGTCAGTTGGCCGCGCGTGCCCTCCAGGCGCACATCACCCAGGCCGCCGTACGCTAGGAGGCGTGTGGCCGCGTCGGCACCCGTCATCGAGCGGCTATTGGGAACGCGCCCCCACTTGGAGTACGCACGGCTGACGCGCACCTGGGCAATGAAGACCAGCAAGAAGGCTGGCACCATGAATAGCAGGTAGAATGGATCGTAGAAGAACATGGGAGGCTCCTTTCTCAGGAAGGTTGTGAGGTGAGTAGTTCAATCGCCTTTTCGAGCTGCGGATCGCGCCCGGCGCTGTGGTCCTCCTCGGTCAGCGGAACGACCACATCCGGCGTCAACCCGACTTCTGCTATCTGCCGGCCGTCCGGCGTCAGCCAACGGGCGATGGTGATACGCACCGCACCCTGATCGTTCTTAAGGGGGATCCAGTTCTGCACTGAACCCTTGCCATAGGTTACTTCGCCCACCAGCCGGGCGCGGTGGAGGTCCTGAATGGCACCGGCAACGACTTCCGAGGCTGAGGCCGAGCCGCGGTCAACCAGGACGATGAGCGGAATATCGGTGGCCAGCCCGCCGCGCAGGCTCGAGATCGTTTGGCGCGAGCCATCGCCGTATTGCTCGATGAGCACTGTTTGGCCTTGGCTCAGGAATTGTGAGGCGACCTCCACCGACGCTTGCAGCGACCCGCCCGGGTTGCCGCGTAAGTCCAGGATGATGCCGGCGGGATGGGTGGCGAGCAGATTCTGAAGTGCCTGGCGTAGGTCGCTTCCCGTTTCATCGGCAAACGTGTACAGGCGGACGTAGGCGATGCCCTCCTTCAGCATGTGCGCTTCCATGCTGGGGATCGCGATGCGCGCCCGCACCAGCTCGAATTCAAGCAACTGAGCTTCGCCCTCCCGTTGCACGCTGAGGTGCACGGTCGACCCCGCCGGTCCGAGGATCTTGCGAACCACTTCGTTGCCGTCAATCCCCGTCATGTCTTCGCCGTCCACGCGGATGAACGCATCCCCGGTTCGTAGGCCTGCCTTCTCGGCAGGTGAATCGGGGAAGTTAGAAATAACCTCGACGTAATCGCCGGTGATGTCGACCTCGGTGCCGATGCCTTCATAACCGCCCTCCAGCGGGGCGTTGGCCCGGCGGTACTCCTCCGGGTCCATGTACGAAGAATGCTCGTCGCCTATCGAGTCGATCATGCCCCGGATGGCCCCGCCGATGAGCTTGGCCTTATCCAGCGGCTGGTCGACATACTGCTCGTTGACGAGATCCCACGCTTCCCAGAAAGGGGCGAAGGCAGCGCTCAGCGCCTTGGGAGTCCCCGCCTGATCCGCCGAGCTCTGCCCGAGGGAGGCAGCGGCCGGGAATCCGGGCAGGTTGGGCAGCCATGCGAGCGAAGTGCGACCTGCGACGAATCCGGCGCCGGTGGCCGACGCCACCAAGCCCACCGTGACAACCAGCCACAGAAGGATCGTAATTGTCGATCGGCGCATGAGCGGCCCTCCCCGGATGAGCGACGCCTCGGCTCACAACAATGCGAGCGCGAATGCACTCGCCGGCTGAAAATTCTGTGAGTCAGCCTACCACAGGTCCGTTAGAACAAGATAAGTCGTCTAGTGTATTAGGTGAGGCAAGCGGGGAGATCGAGGATCGACCGGATGTGAAAATCGGCCCCTGATTCGCCGCCGGTCGGATGAACCCACACGGTGCGCATTCCGAGCGCCTTGGGCGGCAACAGGTTACGGAGTTGGTCGTCGATGATTGCGCATTCTAGCGCGCCGGCCGTTCCGAGCAGAGTCAGCGCCCGCAGGTAAGCTTCGGGTTCGGGTTTGTTGATGAAACCCAGTGAGTGGATGTCGATGATCTGTTCGAAGTCTTTCACGACACCCAAGCGCTGGAGGACGCGTTGTGCGTGGGCGCGGTCGGCGTTGCTGAAGATGACTTTGCGCTGGGGCAAGAGAGCCAGCATGGCCTGAAGCTGGAGGTCCTCCGCCAGCAGCCGGTCGAGTGGGATATCGTGCACAAAGGCCAGGTACTCTTCGGGGTCCACGCCGTGATTGGCCCGCAGCCCGTTGAGGGTGGTGCCGAACGTTACGAAATACTGTTCGCGCAATGCGGCGACGCGCTCGGCCGGAATTCCCACCCGTTCCGCCATGAAGCGGTTGATGCGCTCGCCAATGGCCTGCCATACACCGCTGGAGGGATGGTACAGCGTGTCATCCAGATCGAAGAGCAGGGTGGTGATGCTATCTGCGGAAGAGGTCATGGCCCCGACGGTTCATTGGAAGATTGGCCGAGTATACGCCATGCCGCCAGCGCACCGGGCGACCGCCGAAGTCTAG
>DATEAT010000181.1:0-55531 GCA_035288225.1 Anaerolineales bacterium | reverse complement strand
CACCCCAGGTACAGTACGGCGATTCCCAGCACTACACGGATCACTCGATCGATACCAGACTCGTTTGCAAACTTCATCGGCGGCCTCCTCGTTGAATTGGATGTGCCCGTTAGACGACGGCGGCGCCGGGAGGTTACAGCCCAGGCAAAATGAACAGCGCAAGGCCTGAGCGGCCTCGCGCCATCGCGATCTGCGGGTCGTGTTTCCCCGGTCCCGTCACGGCACGCCGCGTGCGGACCTGCGCGCGGCCAATGCCTTCTCGAGTTGGGCAAACAACGCGCTGCGCCGGTCCACCGGGATACCCTCGTGCTGGGTTTCCTTGAAGAGGACGATTGTCTGGCGCGTAGTATCCAATACGACGTGGCAATTCCGGCAGGTGGCCAGGTGCTCCTCGGCGTCGACACGCAGCTTCTCAGTCAGCCCGTTGTCGATGTAGTCCGAGAGATAATGGATGAGTTCTTCGCAATTCATGGTTCGCCTTCCTTTTGAGCGGCGCGCGCGCCAAAGTACTCGGCCAAACGCTCGCGCAGCAGCAAACGGGCTCGATGCAGCCGCACCTTGACCGCACCCTCTGAGATTCCCAGGCTTTCGGCTGTCTCCTGAGTCGAAAGCTCTTCCACATCACGCAAGATGAACGCAGCGCGCAGCGTCTCGGGCAGCGTGGCAATGGCAGCCTCCAATTGCCGGCGCCCCTCCGCGTCGAGCAGCATCTCTTCCGGGGTTTGATCCCACTCGACGAGTGCCCGCGGCAGCGGGGGCTCGCCGGGCTCGGGTTCATCCGGCGGCAGTGGCTCGTTCGGCCTCGCGCGCAGGCGGGTCAGGCTGGCGTTGTAGGCCACCCGATACAGCCAGGTGCCCAGCGACGAGCGTCCCTCGAATTGAGCCAGGTGCGTCATCGCCGAAAGGAAAGTCTCCTGGACGACGTCCTCAGCCGCCTGGCGTTCACGCAGCAAACCGAAGGCTAGACGATACACCCTGTCGGCATGGATCTCGAACAGCCCTGCCAGCGCCTGCGGGTCGCCCGCGCGGAGGGATTCAATCGACGGTGTGGGTGGAAGCATCCGCTCCTTCTTTAGACGTGAATGCACGGGCGCAGTTACATCCCGTGCCGATTATCACATACCCGCGCCCCGACCACCGGGGGCCGCCGCCCTTGCCGATTGTGTTGCCCCGGGCCATAATCATCCTTGCTCAGGCGCACCCTCGCCGCCGACCGGGTGCCGCCGAGGAGGCCAACGTGGCCAAGTCGAAGACTCAATTCATCTGCCAGCAATGCGGCCACGCCGCGCCGCGCGGGCTGGGGCGATGCCCCAGTTGCGGCAGCTGGAATTCGATGGTCGAGCAAATCGTGGCCGAACCGGCGCACAGTGTGGCGCGCGCCGCGGCCTCCTCCGGCTCGCGCCCGCGTCGCCTGCGCGAGATCGAAGGCGATGCCGAGGAACGCTGGCGCGTACCGCTCGGCGAATTCTCTCGCGTCCTCGGCGGCGGAGTGGTGCCCGGCTCGCTCGTGCTCATCGGCGGCGATCCGGGAATCGGGAAGTCGACTCTCTTGCTCCAGGTGGCGAGCGCCATGGCCCGCGACGTCGGGCGTGTGCTGTATGTCTCAGGCGAGGAATCCGAACGCCAGATCAAAATGCGCGCCCAACGCCTGGTGCCGGTCGGCGACAACGGTAGCAATCTACCCGAGGACCTCTTTCTTCTCACTGAGACCGACCTGCATGCCATCCTCGGTCACGTGGAGCAACTGGCGCCGCGCGTGCTAGTGATCGATTCGATTCAGACGGCATACCTTTCTGAGTTGACCTCCTCGGCCGGCTCGGTCTCGCAGGTGCGCGAATGCGCCGCCCGGCTGCAGGCCTTGGCCAAGTCATCCGGCATCGCCGTATTTCTCATCGGTCACGTGACCAAAGAAGGCGCCATCGCCGGGCCGCGCGTTCTCGAGCACATCGTGGACACGGTGCTTTACCTGGAGGGCGATCGCTTTCAGAGCTTCCGGCTATTGCGCGCGGTGAAGAACCGCTTCGGAGCGACCTCCGAAGTTGGCGTCTTCGAAATGCAGAGTGCGGGCATGATTGAGGTGCCCAATCCCTCGGAAGCTTTCCTGGCCGAGCGCGCGCTGCACGCTCCGGGTTCCGCCATCGCCGTCACCATGGAAGGCACGCGCCCGCTGCTGGTCGAATTGCAGGGGCTGACCAGCGCCTCGACCTTCGGTAACCCACGGCGCACACCCAACGGCGTGGATCTCTACCGCTTGCTGTTGGTGACGGCCGTGCTCAGCCGGCGGGTGGGCATGCATCTCGCGGATCAAGATATCTTCATCAATGTCGTCGGCGGCCTGCGCGTGGACGAGCCCGCTGCCGACCTGGCCATGGCGGTGGCCATTGCCTCATCGGTAAACGATCGCCCGGTGGCGGCCGACCTGGCGCTGGTGGGAGAAGTCGGCCTCTCGGGCGAGTTGCGCGCCGTCCCGCAAATCACAGCCCGCGTGCGCGAAGCCGCGCAACTCGGTTTTGCGCGTATCCTCGTGCCGCGCACGGTACGCCACGATGAAGCTTGGCCCAAGGGCATCCATGTGATCGCGGTGCGTTCGTTGCATGAGGCGATCGAGCGTGCGCTTGGAGAACCGGCCAGCGACCGATCGGGCGAGCGCAAGAGCCAGCCCGGCGCGTCTGGCGAGCCGGCGGGGGCATAGATCATGCCGACCGGATTCCCAGCGCTCTTCCGGCATGCGAGGCAGCCGCGGTGAATCCACAGCGCTGGCGCACCCTCTCGCGGATCGTGGCGCTGGTGTGGGTCGTCAATGTGATCGGCTTGGCCGCGCTGGCGTTCGCTTTGATGCGCGGGGCATTCGGCAACCTGATTTTCTTTGCCGCAAAGGCCCCAACCGCGACCACCTCCGCGACTCTCCTGCCCCTCCCCACTCAGACCACCACGCCAACCCCATTGCCTCCGCCCACGCTCACGCCCAGCCCCTCGCTCTTGCCTGCCTCACCGACAACCCTGCCCGATACCCAAACGCCGACACCCTCGCCCACGCCCAGCCTCGCCCCTACGCCCGCGCCGAGTGTCATTGGCCATTCGGTTGAGGGGCGGCCCCTGCAGGTATTCACTTTCGGCAGTGGGCCACTCAAACGGCTGATGGTGTTTGGCATCCACGGCGGCAGCGAATGGAATACGGTGGCCTTGGCCGACGAATTGATCGCGCATCTCTCTCAGCACCCGGAGCTCATCCCGCCTGACAACACTTTGATCCTGCTGCGGGTGGTCAACCCGGATGGCCTGGCTCGCGGCCGCGGCTCGGACAGCCGCGGCAATGCGCACAGTGTGGACCTCAACCGCAACTGGCGCACCGCCAATTGGGTGGAGCAGTGGCCACTGAAGGGATGCTGGAGCGGGTATCCGCTCAACGGTGGTGACGGACCCGGATCGGAGCCCGAAGTCATCTGGCTGCGGCGTTTCATCGTTGCCGAGAAGCCGGAGGCGATCATCAGTGTCCACAGCGCGGCGCTCGGTATTCTGCCTGGGGGCATCACGCCCTACTCGCGCTCGGTGAGCCTGGCCGAGGCGCTGGCTGCGGTCAGCGACTATCCCTACCCGCCGATCAAGACCGGCTGCGAGTACACCGGCCAGTTTGCGGATTGGTCCGCACTGCAGGGCATCGCCGCTGTAGATCTCGAGCTGACCGATCACGAACACACGGATTTTGACCAGAACCTGCTGGTGCTCGCCGCCTTTCTTGCATGGCGCAAGTAATCCCTGAGCGGAGAATAGGCTATGGCCTCCCATCCTGGCATCTCGTCCGTCCGCGTGACCGAGTGGCTCAAACACATCCACGTCCTGGCCGATGAGATTGGCGCACGCGGCTCCACTCGTGAAGGCGAGCGCCGCGGGACGCAGTACTGCGCCGAGAGCCTGACCCGCATCGGGCTTTTGCCGCGCATCGACACTTTTCGCAGCGCACGTTCGATCTACACGCCGCATCTACTGGCGTCGGCCCTCATGCTTGCCTCTTTTGTGCTCTATCCCATGGGCGGACGACTCACCGCCGCGATCGCGGCTATGCTCAGCGCGATCGCGCTGCTTTCGGACCTCATGGAACTCAGCTTCCGTGACAACCTCCTGCGCCGCCTCGTCCCCAAAGGCACAAGCCAGAACGCTGTGGCTGAGCAGAAACCGCGCGCGGAACACCGCGCGGACCTGGTGCTGATCGGCCATGTGGATTCGCACCGCACGCCGATCATCTTTTCTAGCGCGCGCTGGCTGGCCGCCTACCGCTTGTTCACCACCGCAGCCTTCATTCTGTTCGCCGCGCAGGTCCTCTTGTACGGGCTCGGCGCGATCAGCGCCTGGGGGTGGATATGGCCAGCGACGATTCCCAGCGCGGTCGGCGCGGTGCTGCTGGCGGCGATGTGCCTCCAGGCCGATTCAACTCCCTTTAGCCGCGGGGCCAACGACAATGCCTCCGGCGCGGGGCTGGTGCTCGCACTCGCACACGAATTCGCGGAGCGGCCCCTGCAGCACACACGCGTGTGGTATGCGCTCACCGGCTGCGAGGAAGTGCAGCACTACGGGGCCATCGACTTTTTCCACCGCTACGCCCGCCAACTGGTGCGTCCCAATACCATCGCCTTCGAGATGCTGGGGTGCGCAGGCCCTTCCTGGCTGGTGCGGGAGGGCATCCTCATCCCCTTCCATGCCGATGCCGAAATGGTGCGCTTGGCGCAGCAGGTTGCGAGCGAACACCCGCAATGGAAGGCCCACTCGACCGTCGTCAGCGGCGGAAACACCGAAATGGCCGACGCACTGCGTGTGCGCATTCCGGCCATCACCCTATCCGGGTGGGGCCCGCACGGCGAGGCGCCCTGGTGGCACATGGTTGCCGACACCGTCGACAAGATGGATGTGGAAGTGCTCGAGCGAGCCTTTGCCTTCACAACGGCCTACATCCGTGCGCTCGACGATCGGGCGGCCGGCTAGCCTCGGCTCCCCTCGGCGGATGCGCAACCGAGCCGGGCCCGCCGCGTATATCTCCTTGACACGACACCCATTCAAGGAGAGACTGCGATGACCGAGAACGTTCGACGACTCTATCGCTCGCGCACCCAGCGCATGATCGGCGGCGTGTGCGGCGGGCTCGGCGAGTATTTCGATATCGACCCAACCATCGTCCGGCTGTTGTTTGTCGTGACGGCGCTCGCGGGCGGGCCCGGCCTGCTGGCGTACATCATCATGCTGATCGTCGTCCCCAGCGAACCGGAACTCGCCACGGCCTCGGGCCCCAGCGCCTCGGCCTGAGCGGCCGCTCAGCACATGGCACGATTACAAACGCCCGGGTCATTCCCGGGCGTTTGTTATGCTGAGCAGGCTTGGTGTGCCAGCGAACCTGCGCCTCACAACACGTGGGCCATCAGCCACGAGGGCTCGTTCACTTCGCGCAAGCGCCCGTGATGGTCAACGTAGGTCCATCGCCCGGGATCTTCCCCGACGATTTCATAGCCCATTCGCTCGTACAGCTTTTGCGCGCGCAGGTTGTCTTTGGCCACACCGATCGTCGACACTTCCATCGCGCGCCCGCGCAGCTGCTCTTCGGCCGCCTGGATGAGCTGCCGGCCCAGACCGCGGTTCTGGTACTCGGGTTTCACTCGCAGCGCGTAGAGGTATCCGCGCGAGGCGCCATCGGCGTACTTCGGGTCGCTGCTGATGAATTGGATAAAGACCTGACCGGCCAGCGCGCCCGACCCGGCCGCAGCCGCCACCAGCATGACCCTTTGCCCGAGCTGCATCTCTTCAAAGGATTGACGGAAGAGGTGCCGGAAGTGCGCGTATTCGCCATCCCATTCGAGTGCTGGAAGTTCCTCCTCGCGCAGGGGCCGAATGATGAACTCGTCCAGCGGGGTGGCCTGGGTCATGCCGCGGCACCCGTGGGCTCTGAGGCCAGTCGGCGTTCGAGCCAGGCAGACTCCTCGGCGGCGTTGTGCACTTCGCCGTCGAGCCAGGCAGCGCGCAATTCGCGCAGGATGGCCCGGTAGGCGGGCCCGGGCGGGAGCCGGCGCGCGCGCAGAGTCTCGCCATCGGCTATCGGACGCACGTGGCGCAGTTGTTCAACGTAACGCGCAATGTGCGCGCGAGCCAGATCATGCTCACCTACGACATAGGCCAGCGCAAGAGTCGGCAACGAGTACGCTTCCAGCCTGTGGACCACCTGGCTGGCGCGTGCCTCGGGCGGTGTGGTGGCAAGGGCTGCCAGCACTTTGCGGGCCTCGCGCACCATCTCGGCGCGGCGTTGCGGAAGATTCAATCGGGCCATCACCCGCTCACTTGCCTCGACCGGCAATGAATGCATCCACCCCGCCAGCCATATCTCGCCGGTGGCGGGCACCCTCAGGCTGCCCGTCGGTTGCGGCATGCGGCCCACGGCCGCGGACACCCAACGTGCCTGGGCTTCTGTCCAGCACAACCCGGGGTCGATAACCGCCAGCACGCCCAACTCCTCCAGGCGCGCCAGACTCTTGCCGGGGTCCATTTCGTCGAAGATGGCTTCCAACTCGTGTCGCAGGCGATCGCCGCTGACTCGGCCCAAAAGCGGCAGCGCCTGATCGATCAACTCGCGCGTGCGTCGTTCAAGTGCGAAACCCAGCCGTTGTTCGAGGCGAATGGCACGCAGGATGCGCGTCGGGTCATCGACGAAGGAGATCGAATGCATGACGCGGATGCGCTTCTCCTCAAGATCGCGCAGACCGCCCCAATAATCGTAAAGCACGCCGAAGCGCTCGGCATTGAGCGAGACAGCCAGCGTGTTGATCGTGAAATCGCGCCGATGCAGATCGAGCTTCAGGCTGCCGCGTTCGACCTCCGGAAGCGCGGTGGGACGCGCATAGAATTCCGCGCGGGCCGAAACCAGATCGAAGCTCTCCGGCAGACAGGCTGTCTCCTCGGCCGTCAGGTTAAGCGCGGCGGCCATTGCGGCGCGGCGCTCTCCAATCAACCATTTGGCTGTGCCGAACCGGTCGTGGCCGCGCACGCGCCCGCCGTAGCGCTCGGCCGCCGCCTGCGCCAGGGCAATGGCGTCGCCCTCGACCACCAGGTCGAGGTCCGCAGGTATGAGGCCAAGCAGCAGGTCGCGCACCACGCCGCCCACCAAGTACACCGGCACGTGGCCTTCGTCGGCTACTACGGAAATAGCCTGCACCAACGCCAATTGCGGCCGCGGCAGGGCCTGGTGCAGCATCTCGCCCAGGGTGTGGCGTCCCGCGGCACGTTGCGGGACGAGCGCCTTGAGCAGATCGGTACGTGTGACGATGCCGATGACGTGGCCATCGTCCGGCGACACCACCGGCACCTGCCCCCAGCCGTGCTCAACCATCATCCGCTGCAGGTGCAAGATCGAATCGTCCGGGCGCACGCTGTGCGACCCGCTCTCCATGATGCTTTCCACGGTCGCGCGTTTCATGCCGTGGGCCAGGGCGCGATCCACCGCGCGCCGGGTCAGCAGGCCCACCACCTGCCCGTCGCGAACCACGGGGAACCCTTCGTAGCCATAGCGCTGCATACGCTCGGCCGCCTCGGGAATGGTGGTCGACGGCGAGAGGACCTGCGGGCCGGGCGAATAGATCGATTCGACGCGCGACGAGGGAAGGACGTGTTCGGGCAGCACGTGCATGAGTTCGGCCGCGATGTCGGCCATCGCCTTCCCGCGCACGAGCGCGGCTGCAGCCCGGCTGTGCCCGCCGCCCCCGAAGTGCGCCGCGACCTCCGCCACGTCGATCTGGTCGGTCGTCGAACGCGCCACGAGTTGAACGTGCGAGTGTAGATCGACCAGAATAAAAAGGGCCTCGGGGTCGAACAGGTCGCGCAGCTTGTGCGCCAGAGTGGAGATCTCCTCCACGTCGCTTGGGGCTTCAGCCGTGCTCACCACGACGCGCAGGCCCTGTATCTCGTGCATCTGGGCTGCTTCGAGCAGCCGTTCGTAAAGTGCTTGCTGCTCCCGCGAGAGCGGGTGATTGAGAAAATCAGCCGCCACCTCAAGGCTGGCTCCCTGCTCGAGCAGCCAGGCTGCAGCCTGCACATCCCGCGGCGTCGTCCCCGCATAGGTTAGCGAGCCCGTGTCTTCGTACACGCCGAGCAGCAGTAACGTGGCCGCCGGCACCCTCAGCCCTCCATTGCGCTCGCGCAGCGCTTCCACCAGCAGTGTGGTCGTGGCGCCCAGGTCCGTCAAATCGGCGGTCCAGGCCTCGGGCAGCGGGCGATGCAGCGGATGGTGGTCGATGACATGCACCCGCGTCTGCGGGCCCACGCCCCGCACGGAGGGCAGCGTTTGCGAATCCACCAGAGTCACCTTCTCGACCGCAGCCTTGCCGAGCGCCTCCGCCTCCTCCAGCGGCACATCCTCTCCGTACAAGTTGAGGAACGCGCGCACATTGCGGTTCAGCCGGTGCGGCAGAATCGCCTGGGCCTGCGGCTCGAGCAGCCGCGCCGCAAGAAGCGCCGCCACCGCGTCGAAATCCGCTTGCTCGTGCGTCAGGATCAGATGGGTACCCATAGTGCGCTTCGCACCTCGCCTCGTGGCGGCTCACACCGACACGAGACCGCTCGCGCAATCCCCGCCTCGAGGCCGAGGATGCCGGAATCGAATCGATTATACTGGCAGAAGTCCCGCTGCTGCGATGATGTATGCCATGAGCGAACCACGGAGCGAAATGAGCCTCGAGGCCATGTGGGCTGGGTTGCTTTCACAACGCCCGAGCCGCATTCGCCGCGCCTGGGCGCGCCTGGAGCCGCCCGAGCGTTCGTCCGTCCTCGCCCACCTGAGGCAGATGGTTGACGGCGAGGGGTGGCAGCCTGTTCAACGCGAGGCGGCCCGCTCGGCGCTCGAGGCGCTCGCCGCGCCAGGCGAGGATGGACCTGCCCGCTCCTGACTCGCGCGGACAGCCCATTTTCCTCTCTCCGCTCATTGAATGGAGCCCCACCTCATGGAATTGGACTGCCTGACCTCCGATCAGGAATTCGACTCGCTCGAACGCGAATGGAACGCACTGGTCGAGAGGTCCGCCTCCAACATGCCCTTCCTGCGTTATGAATACCTGCGCACGTGGTGGCGCACGCGCGGCGGCGGCGAATGGAACGACGCGGCCTTGCGCCTGGTGACCGCACGCGAGGCCGGTTCACTGGTGGGCGTGGCCCCCTTCTTCCGCACCCAGCACGACGGGCGGCGGGCCTGGGTGCTGCTGGGCAGCATAGAAATCTCCGATTACCTGGATCTCATTGTTGCCGAGGGGCAGGAAGAGAAGTTCAGCGAGCGACTGCTCGATCTTGCGTCCGCCCAACCCGATGATGAACTGCACCTACTGGATCTCTACAACCTGCGCGCCGCCTCGCGAACTCTCACCACCCTTCCGGCTTTGGCCGGAACGCGCGGGTGGAGGCTAGAGACACAAGAATTGCAGCCCTGCCCCTCGATTGCCCTGCCCGATAACTGGGAGGTTTTCCTCGAGCGGCTCGACAAAAAACAGCGCCACGAGGTTCGCCGCAAACTGCGCCGCGGCGAGGGGGATGAGGAGGCCATCGAGTGGTCCATCGTCGGGCCTCAGGCCGACATCCAGGCGGAGATCGACAGCTTCTTGGCACTCATGCGCGAAGACGAACGCAAGGCCAAGTTCCTCAGTGAGTTGATGGTCCAGCAATTCCGCCTTTCGCTGGCCGCGGCGCATGCGGCCGGCTGGCTGCAACTGGCTTTTCTCACCGTCGACGGCCGCCGGGCCGCCGGGTATGCCAACTTCGATTATCTCAACCGCATCTGGGTTTACAACTCGGGCATCGCCCCGCGTTTCGCTGCGCTCTCACCTGGCTGGATCTTGCTGGCGCGCCTGATCGAATGGTCCATCCGCCACGGTCGCGAGGCCTTCGATTTCATGCGCGGCAACGAGGGGTACAAGTTCCAATGGGGTGGGGTGAGCCAACCGATTCGCCGCTTGCGGCTGATCCGGCCGGGGGCATGAGCTTTTCTGCGGGAGGCACACGCCTCCCGCTTCTATTTAACTCCCCAATGAATGGCCATCGTCCCGAGCATTCGCCGGGCGAAGCCTACCTCCCGCAAGCCAACCTCCCGCAGGTGATCGGCTAGTTTCTCCGCCGTGTGGAATGCCTCGGTTGAGTCTGGCAGGTAGGTATAGGCCGCTGAGGAGCCGGTGATGATCCGCCCCACGAGCGGGATCATCACATGCAAGTGGAAACGGATGAACGGGCGCAGGAGGTTGCGCGCCGGCGGCGTGGTATCGAGGCAGACAATGCATCCCTGGCTGCGCAGCACGCGCTGCTGCTCGACCAGCGCCTGCGGCACATCGGTCACGTTGCGCAGCAGGTATCCGGAGGTTACCGCCTCGAAGCTGCCCCGCGCAAAAGGCAGGTGCAGCGCGTCGGCGACGACCCACCGCACTTGCGCGCCGCCCGCGCGCGAGCGGCCCACCCGCATCATTTCCGGGGTAAAGTCGGCTCCCACCGCAAGGATCCCCGGCACTTGCCGCAGCGCTTCCAGCGCAATGTCGCCGGTGCCGGTGCCCAGGTCCAGCACGCGTTGGCCCGCGCCAAGCGTCGCGCGTCGCACCACCTCGCGCCGCCAGGCGCGATCCTGGCCAAGGGTCATCAGCCGGTTCATGAGATCGTAGCGCGGCGCGATGGAAGCGAACATGGCGCGCACGAACGAAGCCCGCTCAGCGGCAGGCGGCACGACCTACCACCTGGGGCCGCGGCGCAATCGCGCGCAGCACGCCCTGCAACTCCGCCCCGCGCTCGAGCAGCGCGCCCACGCCCTGCGGCAGGCACAGGTCGAGTTCATCCAGATGGTCCACACCCAGCGCCCAAGCCATGCGTTGCGAGCTGCCGAAGAGACTGATGGCCACGGGAATCGAGAATCCGTTGACCTTCTCGAAGAGCAACGCCTTGTTATTCTCGGGTGGTCCCTTGCTCGCGCGATCGACGATCTCGGTGATCTCCAAGTCGCGCGAGACGGGTGCGCTAATGCGCAACAGTTGGGCTTCGCGTTCGAGCCGCTCGATGAATTCTCTCGGGTTGCGAGAGGTCATGGCCTCACCTCATTCATCTGCATCCCACCCGCACCGCCGCCACGCGGGTTGGCGAGGCGGGCTGCATAGAGCGCGATGGAACCCGCCACAGCGGCATTGAGCGATTCGATTCTGCCGTGCATCGGAATAGCGGCCAGCAGGTCGCATTCCCTGCGCACCAGCGGACGCAGCCCGGCCGCCTCGCCGCCCAGCACAATCGCCAGCGGCCGCGCCAAATCGACAGTGTCGAGGGGTAGCGCACCCGGCCCACCCTCCAGCCCCATTACCCACACCTCTCGCTGTTTGAGCGCCTGGATGGCCTGGGCCAGGTTGGCGCGCACAATGCGCAGATGCTCGCTCGCGCCGGAAGAGGCATTGACCACGGCCGGCGTCACGCCGGCGGCGCGATGAGCAGGCAGCAGCACTCCGTCGACGCCCGCGGCCTCCGCCGTGCGCAATAGCGTGCCCAGATTCTGCGGATCCTGGATCAGATCGAGCAGCAGGTACAGCGCCGGAGGCGACTGGCGGTCGCAGGCGGTGAGTAACTCCTCAATTGAAACATACGGGTAGGGGGAGACTTCCAGGGCGAGTCCCTGGTGGCCGTCGCTCAGCGCATCCAGGATGCGACGTTCCACCAACTCGACCGCCACCCCGCGCTCGCGCGCCGCCTCGAGCGCCTCGGCCACGATGCCCTTGGGTTGCACGCCTTGCGCGAGACGCAGGCGGTAAGGCGTGCGCCGCCCGGCGCGCTGAGCTTCGCGTACGGCGTGTCTGCCGTAGACCCATTCGTGGTCCATGAGCGTGGCGCCTCCGCCGCGCGCCCGGGCGCGATCCGCCGGCAGCCTCAGGCGGTCTTCCAGATCGTGCCGTCTTTACCGTCCTCGAGAGTCACGCCCAGAGCCGCCAACCGGTCGCGGATTGAATCCGAGAGTACCCAGTCCTTGCGTTGGCGTGCTTCGGCACGCAGCTCGATGAGCAAGCGAATCAGCCCAGCCTCCCGGTCCGCTGAGGCGGCTGCCGACTGCGGCAAGAGTCCCAGCACATCGCCCACCAGCTCCTGGTAGAACGACTCAATGGACTCCAGATCGGGCCGCCCCACAGGCGCCTCGCGCGACAGCAGTGTGTTCACTTCCTTGGCGAAATCGAAGAGCACCGCCAGCGCGGCGGGCACGTTGAAGTCGTCGTCCATCGCTGTGCGAAAGTTGGCCCGCGTCTCGTTCACAAAGCCCTCGATGGCCGTGCTGCGCTCGGCGGGCAGTCCCGATTGGATAAGCCGCTCGCGCACGGTGAGATACGGCCCGACGAGCCGTTCCCACCCACGCTGGGCGGAGACCAGCGCCTCTTCCGAGTAATCGACCGGGCTGCGGTAGTGGCTGGAGAAGGTGAAGAAACGGATGGCCTGGGGAGGATGCTGCTTGAGCACATCCTTTATGGTGACGAAATTGCCCAGGCTCTTGCTCATCTTGACCCCGTCCAACGTGAGCGAGCCAGTCAGCAGCCAATAGCGGGCGAAAGTGGCGCCGAAGGCCGCTTCGGCCTGGGCAATCTCGCACTCGTTGTGCGGGAAGATGTTCTCGATGCCGCCGCCGTGGATGTCGAACGTCTCACCCAGGTACTTGGTGGCCATGGCTGAGCATTCGACGTGCCAGCCAGGGTAACCCCAGCCCCAGGGCGAGGGCCAGCGCAAGATGTGGTCCGGTTCAGCCTTCTTCCACAGCGCAAAATCTTCCGGGTAGCGTTTCTCCTCGCGCACCGCGACGCGCGTTCCCTCTTCTTGTTCCTCAATTCGCCGCCCGGAGAGCTTGCCGTACTGTGGCCACGAACGCACGTCGAAGTAGACCGAGCCATTGACCTCGTAGGCGTGTCCGGCCGCGAGCAAGCGTTTGGTCAGTTCGATCTGCTCGGGAATGTGACCCGAAGCGCGCGGCGAAATGTCTGGGCGCCCCACCCCGAGTGCATCCATGTCCTCAAAGTAAGAGCGCATGTAGCGCTCCACCAGTTCCATCGGTTCCAGTTTGGCGCGTGCCGCACCGCGCAGGATGCGGTCCTCCCCGGTATCCAGCAGGTGCCCGACGTCGGTGATGTTCTGAACGTAGCGCACCTGCAGCCCCAGGTGGCGAAAGTAGCGCACCATGGTGTCGAAGGAGATGTAGGTCTTGGCATGGCCGATGTGGGCATAGTCCTGGACGGTCGGACCGCACACATACATGTGCACCTGGCCCTCGACCAGCGGCACGAAGGGTTCCATCTTCCGCGTCAGGCTGTTGTAAACGATTAGTGCCATGAGGTCTCCCTGCGTGTGCGCCAGCCGGCGATGTGCGGCGTAGCCGCTCCACCCCCTCGCCGCCCCCCGCGGGCCGGTTAGTGCGCGTTGCCTGAGGCGACCGAACTGTCGACGCGAGCGAATATCATGCGCCCGGCCGTGGTCTGCAGCACCTTGGTGACGACGACCGGAATCGTGCGGTCGATGTGGCGCCGGCCTTCGTCCACCACAACCATCGTGCCATCTTCAAGGTAACCCACGCCCTGGCCGGCTTCTTTGCCCTCCTGGATCACGCGCACCTCGATCGCTTCGCCCGGGAGGAAGACCGCACGCAGTGCATTGGCGAGTTCATTCAGGTTGAGCACGGTGACACCCTGCAGTTCGGCCACGCGGTTCAGGTTGTAGTCGTTGGTGAGAATCGGACAGCGCAGTTGCTTGGCCAGGATGACCAGCTTCTCATCAGCCGAGCGCACGTCTTCAACATCTAGGTCGGTGATCCGCAACGGTGCGCGGCGATCCTTCTGTAGCCGGTTGAGGATATCGAGACCGCGCCGTCCGCGCTGGCGGCGCATGGCATCCGCCGAATCGGCAATGTATTGGAGTTCGTTGAGCACGAAACGCGGCACGAGCAAAGTGGCCTGCAAGAACCCGGTGGCCGCCACGTCGGCCACGCGCCCATCGATGATCACGCTCGTGTCGAGCAGGATGGTGTGCCCCTCCACACCCGCTCCGGGGCTGGCGCCTGAGAAGCGCAGGCTGAGGAAGGCAAAGACATCGTTCTGGCGCAGGACAAAGAGCGCCACGCCGAAGTAGCCAAACAGGGCAGCGCTCACCAGCGGCAAGAAACTGGCGAAGGGAGGCGGCAGCAGCGAGAGCGGCAGCGAGACGAGCGCCCCGATGATCAACCCGCCGATCAGGCCCATGAGCGCGGCGGCCAGGGTCTGTGCTGGCAGCCGGCTGAATAGCCGACGCGCTCCGCGGATGGGGCGGGTGGTAAGGAAGGGCGTCACCACCAGACCGAGCAATGCTCCCACCAGGGCAAACACCATCGCCCACAGCTCGCGCGGGCCGGCCTCGGCCAAGACGGAGAGCGACACGCCGAGATACAGGCCGCCGATCGCAAAACCGACCATGCCGATCAGACGTGCAATGAAATCTGTGCTCATGATTTCGCTCCAAATGAATGAGGGCGGCCGGCCGGCCGCCCTCACACGCACTCATCGGTTCATTCCCAGCGGTGCAAATCCCTCGCGCAGGCGCGAGGCGAGTTACCAACAACTTCTGGAATGACGATAGAGCGATGAGACCGGCCGCCGGGTGAGACCCAATATAATGAATGGCGAAAACACACACCAGCGTGCGCCCATCATAGCATGAGCCCCCAAGAGTGTCAAAACCATATTGCCAAACGGGGCACCCTAACCCTCAAGGCGGTCTCCAGGCGATCCATTGGCCACCCACGAGCCGAGCCGGAGTCCGCATTCCGCTCAGCCGCCGCCCTCAAACTGATCGTTCAAGCGAACCTTGGGCACACATCACCGTTTATTGCATATTATCCAATTCAAGCACTATCCAATGAATGCGCTCCACAGCCATTCACGCGATGCCGGGATTCGCAGAGGAATCGCGCTTAGGCCGGTTTGGACCTTGACATTATCCCCTTCCTTGCAGGTGGGTGTTCGGCCCGCGCCGCCATGTGGTGAGGTGGCGTGCACCAGTCCTGTATCCAAAGAGGCCATCCGCCCCTCGCGTCGCGCACCCGCCTTCTGCGCTTCCAGTTACGGCCTACGCAAGATCGTTGGTCGCACTGAGGCGCGCAGTCCGTATGCTATACTTCCCAGCCGTTCGGAGGCCGCTGTGCGTTCATCGGGGTCGGTCATTCGTTGGTTTTCCGTCGCCGCATTGCTCACCGCGGTGGCGCTGTCCTTTGTTGAGTTGGTGGCTTATAGCCGGCAGCGCGCGCGCTTCCCGCAAGGTTTGGAGGTGGCGGGCATCCAAGTCGGCGGGCTGACACCCGAAGAGGCTGGCCAACGATTGGTGCAGGTGTATGGTGCCCCGTTGGAGATGCACTATCAAGAGAGTGTCTTCTTCGTCCCACCCTCGGCCATGGGATTCGCCCTCGATCTCGAAACGATGCTAGCCAGCGCCGACCTGTATCGCACGGAAGGGCCGTTCTGGCCCGGATTCTGGGAGTTCCTCTGGAAGCGGCCAGGCCAAAGCAGCACCGTCCCGCTCAAGGCGGAGTACTCGCCGACCCAACTGCGAGCCGTACTCGAAGACATCGCCGCGCGCTACGATCAACCTGGGACGCCCCCCCAGCCGATACCCGGCACGCCGAATTTCACCGGCGGGACCCCAGGGACGGTGCTCAACCAGCCCCAGGCAGAAGAACGAATGGCCAGCGCGATGCGCTCGCCTTCCCAACGCCAAATCAACCTGCCGCTCAACTCCGGGCGCATCAGCACCCCGCCGCTCAACACGCTGCAAATCATGATCCAGCAGATACTGCAGGTGGATGGGTTCGACGGCCTGC
Source organism: Anaerolineales bacterium (assembly GCA_035288225.1). Classification (GTDB taxonomy): domain Bacteria; phylum Chloroflexota; class Anaerolineae; order Anaerolineales; family RBG-16-64-43; genus RBG-16-64-43. The sequence goes on along the minus strand of DATEAT010000181.1, from coordinate 39,678 downwards.
TCGATCTGTACGTGCTCGACCTGCGGAACGCCAGCGAGTTGCACATGGTCACACTGGGCGGGGAGGACTTGCCGCGCGAGCCGGATGTAGCCTTCTCCGCCGCCAGCATCGCCAAGATCGGCATCATGGTCGGCGTCTACCGCTACCTGGGGTCGGATCTCGACCCCGAAGCCGCGCGCTGGCTGGAGGAAATGATCACCCTCTCGGGCAACGATCCCGCCGATTGGCTGATGGAGCGGATCGACAAGGAGCGCGGCCCGCTGCAGGTGAGCGAGGCGCTGCGCCAACTCGGGTTGGAGAACACGTTTCTGGCGGGTTACTACCGGCCAGGGTCTCCGGTGCTGCGCACATTCACCACTCCCGCCAACCAGCGCAGCGACGTCAACACCAACCCCGACGTGTACATCCAAACCACCCCGACCGATGTCGGGTCGCTGTTGGCCGATATCTACCGCTGCACCCAGGGCGGCGGCACCTTGAAAGTTGTCTTCCCCGAGCAGTTTTCGCCCGAAGTGTGCGGCCGCATGCTGGACGTGCTCTCCCGCAACAAGATCGGGGTGCTGATCGAGGCCGGCGTGCCCGACGGAACCCGCGTTGCCCACAAGCATGGTTGGACCGAGGAGTCCCAGGGGCTGGGGGCGCTGAGCGACGCGGGGGTTGTTTTCACCCCTGGCGGCGACTACGTCCTGGCCGTTTTCCTGTGGAAAGAGGGCGGCATGGTGTGGGAGCGGGATTCACGCGTCCTGGCTGATATTTCCCGGGCCACCTACAACTACTTCAATCTGCCGGTGGAGTAGCCGCCCAGGAGTGTTGCACGTGAAACATGTCCCATCCCGGCCCGCAGGCTGCGCGGCGGCCTGCACCGGCGTTGTCCGAGCTTCCCGGCTGTGATACACTTCCGACACTTCGAACCGTAGCCGGCCATGCTGCGCCTGCGAAGACCATCGGTTCAGTCCTGCCCAATCGTGTGATCGTCGCCACCCGCATATTCTTCCTTAAGGAGGAGAATGTTCAGATCACTGCGCACCCCCTCTGGCTCGCGTGCATTCATCCTTGTGATCTCCCTTCTGGCGTTGGCAGCCATAACCTGCAGCGTCGGCGGCAGCACGACCGGGGACGACAGCCTGCAGGCGACCAATGATGCGTTGGTCGCGCAGATTACCGCCCAGGCCGGCGGCGAGCCGCTGCTGCCTGCCTCCACCCAGGAACCGGGCGCCACGCCCGGCAACACCGGCGCCTCCGGGTCTTCGTTTAGCGACAACTTCTCCAAGGACCAGGGCTTCTGGTCTGTCTTCGATGGCGTCGCCATCAGCGGCAATCAGCTTTTGGTGGGGCCTTTCAAGGACTGCGCCGACATCGACGTGACCATCGCCCCGATGTGCTTCTCGGTCTGCACCCATTGCGGCATCCTCACCGACTACGACTTCACCGTGGACGGGCAGTGGACCAAGGGACCGACCGACCGCTACATGGCGGTCATCCTGCGCTTCGACGACAAAAACGACAACAACATTCCCGATCGCGGGCAGGATTACTTCCTGGCCTTCGTCTGGACGGCGGCCCCGGTGGACGGCAGCAACTTCCAGGTGTGGGAGTACATTCCCATCAGCAAGACCGCGCCCTGGCTGTTCAGTTTCTCCGATAGCGGGCCGTTTTTCGGTGGCGACACGGTCAACACGATGCGCTTCGTCTCTTCCCAAGATGGACACCGGATCGACATCTACGGCGATGCCGGTATTCGCGCCGCGACACTGACCCTGGACAAGCCGATCATCGACGAGCGACTGCTAGCAAGCCGCCAGTTCTCCCTCACTCGCGACTTGACGCCTGTGACCTCGGGCAAGATCGGGCTGGGAGTCATCCGGCGCGGCGTGCAAGCGGCCTTCTCCAACTTCTCGATCACCATCCCCTAGAGTGCATCACGCCGAAAACCAACGAGCCGCTCACGTGAGCGGCTCGTTTGCGTTATCATCGCGACGATGAACTCATCGCCCCCGGTCTGCGACTACGAAGGCTCTCACTATCAAGAGGAGTTCTGGGAGCGCGGCCAGCGCGCCTACGAGGACGCCTGCGAAGCCCAAACGCTGCGCAGGCTGCTGCCGCGCGGCGGCCGGCTGCTGCTCGAGCTGGGCGCCGGGGCGGGGCGCAACACATCCCGCTACACCGGCTACGATCGCATCGTCCTGCTCGATTACTCGCGGACCCAGCTCGCCCAGGCGCGCGAGCGCCTTGGCGATGAGCCACGTTACATGTATGTTGCCGCGAACATCTACCGCCTGCCTTTCGTCGACGGGCTATTCGACGGAGCCACGCTGATCCGCACGCTGCACCACCTGGCCCAGCCCGCCGAGGCGCTGATCGATATTAGACGCGTGCTTGCCGAGAAGGCAACATTCCTACTCGAGTACGCTAACAAACAAAACCTCAAAGCCATAGCTCGCTACGCGCTCCGCCGTCAGGCCTGGAGCCCGTTCACCCTCGAGCCGATCGAATTTGCGCCGCTCAACTTCGATTTTCATCCACGCGCCGTGCGTGCCTGGCTCGCCCAGGCCGGGTTTCGCCTCGAACGGCAGGTCACCGTCTCGCACTTCCGCGTAGGATGGATGAAGCGCGTGCTGCCCACGCGCATGCTCGTCGCGCTCGATCGATGGGCGGGCACCACCGGTGATCTCTGGCAGCTCTCGCCAAGCGTGTTTGCGAAGGCAAGTGCCATCGGCGCGTCGATCACGGCCAAGGGTTTCTTCCAATGTCCTGCGTGCGGGGGGTCAACTCTAGAAGAGGTCGCGTCAGTTCATGACCCCAGCGGCTTGCGCTGCTCCACCTGCCGCCGGCTGTGGCCGCTGCGCAATGGGATCTACGACTTCAAGGAAGCGATCGAGGTCTGAGCCAGCACCTGCCACACGGCCTCGGCCGCATCCACGGCGGCCATTGGGCGAGCGATGCGCTGGCAAGTGTCGGCGTAGTGCGCCAGATCCTCGGGTGAGGCCAGCCAGTGGGCAACGGCCTGGGCCGCGTTGCGCGCGCCGGGCGCCCACACACCTGCACCTTCGTCTTCTACGTACTGAACATTGCCCTCTTCTTGACCCGGCAAGCGGCTGTACAACACCATCGGCAACCCGGCGTTGAGCGCCTCGCTGATTGTGCCAGGTCCCGCCTTCGTCACCAGGATGTCGGCGGCGCGCATCATCGCGGGCATCTCGTTCACAAATCCGTAGATGTGCGTTGGAATCTCCCACGAAACCGCTTCGAGGCGTGCTCGAAGTCTGACATTTCTTCCTGCCACCACAGCAATACTGCAATTTCTATTGCCTTCGACAATGGCGCGCGCGGTAGAGAAGATCGGGCCCATTCCTTCGCCGCCGCCGACCAGCAGTACCGTTGGCACATCATTCGGCCAACCCAGCTCCCGCCGCAACTCGGCCTTATCGCCCGGCGGTGCGCAAAAGCGCTTGTTCACCGGAAGCCCAACGACCCGCATCCGATCGGCCTGCATCCCGAAGCGCAACCCGCGCCGGCGTGCTTCCTCGGTTGGAACCAGGCACAAATCAGTCCTGCGGTGGTACCACAGCGCGTGGGTCGAGACGAGATCGGTGACCTGGGTAATGAAGGGCGGCCGCCGTTTGCCGAGCGCGCGTAACACCGGCGCGTTGAACAGCGGATGGAAATTGACCACCAGGTCCGCAGGATGCTCGCGCACCAACTGGCGGGCGGCGTTGCGAACCCACGGCCAAAAGGTGGCCGTGATGGCCCGCGCCCGGCTGTGTCCGTCACTGGCCTTGTAACCTAACTCCCACGCCTGCGGCCAGCGCACAAGGCGCGGATACCACTTGGGCATGCGGTTTAGCGGGTAGGGAGCGTAGGCGACGAAGACATCCACCATATCTATCGTGGCCTGGCCCGGATGGGCGTCTTCAAGCGCTTCAACAACGGCTTCGGCCGCGCTGCGGTGTCCGCCGCCGGTATCCGAGAAGAGAACTAGAATACGCGGAGATCCGTTATGAGGCCGTGGGTTCATGCGAACCTCGGTCCGCCCCGTGCTTCATGCGCTTGGCGAGATCTCGACGCGACAAGAGGATGCGATGTCCACAGCCGCGGCAGGTCAAACCAATATCCGCCCCCAAGCGGACCACATTCCACTCGCTACTGCCGCACGGATGCGGTTTGCGCATCCGCACCACGTCGCCGAGCGCCAGATCAGGCAACATGCCGTGGATTATACAGTCGACCGGAGGCAGCGTGGTAGAATTAGCCAGCGAGGTTCGCGACTTCATCATGCGCTGCACTGCCGGCCCTCTCCGCGCCGTCTCCTCGGGCACTCCTCGGTCTTCTCAATCGCAGCGTGGGCGGCAGTAGCGCACCAGGAGCAATAGTCATGGACAAGGAACGAGGCTCCTTCACCGTCAAGAAGGGGCTGGCGCAAATGCTCAAGGGCGGTGTGATCATGGACGTGGTCACGCCCGATCACGCCCGCATCGCGGAAGAGGCAGGGGCCTGCGCGGTGATGGCGCTGGAACGCGTGCCGGCCGACATTCGCGCCCAGGGCGGGGTGGCGCGCATGAGCGACCCGGGCCTCATCCAGCAGATCATGGAGACCGTCACCATTCCGGTCATGGCCAAATGCCGCATCGGCCACTTCGTCGAAGCTCAGGTGCTGGAGGCGATCGGCGTCGATTTCATCGATGAGTCGGAGGTTCTGACGCCGGCCGACGAGGAGCACCACATCCTTAAACATCCGTTTGGCGTGCCTTTCGTGTGCGGTGCGCGCAACCTGGGCGAAGCCTTGCGGCGCATCGGCGAAGGTGCCGCCATGATCCGCACCAAGGGCGAGGCGGGCACGGGCGATGTGGTCGAGGCGGTGCGCCACGCGCGCGCCGTGCTGGGCGACATCCGCCGCCTGCAATCGATGGCCGATGAGGAGTTGATGGCTTACGCCAAATCGATCGGCGCACCCTACGAGTGGGTCCTTGAGACCAAGAGTCTCGGGCGTCTGCCGGTGGTCAATTTCGCCGCGGGCGGCGTGGCGACTCCGGCCGATGCAGCCCTGATGATGCAGCTCGGCGTGGATGGCGTGTTCGTCGGCTCGGGCATCTTCAAGTCGGGCGATCCGGCCAAGCGCGCCGCCGCCATTGTCAAAGCAGTGACTCACTTCCGCGAGCCGCACATCCTGGCCGAGGTCAGCCGCGACTTGGGCGAGCCGATGGTCGGGCGACAGATCAGCGCCATCCCGAAAGAGGAGTTGATCGCCGGGCGCGGCTGGTAGTCGCCGCTGTGCCTGCACCTCGCACCGGCGGGCCGTGAGAGGGCTATGCGTATTGGAGTGCTCGCGCTACAAGGGGATTTTGCCGAACACGGCGCCGTCCTGCAACGCATCGGCGTCGTGCCCATCGAGGTGCGCCTGGCAGCGCACCTCGATGGCCTGCTTGGCCTGATTATCCCGGGAGGGGAATCGACAACCATCGGCAAGCTGGCGGTGGATTTCGGTTTGATCGATCCGCTGCGTGCATTTGCCCGCCAGCATGGCGTGTGGGGAACCTGCGCTGGAGCGATTCTGCTCTCGCGCGATGCCCAGCGCGCGCAGCCGCTGCTCGAATTGATGGATATCACCATCCGCCGCAACGCCTTCGGCCGGCAAGTCGACAGCTTCGAGGTCCTTCTGCAAGCACCGGCCTTATCGGGAGTTGATGACGGGCGGGAAGGCCCCTTCCCCGCCGTCTTCATCCGCGCGCCGCTCATCGAGCGGGTGGGTGCCGGAGTTGAGGTGGTGGCCCGCCTACAAGATGGCACAATCGTAGCTGCGCGGCAGGGACGGTGGCTGGCGACCTCTTTCCATCCCGAGTTGACCGGCGACGATCGGTTCCACCGTTATTTTCTGCGCCTGTGCACCCAGGGCGCGTGAGCACCGCGACGCACGCGAGGTACGGCACCCCAAGGCACTCTGGCGGACGATGATTCGCCCCTTCGAGCTTCACGACCTGGCTGGGTTACGACGGCTCGCCGAGCACGGGCTGTGCCTCGACACGCGTCTGGCGCTCACCCGCGAGGTGCGCTCGCTGCCGACCGCCTTCTGGGCCAGCCTATTCCCGGGCACACTGGCAAGGACATATGTATGGGAAGGCCCGCATGGAACGGAAGCCTATGCCCAATTGCGGCACGGCGAGGGCTCGCCGCTGGCGCGATTGATGTTCCTGGCCCCGAGTCAGTTCCTCGACGCGCGCGCGTGCGGTTCGCTGGTCGAGGGTTTGCTGCGCGAGGCCGGACGGCGTGGTGCGCAACACCTGCTGGCCGAGGCTGAAGAGGGCAGCCCTATTTTCGGCTTCCTGCGCCAAGAAGGTTTCGCAGTTTACGCCCGCCAGGCCGTGTGGGCGCTCGATCAGCCGCGAACCGTCAGCCTCCCTCCGGCCGGTGTGCTGCGCCCGCAGCGCGCTCGCGACCTGCTGACCGTGCGCAGCCTGTATGCGGCCGTGGTGCCGGCCCTCATTGCGCAGGTCGAACCGGCTCCGCGCGAGGCGCGCGGCTGGGTGTTGTTCCAGGAGAGCGACCTCGTCGGTTCGATCGATGTGCAATCCGGCCCGCGAGGCATCTGGCTCGAACCGTTCTTTCACCCGGCCGCGCGCGATGTGGCCGAGGCGATGCACTCGATCTTGGCCAACCTGCGGCCGACCGCCGCGCGGCCGGCTTACGTCTGCGTGCGTTCATACCAGAACTGGCTTGGGCCGATTCTGGCGGAGGCCGGCCTTACGCGCTGGGGCGAACAGGCCGTTCTGGTGCGGCGCATCGTCGTCCCGATCAGTGAGCGGCGTACACAGAGCGCACCCGCCATCGAACACAGTGCCACGCGAGCCACGTCCATCCGCGGCCACAGCTAAGGCGCCCACCCTCATCCGGCGAGAGCTTCCTTCTATGACCCAACGCAAGATAACCGACGACCTCAACGCCATGCTGGAGGTCTTGCCATCCACGATCAGCGAATCGCTGCATCGCATGGACCGCTGGGACGAACTCTTGGAGGTCATCCTTGACCTGGGGCGAGTCCCGACGGCGCGCTACCTCGACGGCGAGACGGTACTTGACGAACACGAAGTGACGCGCGAGTTGATCGACTTCGTCGTCAGCCGCATCGGCGAGTTCGATGCCGATAACCGAGCCGGCATGGAACGCACGCTGCACCGCATCTCCGCTATCCGCAACCGGCGCGGCCACATCGTGGGGCTCACCTGCCGCGTGGGGCGTGCGGTCTACGGCACCATCGACATCATCGAGGATCTCGTCGCCTCGGGCAAGAGCCTATTGCTGCTGGGGCGCCCGGGCATCGGCAAGACCACCATGCTGCGTGAGGCAGCCCGCATTCTGGCGGAGGCCAAGCGGGTCGTGATCGTCGACACCTCCAACGAAATCGGTGGCTACGGCGACGTGCCTCACCCTGCCGTGGGACGCGCCCGGCGCATGCAGGTACGCCAGCCCTCATTGCAGCACGAGGTGATGATCGAGGCGGTGGAGAACCACAACCCCGAGGTGATCGTCATCGACGAGATCGGGCGTGAATTGGAGGCGGCCGCGGCGCGCACGATTGCCGAACGCGGGGTGCAGCTCATCGGCACGGCCCACGGCATCACGCTCGACAACATCCTGCTCAACCCTACCCTGGCCGATCTGGTGGGCGGGATCGAGTCGGTCACCCTTTCGGATGAAGAGGCCCGCCGCCGCGGAACACAAAAGACCGTCCTCGAGCGGCGCGCCCCGCCTACCTTCGACATCTTGATTGAGATTCAGGACCGCGAGCGCCTGGCCATTCATCTGGATGTGGCGGAGGCAGTGGATGCCGTACTGCGCGGGCGGCCGCTGCCGCCGCAGCTGCGCTACCGCGACGAGCACAACGAGGTACACATCGAGGCCTTGGCCCTCGAGGCACCCCCCGGCCGACGGACGCGCACCAGCCCGAACGCGGAAGGCGGCATGCCCTGGGGCGGAGCCCATCGCCCGCGGCCGCTGGCGGCCGAGCCGCCCAGCCTTGCGGGTGAGGCGTTGCCCTTCTCGCCCACGCCGCCGCACATGCCAGCCAGCCACCGCCAACCGATCCGGGTCTATCCCTACGGCGTGGCGCGCAACCGGCTGGAGCAAGCGGCACGCTACCTGCATGTGCCGGTCACGGTGGTAACGGACTTGGGCGAGGCGCAGGCGGTGGTGACGCTCAAGGCCTACTACCGCCGCCGCCAGCATCTGATCGAGGATGCGGAGCGGCGCGGCATTTCGATCTATGTGTTGCGCGCGAATACCGTCGGCCAGATGGAGAGTTTTCTTTCCGATCTCTTCGACCTCAATCACGCGGCGCCCGACGACAGCCTGCTCGAGGTGGCCATGGAGGAGACGCGCCGCGCGGTGCAGGATGTGCTCACCGGCACGCGTTCGGTGGACCTGACGCCGGCCTCCGCGTACATCCGCCGCCTGCAACACCAGCAGGCCCGCCAGTCCAACCTGCTCTCCCAATCCTACGGCAAGGAACCGCACAGGCGGGTGCGCATCTTCCGGGATTAGGCCATGAATCTCTTCATCACACTCGAAGGGCCTGAAGGTAGTGGCAAGTCGACTCAGGCGCCGCGCCTGGCGGAGTACCTGCGGCAAAAAGGCTGGCAGGTTTTGCTCACGCGCGAGCCGGGCGGGACGTTCATCGGCGACCAGATTCGCAGAGTGCTGCACGACCTGGGCAATATTTCGATGCACCCGCGCACCGAATTGCTGCTCTACTCGGCGTCACGAGCGCAAATCGTCAATGAGGTTATCCGCGGACACCTGGCCTCGGGGGGCACGGTGGTCTGCGACCGCTACGCGGATTCGTCGATGGCCTATCAGGGATACGGACAGGGGTTGCCGCTCGAGGACTTGCATGCCATCACCGAGTTCGCAACCGGCGGCCTGAAACCCGACCTGACGCTGCTGCTCGACTTGCCCGTGGCCATGGGCCTGGCACGGCGGCGCGGCACCAATGAGTGGAATCGCCTGGACGCCTACCAGATCGAATTTCACGAACGCGTACGGGCGGGGTACGCGCAGATGGTGATGGCTGAGCCGAAGCGCTGGGTTGTAGTCGACGCCAGCCTGGAGGCCGAGGCGGTGTGGCAGCAAATGCGCGAGCGGCTGGAGGCCTGGCTCGCGTCGCGCTAGAAGTCGTCCTCGGCGTCGCTGCCGCCGTCGCCGCCCAGCCCGGGGATGGAGCTCTCCACGTCGTCCGGGCTTTCACCCGCTTCCAGCCGGTCGACGGCGTCGTCGAACTCCGGCCCCATCTCTTCACCAGTCTCTTGGGACATGCGTCGCATCATGCGCGCCATCGATTGGGGATCGTTCTCATCCACATCGCCCCACGAAGACGGGTCCGAGAGCGTCTCGAGGCGCGACTCTTCCGAGCGAGCCATGCGCACCCGGCCGATCTTGCGGCGCAGTTGGGCGCCGCCGCAGTGCGGGCAGGTGGGGGCCGCGATACCGTACTCGGCGATGGTCAGGTAGAGCGAAACCACGCGCTTGCAGTCCATACAGCGGAACTCGTACTCGGGCATGCTCAGCCTCTCGCAACGCGTTCCACGATCGTAATGTCCTGAGTTATCATTATAACGACCCGCGCCAGGCGGCGCCCAAGAGGAGCCCACGTGCCAGACGATCCGTACGCTCGACCGCGCTATCCGCTGCTCATCGTGCTCTCCGGCCCGTCGGGCGTCGGCAAAGACAGCGTCATCCGCGAGATGAAATCGCGCGAGTTGCCGCTGCATTTTGTGGTCACGGCAACCACCCGCCCGCCGCGCGAGGAGGAGGTCGAAGGACGTGACTATCTGTTCATCTCCAAAGAGCACTTCGCCGAGATGATCGACCAGGGCGAGTTGCTCGAGTATGCCGTTGTGTACAGCGACTACAAGGGCATTCCCAAGAGTCAGGTGCGCCAGGCCCTGGCCAGCGGCCACGACGTGATCATGCGGGTGGACGTCCAGGGGGCGGCCACTGTGCGCCGCTTGTGCCCGCAGGCGTTGCTCATCTTCCTCACCACGCGCAACGAGGAGGAACTCGAGACTCGTCTCAATGCACGGCGCACCGAATCGCCGGAAGAGCTCAAGCTGCGCATTGCCACAGCCCGCCAGGAGATGCAGCGTCTTGGCGAATTCGATTACGTGGTGGTCAACCCCGACCATCGTCTGAACGAGGCGGTCGCTAACATCCTGGCCATCCTCGAAGCCGAACATTCGCGGGTAGACCAGCGTCAGGTGAGGCTGTGATCGAATCGCCTTCCGGGCTGCCTCCGGCCGCGCCGCGCCGCCGGGCGCGCCAATCATCGGTCACCTACACGTTGCTGGCCCTGACGGGTCTGGTCTTTCTGCTGCAGACATTGTCCTCATCATTGCTGGGCACCGACCTGCCTCTGGCGTGGGGCGCCAAGATCAATGCGCTCATCAGCCAGGGCGAGGTGTGGCGACTGGTCACTCCCCTTCTGCTGCACGCCAGCCTGCTGCACGCCGGGTTCAACCTGTATGCGCTGTACGTCATTGGCCCGCAAGCCGAGGCGCTCTTCGGTCGCTGGCGTTTCCTGGCGGTGTATCTCGTCGCCGGCATGGGTGGGATCCTGGCGAGTTTCCTGATGACCGCCGAAGCTTCGGTTGGGGCGTCGAGCGCGATCTTCGGCCTAGTCGGTGCGTTGCTGGTGTTCTTCTACCGCCACCGGCACGCCCTGGGTGAGTTCGGTCGGCGCGGGCTCATGAACCTGCTGTTCGTGGCGGGCATCAACCTGGTCCTGGGTCTTTCGCCGGGTATCGACAATTGGGGCCACCTGGGCGGCCTCGTGGCCGGTGGGTGTCTGGCCCTCGTGCTCGGCCCCGACCTGCGTGTCGAGCGGGTTGAGGTGAGCGGCGAGACGGTCGTGAATGACCGGCGGGCCTTTCGCCGCACCTGGCCATGGGCCCTGCTGCTGGCCCTGGCCTTCCTCGCCGCGGCTCTCTTCATCCGCCCAAGCGGCTGAGCGTTCGGCACATTCCCCTTGTGCGACGGAGGAGGTATGTCCGTTCCACCACAGACGTCCTCGCCTGAGGACTTTCGCTTCTATCACCCGATCGAGATCCGTTACGGGGATATCGACGCGCAGGGTCACGTCAATAATGCCTGCTACTTCACTTACATGGAACAGACGCGCGTCCGCTATATTGGTTCGCTCGGCCTGTGGGACCGGCGCGCCTTCGATTCAATCGGCATCATCCTGGCCGAGACCTCTTGCACCTTTTTGACACCGATTGAGTTGACCGATGCTATACGTGTCGGTGTGCGCACGACGCATCTGGGCACCAAGAGCCTGACCACCGAGTACCGCTTCGAAGGGGAAGCCGGCAAGCGGCTGATGGCCACCGGGCGGGCGGTGCTCGTCGCGTATGACTATCACCAGCAGCAATCGATCCACATTCCACCCCATTGGCGCGAGGCGCTATCACGCTTCGAGGGATTGCAGCCGTACCCGCCTGAGGGCAAGTCCCTCCCGCGTGCGAGGTAGCATGCGATGAAGATTGATGTGGTGCTCCCGCCCGACTTTCCGCAACGCGTGCCGGCGGCGGCGCGCGCCGCCGAGGCGCTCGGATTTGACGGGGTGTGGACCAACGAAACCCAGCACGACCCGTTTCTGCCGCTCACCCTGGTTGCGGAACACACCCAGCGGGTGAATTTCGGGACGGCCATCGCCGTGAGTTTCGCCCGCTCGCCGACCACGCTCGCACACACCGCGTGGGATCTCGCAGCCCAATCGGGCGGGCGTTTCATCCTCGGCCTGGGCACGCAGGTGCGGGCGCACATTGTGCGCCGCTTCGGCATGCAATGGCCCGAGTCGGTCGCCGGTTTGCTGCGCGAGCAGATCGGCGCGCTGCGAGCCATCTGGAATACCTGGGCGACCGGCGAGCCGCTCAATTTCCGCGGCGAGCACCTGCGCCTGACGCTGATGACTCCCTTCTTCACTCCGCCGCCGATGCCCCACACCGAGATTCCGGTTTTCATCGCCGGGGTTAACGAAGCGCTGTGCCATCTGGCGGGCGAGGTGGCCGACGGTTTCTTTGTCCATCCGCTGCACACGGTGCGCTATCTGCGCGAGGTGTTGCACCCGGCGCTCGCCCTCGGCCGCGAACGGGCAGGGCGGAACGCCTCGCAGCTGCAGGTGGTGGTGACTGCCCTGGCCCACACCTCGCCCGAAGAGAAGGCGTTCGTGCGACAGCAGATTGCCTTCTACGCTTCCACGCGTTCGTATCGGCCGGTCATGGCCCTGCACGGCTGGGGTGAGATTGCCGACCGTCTCACGCGGCTGGCTCCGCGCGGGGCATGGGCGGAGATGGGCGAACTCATCTCGGATGAGATAGTATCCACGTTCAGTGTAGAGAGCGCGCCTGAGGAGCTGGGTGCCGCCCTCGCCGAGCGCTACGCGGGGACGGCCGACCGCCTGATGCTCTACCTGCCCTTCTCGCCCGAAGGAGAGAGCCGCTTCTGGTCGCAACTTCTGAGCAGCGTACGAGGCAGGCTTGGTGGGTAGCCTGCCGCGCGACGATGGGATGTTGATCGTCGACTCCCACGAGGACCTGGCATGGAACGCGCTGACATTCGGGCGCGAGTACATGCGTTCGGCGGCCGAGACGCGCTCACTGGAAGTTGGAAGCGAGACGCCGGCGCGCAACGGCAACACGCTGCTGGGATATCCGGAGTGGGTTCGCGGCCGAGTGGCGGTGATATTCGCCACGTTGTTCGCGACGCCGGAGCGTTGGAAGACGGGGCCGTGGGAGCCTGCTTACACGACGCCAGCCGGAGCGCGGGTCATGTACAGCGCGCAGATGGACCACTACCATCACTGGGTCGACGAGCATCCCGAGCAATTGCAGCTGATCGGTGGGCTTTCGGACTTAGAGCACGTGCTTGCGACATGGCGCCCGGAGGAGACCCGCACCCCGACCATTGGCCTGTTGCCTCTCATGGAGGGCGCCGAAGCCATTGCAGATCTCTCCGAAGTCGAAGAATGGGTAAGGCGCGGCGTGCGCGCCATCGGCCCGGCCTGGGCATCGAATGCTTACTGCGGTGGAACCGCCGAGCCCGGCGGCCTGACCAAGCTCGGACAGGAATTGCTCGAGGTGATGCAGTCCTTTGGCATGATTCTCGATCTCAGCCACATGGATGAGGCGGCCGCCTTGCCCGCGCTTGACCGATACGGCGGGGTGCTGATGGCTTCGCACAGCAACGCACGCCGACTTGTGCCTGAGCACCCTAAGCCCAACCGCCACCTGAGCGATGAGACTATCGCCCGTCTGGCGGAGCGCCAGGCTGTCATCGGCATCGTCCCTTACAACCCATTCTTGCGTGGAGATTGGACTTCCGCCATGGGCAAGCAGGCGGTCTCGACCGATCGCGTACTCGATCAGATCGACCATGTCTGTCAGGTGGTTGGCAACGCGGCCCACGTCGGGCTCGGATCCGATTTCGACGGGGGTCCGAGCTTGGAGAAGGTGCCGGCCGAGATCGGCACGATCGCCGACTTACAGCTCCTGCGTGCCGGCCTCGAGCAACGCGGCTATAGCCCGCACGAGGTGCAGGGTATCTTCGGCGGCAACTGGCTGGATCTGCTGCGCCGCGCGCTGCGCTAGCTGCGCCGCTCGCCGATGGGCAAAGAATGAGTCATAATGAAGCGAGCCGTGCGCCCCGCGCTCAGACGGGCCCGGCGCAAGGAGAGTTGCGTGGCTGTGAGTGAGGCTCGCCGCCGGAATTGGACCCGCCGACTGGTGCTCGTAGACATCGTCGGCTTGTTCCTTTTCCTCCTCGGCTTCAACCCAGCGACGTTCGGACTGGACCGCAGCCGAGTGATTGGCTACGTTCAGGCGATCGTCTTCCTGCTTGGGTTGGGCCTGATTGTTCTGGTCTCCTACGTTGTCGCGACCCTGCAGCGGCGCAATGGGGATGTGCTCAGCCTGGTCCAAGACATCGGCGCCCGCTTGATGGCGACGGGTTACGTGCTGGCGGCATTCTCGAGCGTGGCAGATCTAATCGGCTTGGGCAGCGAGGCCTTGCCGCGCCCGCCGCACTTCGGGTTGCTGCAATCGGGCGGCTTGCTGGTGGGCGTTTTGCTCATCCTGATCGGGCTGTCCATGTTCTATCCGCGGCGCCGTCCACCGCCATCGCCCGACGCACCGACGCAGCCGGTGGGCTGACGGGCTCGCCTCCGACCGCGCCCTCCGCCCTTGATAGATTCATTCTGCACTTGCGCGTCGAGCATCGCGTTGCGCGATACGCGTAAGGTATAATCGCCGCGCACTCCTAAGAACGAAATTGGCATACATCGGTGGCGGCCGCAGGGCCGCCTCCTCATCCTGGAGGAGAACGTGGCAGACAGCCAACCGACGCACCTGGTCGCCGTCATCGGCGCAGGCCCTGCGGGCTTGTTCGCCGCGCGTGAACTGGCCCTCAACAATGTACGCGTCGTAATCTTTAATCGCGATATCAAGCCGGGCGGCCTGGCGGAGTACGGTATTTATCCCGACAAGCATCGCATGAAGGAGGGTCTGCGTGCGCAGTTCCGCCAGATCCTGGCCATGCCGCTCATCGATTACATCGGTCATCTCACCGTGGGCGCACAGGCCGACCTCAGCCTGGAGGCGCTGCGTGACCTTGGCTTCAGCGCGATGCTGGTGAGCGTGGGCGCGCAGGGCACCAAGAAGCTCGGCCTGCCGGGCGAAGAAGCGCGCGGCGTTTTCCACGCCAAAGACTTGGTCTACCACTACAATCGATTGCCGCCCTTCAGCTCGCGTGAATTCGACGTGGGGCTGCGGGTGGGCGTGGTGGGCGCCGGCAACGTAATGGCCGACATCATGAACTGGCTGGTGCGCAAGCGCCAAGTGACCGAAGCAGTCGCCATCGTGCGCCGTGGCCCGGCGGAGGTCAAATTCGACCGCAAGGAATTCGAGCCGATCGTGGCCAACCTCGATCAGACCGCGCTGCAGGCCGAGATGGCGCGTGTGGCTCCGATAATGAGGGCGATCGGCCAGGACCCCGAACAGGCTCATGCCTTTCTGCTCGCGGCGCTGCCCAAAGCCCAGGCCCCGGTTTCCACGACACGCATGCGCTTTGAATTCCTTGCGTCACCCAGCGCAATCCTGGCCGATGACTCCGGGCGCATGACGGGCGTCAGGGTGGACGACACGACCCTGGTCCGTTCCGGCAGCGACACCAAAGCCAAGGGCCTGGGTACGTCGCGCGTGATCCCCCTCGACTCCATCGTCTTCGCAATCGGTGACAAGGTGGACGAGGCTTTCGGGCTGCCGGTGCAGGGCACCTCCTTTGTTAAGGCACCTACCCCGCGCTACCCGCTGGAAGGCAATTCGTACGAAGTGTTCGACCCGCAGCACAGCCGGATCATCGACGACGTATTTGTGGCCGGTTGGTCGCGCGAGGCCAGCACCGGGCTGGTGGGCATCGCTCGCAAAGATGGGGTTAACGGCGCGCGGGCGCTGCTGCAATACCTGCAGGCCCTGCCGCCGACTGCCCGGCCGGACCTGACCGCGCTCGAGGCACGCTTGGCGGCAATGCCCAAAGCCTTTGTGCGCAAGGACAGCCTGACGCGGTTGGAGGCGGCCGAGCAACTCGAGGCGCAGGGCCGCGGGCTGGAGGAGTTCAAATTCGCCAGTAATGACCAAATGCTGGCGGCGATGCACCTGGCAGATGCCGTCGTTCCAGCGCGCTAAGCGCTGAGCCGGCCGAGGCCTCCCGACCCCTCGGGCCGAGCGTGCCCATTCATAGAGCGCACATGCGCGTCGATCACCTCAGCCTGACCAACTTCCGCAACTTCGTCCGCCTGGAGACCCCGTTTCCCGCCGGTGCGCTGATTCTGGCCGGCGCCAACGCGCAAGGCAAGACCTCGCTCCTGGAAGCGCTCTACCTCTTCACCAGCGCCGCATCGCCCTTCGCCGATTCCGACCGGCAAATGATCAATTTCCTTGCCCTGCGCGAGGCGCAGCCCGTGGCGCGCCTCGTGGCCGAAATCCACAATCGGCGCGGGCCGCTACGTCTCGAAGTGCGCCTGTACTTCGAGACGATCGCCGGGGGTGATGTGCGCTTCCGCAAAGAAGTGCTGATCAACGGCGTGCGCCGCAAGCCTGCCGAGCTGGCGGCGCATTTCAACGCGGTGTTGTTTCTGCCTCAAGAAATGCGGGTGGTTGAAGGCCCGCCGGCCGAGCGGCGCCGGCATGTGGATGAACTACTCGCGCAAGTGGATGCACATTACGTCGCCGCGCTGAGCGACTATCAGCACGTCCTCACCCAACGCAACGCGCTGCTTCGCCAGCTTCAGGAGAGTGGCGGAGAGGCCGGGCAGCTCGATTTCTGGGACGAGCAGATGGCGGCCGGCGGCGCCACGATCAGCCTCGCCCGAGGCTTGGCCCTGGCCGAACTCGAACGCGCCGCACAACCGGTGCACCGCCGGCTGACCCGCCAGACGGAGGTGCTGCAGCTCACCTATCAGCCGTCGGTCGACCCGGCCGCGCCCGAGGCGGATCGAGGCAATGGGGCGCTGCAGCGCGAGCTGCCGCTACCCGTGGCCGTAGACCGCGGGCGTTTCACCCTCGAAGATTATCGCCAGCTGTTTGCCCAGCGCCTGCGTGAGTCCCGCGGCGATTCGATCGCCCGCGGGACCACCCTGTACGGGCCGCACCGTGACGAATGGCGGATGCTCGTCAACGGAATCGACCTAGGAACATACGGCTCGCGTGGGCAGGCTCGCACGGGGCTCTTGGCTCTCAAACTGGCCGAGGTGGAATGGATGCGCGCGCGCGTCGGCGAGTGGCCGGTCTTACTTCTGGACGAGGTGCTCTCGGAGTTGGACCGGACCCGGCGCGCGGATCTGCTCGAGCATCTCGGTTCAGCCGAGCAAGCCCTGCTCACCACGACCGACCCAGAGATGCTGCCGGCCTCATTCCGCAGCCAGACACCCACCTGGCGCCTGGAGGCCGGAACCCTCCGCCCGGAGTGACCGGTGCCGTGCCTGTTGTGCGCTTCGATGCGCCAAACAATACCTCACGGCAGCGGCCGCTTGCCGGGAATGCCTGCGCGGCGTGGATATCGCTCGGGGGTTGAGGCCACCTTTTCCATCACCACCAGGTAGCGCGTCTCAGCCACGCCCGGCAATTCCACTGGGATCATCCTGCGCAATGTGCCTCCCAGCAGGCGCATCGCCCCGGAAGCGGCGTGGGCCTCCGAGGGCCCGCTCTCGCCCTTCTGTGCCACGGCCAGCCCGCCGATGCGGGTGAAGGGCAACAGGTACTCCGCCAGCGTCGGTAATTCGGCAACAGCCCGCGCCAGCGAGCCATCGTACTGCTCGCGATGGGCAGGGTCGTGGGCCACATCCTCGGCACGTCCGTGGACGACCTGCACCTGACGCATGTCCAAAGTCCGGACGACATGCCGGCAAAACTCCGCCTTCTTGCCGGTGGCCTCGACCAGTGTGACTTCCAGCCCGGGGATGAGAATCTTGAGCGCCAGACCCGGGAAGCCGGCACCCGTCCCGACATCGATCACGCGCCGCGGCGATGCAGCCGACAGGGCCTGCCAACACGAGAACGAGTCCAGGAAGTGCTTGGTCGCGACTTCGCCCGGGTCGGTGATGGCGGTGAGGTTGGCGCGTTGATTCCAGCGCACCAGTTCTTCGGAGTAGCGCTCGACCTTGCGCCGTTGGTCGGCGTTGAGGTTGAGGCCCAGCAGCATCGTGGTGGACTGGATCAGGGCATCCATGATGGCGAGGGCTCAGACCTGCAGCGATTGGCCCGGGCTGAGGACACGTACCGGCACGCCCGTTTCACTTTCGACACGGGCGGCCCACGCGTGCGCGTCTTGCTGGATGAGGTCGAACGTGTTGTAGTGAATGGGGATGACAAGCCGCGGTGCGATGAATTTCACCGCGCGCAGAGCGTCCTCCGGCCCCATAGTGTAGTTGTCGCCGATCGGCAGTGCCGCCAGGTCGATCCCCTCCTCGCCGATCAGGCGCATGTCGCCAAAGAGCCCGGTGTCCGCCGCCAGATAGATCTTCTTGCCGTCCGCCGTGGTCAGAAGAAACCCGGCCGCGTGCCCGCCGTCCGATCCGTCCGGCAGCATCGAACCGTGCAAGGCGGGCGTCAGTTTGAGGTGGCCAAATGGGAAGCGGTGCCCACCGCCGATGTGCAGCGCGTGTCCGGCCACCTGCTGGTTCTTCAGCCAGGTGATGATCTCGGCGTTGCTCACCACCAGCGCGCCGGTGCGGCGGGCAATGGCCAGGGTGTCGCCCAAATGGTCGCCATGGCCGTGCGATACGAGAATGTAGTCCGGCGTGACCTGATCGGCGCGCACGCTGGCCGAGGGATTGTCATCCAGGTACGGATCCACCAGCACAACTTTGCCGCTGCTCTCAATCAGGAATGCGGCGTGTCCCAGCCAGGTGAGTGTGGTTGGCATGCCCGTCGTCCCCCGGCCCGCGGTCCGCACGAATCACAACGATCCGCGTGCTTGTGTATTCTATTCGATATTGGCAGGCGGGTTGCTGGTCGGGCGTGGCTGCGGATCACACCGCAGCGCGGGCCTCACTGGCCGCCGGGAGTGTGAACCAGAAGAGACTGCCTTTGCCCGGTTCGCTGGTGGCCCCAATGGTGCCCCCCTGCAATTCGACCAAGCGTTTGGTGAGGTGCAGCCCCAGCCCCCATCCGGGCTGATCGCGTACGGCCGCCGATTCGCCGCGGAAGAACTGGCTAAACAGGCGCTCCTGTTCTTCGCCGGTCATGCCGATGCCCGAGTCTTGAATCAGGATGCGTACCCGGTCACCTTCGCGCTGCGCCCGCACCGAGATGCTACCGCCGGAGGGGGTGTACTTGTTGGCATTGCTCAGCAAGTTGGTGATGATCTGCATCAAGCGATTGCGGTCGGCGCGCACGGCCGGCAGATCGGAGGGGATGGCCGCCTCCACTTGCTGCTGACGCAGTGCAAAGTTGGGTTCCATGCTGGCCAGCGTTTCCTGCAAGTAGCGCCCCAGCGAGAGCGGGCCGAGTTCCATGCGCAGGCGGCCGCTCTCAATGCTCGAGAGGTCGAGCAGGTCCGAGACCAGAGCCGCCATGCGATCGACATTCTTCTGGATCGTATCCAGGAATTCGAGCTGGCGGTCGGTGACGGGGCCGGCCGACCCTTTGCGCAGCAGATCGGCGTAGCCGCGCACCGAGGTCATCGGCACCTTAAGTTCATGCGACACAATCGAGACGAATTGCGACTTGGCCTCATCCGCGCGGCGCACGGCCTGGAACAGGCGGGTGTTTTCGAGAGCCGTGGCGGCATGGTCCACCAGGCGGCTAAGCGCCTCCTGTTCGCTGGGCAAGAAGCTGGGCATCGGCCGGCTGACATACACTGCGCCGATCACGCTGCCCTCGCGCATCACCGGCGTGAGCAGCGCGGCCGACGATTTGACGCTGGCCGGGCGTGCGCTCAGTCGTTTGTTCTCCAGGGCATGCGCCAGCGGGTCGCCGTTATTGGGGAAGGAGGGGCCTTCGCCCTCTGCCCAACCGCGCGAGGCGGCAATGTGCAGGCCGGTCTCCTCATCCATGCGCACCGCCACCCAGCCTTGCGAGGCATGGGTAATCTGCAGCGCCCACTCGAGCAAAGTATCGGCCACGCGCTGCGGCTCGAGGGTGGCGTTGAGTTGCCGATCCACCTGTTGCAGTCGCTCGAGCTCCTCCACCCGCCCTTGCAGGGCCTGGTCGGTCAGCGTGTACAGGCGTGCGTTTTCGATGGCGGTGGCGGCCTGCGTGGCCAGCGTCGAGAGCAGTTCCAGATCGCGTGAGGTAAAGAGCCCTGCCCGCACGCGGTTGTCGCAGTAGATGACGCCCAGCACGTGTTCCTTGACCTTGAGTGGCACACACAAAATCGACCGCAGGGCGTAGCGCTTGACGGAGCGCTGGTTAGAGAAGCGCGGGTCGGTCTGGGCATTGGTGGTGAGCACCGGCATGCCGGTGCGCGCCACGGTTTCGACCACCGTGCGGCTGTACTCCATTTCCTTCTGGCCGAGGTTCAGCCGGTCCAGGTTTCGTGCGGCGCGCAGGTTGAGCGTGCCGCCCACCTCATCGATAAGCATGATGCAGCCGCGTTCCGCGCCGGTGAGCTGCACCACGGCGTCCATGACCTGAGTCAGCGAATCGTCGAGCAACAGCGAGGAGCCGAGGGCCTGCGATACGCGATAAAGGGTGAGCAAGCGCGATTGCTCATCGGCCCGCGCCAGGTCGTCGCCCAACGTATTCAACTGCTGCAGGGTTTGCGCCATGAGTGGCTGCAGCGAGTCGGTCTTGGCCAGGCGCGCCTGGAGTTTCTCCAGCGACTGCTTGACCGCATCGACCGAAGCTGGAAGTGCAGTCTGATTCATGCTTGCCTCGCGCGCCGAATTGTGGCCCGGCCGACCGGGCACATGCGGCGCAATGGACATTCCGTGCATTTTGGGCGGCGAGCCTGGCACACTTCGCGCCCGAGCCGGATCAGGTTGAGATGGTCCGCGGCGTACCACTGCGGCTCAAAGAGCCGCGCCAGGTGAACGTGGGCCGCCTCGTATGACTGGTGCAGCGGCCGCAGGCCCAAGCGTTGGGTCACGCGGTAAATGTGCGTATCCACCGGAAAGGCCGCATGACCCAGCGCGAAAAGCATGACGATGGAGGCCGTCTTCGGCCCCACGCCCGGCAAGCTGCGCAACCACTTGCGGGCCTCTTCCGCCGGCCGCGCCCGGAGGAACTCCAAGTCCAGCCGGCCACGCTCGTTCGTGATCCGGCGCAAGGCCTCCTGGATGCGCGGCCCCTTTTGCTGGGCCAACCCGCCCGGCCGGATGGCTCGTATCACCTCACGGCGCGGTGCATCGCGCACCGCTTCCCAGGTGGGCAAGGCTTCCTTCAACGCGCAAAAGGCCCGGTCGCGGTTCGCGTCGTTGGTGTTCTGCGAAAGAATCGTGCACACCAATTCATCCAGCGCCGGCAACCTCTCGCGCCCGGTCGCCTCGCCGTATAGCGTGCGCAGCCGATGGCTGATACGCCGCGCCCGCGCCTGCAGGGAAGGCATGCACCCATTATAGTCGAGCGTTTTTGTCGGATGTGTGCGATCCTTCTTGCAATCCAATTGCTATAAAGGGTACACTTTTCTTGCAGAGACCTCGAATGCGCCCCCCACGAACCGATCGTTGGAGTCTCTTTCTTGTGCTGGGCATGCTGCTCACCGCCGGCTATGCCTTGGCGGCCACGCATTGGGCTCCCGGCTTGGGGCGCGTGCCCGCCGCCGCATTCGCCGCCGGGCTCCTTGGCTGGATACTTGCACACGGTCGCCTGCGTCCGCGCGCGAGGGCCCTGGTTGCCGCAGGGTACGGCCTGGCCTTCGTTTTTTGGGCTCTGTTCCAAGAATCTCCGTTGAGTGGACAGCCGGCCGGACTATGGCTGGGTATACACCTGCGCACCTGGCTGTCGCTCGCACGCCTGGCGGAATTCTTCCGTAGGCTGTACACCGGCGCACCTAACAACGACCTGCTCATCTTCACCCTGGCCATCCTGTGGGCCACCTGGATACTTGCCAGCCTCGCGGCCTGGTCGGCCTTTCGTCTGGGCCGCTTCTGGGCGGCTTTTCTTCCCACCGGCCTCGGCCTCCTGGCTGTAGCCTACTTCTACAGCGGGCAGGTCAATCAACGCGCCTACCTCGCGCTCTATCTCCTATTCGGTCTGCTGCTCTTGGCGCGCTTCTCGCTGCACGAGCAAACGGAGGAATGGCGATCGCATGCAGTCAATTTCACCGGGGAAGTGAGCTACGAGTTCTCCCGCATGGGGCTGCTGACCACGGTGTTGGTGTTGGTGCTGGCATGGAGCGCTGCGGGGCGCGGGGCGCTACAAACGCTGGAGCAGGATCCGCGCTGGGGAGGCACCTGGGACGCGGCGCGCGAATCCTTCACCCGCCTGTTCGGTGAACTGCAAGCCGCCGGGCCGGGACCCGGCGACTACTACGGTCAGTCGTTGGCCCTGGGCGGAGCGGTGGATCTAAGTTCGGCACCCGTGTTCGAGGTGACCACCTCGCGTGCCCCGGAGGCCGGCCGGTTCTACTGGCGCGCGGTAGCCTACGATCATTATGAGGACGGCCGCTGGCAGCTCGTGGCCAGCCTCGGACGCAGCTTCGATCCGCGCGACGACATACTCCAGCCGGAACACGCAACCGGGCGCATCCCAGTGGAAGCGCGCTTCACGGTGCTCTCGCCTTCCATCTCCCGTCTGTATCTGATATCGGAACCGGTGTGGGTCGACCGTCCGTTGTGGATCGAGAGCGACCCTGACGGATTGAGCGTGGCCAGCGCACGCGCCAAGGCGTTGCTTCCCAACGGAACGCACTACCTGGAGCGCTCGGCCATGCAGCGCGTCGACCAGAGCTCGCTGCGCGCGGCCGGCCAGATCTATTCGCGCTGGATCCAGGATCACTATTTGCAGCTTCCAGCGAGCATCACCGTGCGCACGCGTGACCTTGCCTACCGCATCGCCGGCGATCTGCCCACGGCCTATGACAAAGCGGAGGCGGTGACACGCTACGTGCGCGAGAACATCGAATACGAAGTGAATATCTCTCCGCCGCCGGTCGGCAGCGACCCGGTCGACTGGGTCCTCTTCGATTCGCCGCGCGGCTACTGCAACTACTACGCCTCGGCGGAAGTTGTTCTGCTGCGGGCGTTGGGCATTCCGTCGCGATTGGCCGTCGGCTTCTCGCAGGGCGAGGCGGATAAGAGCGGCCGCACTTTTGTCGTACGTGAGAGCGCAGCGCATGCCTGGCCGGAAGTCTACTTCCCGGATCTAGGGTGGGTGGAGTTCGAGCCCACGGCTTCCGAGCCGGAATTGGTGCGCACGGCCGTGCGGGTGGCCACGCCCGAGCCCACCCCCGCACCCGATACGGGCGCGATCGACGATCCGCGCAACCCGCGCCTCGGGAATATCCCGGAAGGACAGGAACTGGGCCAGGACGGCAGTGGGCGCGCGCGCTTCCCCGTCGGCCTGATCGTACTGGCCGTACCCGCCACGCTCCTGGTGCTGGCCGCAGCCTGGGGAACCATCGTGTTCATGCGCGGTGATTCTCCGCTGCGCGCTGTGCAGCACATCTTCGCGCGCGTGCCGCGGACAAGTGAGAAAACCCCCACCCCGGGGTTGACGCGTGGCGGGCTGCTCGAGCCGGAAAGCACTCTCGATCGCTCCCCGCTCACCACCGCCGAACGGGCCTATGTCTGGACACGCCGCTTGAGCGATTGGCACAACCTCGAGCCCGGGCCGCATCTCACCCCGCTGGAACATGTCGCTCGGCTCAAACAGCGTCTCCCCGAACTCGCGCCGTCACTCGATCTCATCGCTCGCCACTACACCCGCGAACGCTATGGTGCCGCTGCGCCCGCAACTGGCGCCGAGGCGCAGCGCCTGGCCGCCGCGCAGCGCGACGTGATGCGCCACGCTCTGCCGCTCGTTCCGCAGCGGATTCTCCACTGGGGTCTGCACGGATTGCGCCTCTTGCGCGGCCGCGTCTGATACCGCTGTGCTAGAATGATGCCTCGCAAAGGAGCCCTCCCTTGCTGCTGGTAATCCTCGCGGCGCTGCTCACCGTGGGCGCACTAGCCTCGCTGTTCGTGGCGGCCCGTCGGCGTCTGGCACGCATTCTGGCTTCGGCCACCCCGCTCATCAGCCTTCTCCTGCTCGCGCTGCCGCTGCCCCTCTCGGCGGAGGTCAGCCTGGTGTGGCTGCCCGTCTCGCTTGCGCCGGAACCGTTGCGCTTCGTCCTGGATGATGGTGGGCGCGCGTTGGCATTTGCGCTGCTCGCTCTGCTGACCGCACTTCAGGGGAGCGGGCTCGATCGTCCGGCAGGACGCCGCTCGGCGCGTGCGGCAGCCTACTTGATGACCCTCGCGGGCGTCGCCTCATTTGCAGCCGCGAACCCGGGTGCCTTGCTGCTCTCCTGGGCCTGGGTGGACCTCTTGGGCTTTGTCCTCATCCTGATGCTCCGGCAGAGTCTTCCCGAAGCTTCGGGTGAGGGACCTGCGCCGGCGGAGATTCGACCCGTAGCGGCGCTGGCGCTCAATTCGCTCGGCACATTGCTGGTGCTGGTGGGATTCCTACCCGCCCTGAGCATCCTGGGCGCTGCACCGAGCAACTTCTCGCTCGCCTCCTCCCCGGTGATCTCGCAAATGGCCCTTCTGGGAGGAATTGCATTACGCCTGGGAGTCTTTCCACCTCAGCTCACCCTGCCTCGCTTTGGCTTTGGCGAAGGGGGCTACGCCGTGCTGGTGCGCCTCGTGCCGGCCGCAGCCGGTCTGCGGTTGCTCGGCCAGGTATGGTCCCCCGAGGCCGCTGTTGCACTTGGCGCCGGATGGATGGGGTGGATCGTTGCTCTCGTATGCTTGAGCGCCTTCCTCGGCGGAGTGCGCTGGATGGTGCGCCGCTCGGCGCGCTCGGCGCAGACGACGCTGCTGGCCGGACTCCTGGCACTGGCCGGTTTGGCAGTACTCCACGGAGCTCCTCCCGAGCCGGTGACCCGCGCTGCAGGGTTGGTGCTGCTTCTCGGTGGAGGCCTCATGCTCCAATACCGAGGGCAAAGCCGTTGGCAGAACTGGTCCGTCATCTGGCCGCTGGCATGCGCGGCGATTGTCGCCGGCCTTCCATTTACTCCCGGCGCCGCACTCGGCGGAGCGCTTTACGGGGCTCTGATCGCGAGCCACGCCTGGGGCGTGCTGTTGGCCGCCGGCTTGCTGCACATCATGCTGGTGAGCAATTTGGTGCGTCTGGCTTTCGAAAGCGGCCAAGAATTGCCGGCCGGTGAGAAACTGGTGTGGCTCGCCTACTACGGTGCACTCACGTTGTGTCTGGCTGCGCTCGTGGGGTGGCCCGTGCTCGCCTTCCTTGGCGGGCCGTGGCGACCGGACCCGACCGGGGCAGTTGCATTTACGGCGATTGCGGCCGCAGGCCTCGCGCTTGCCGGTGCCGCTCGCAGGCTGCGCCAGCCGGGCGAACAGGCACTGGCCACGCTCGAGAGTTTGACCCGCTTCGACTGGCTGCCGCGCGGGCTGTCATCCGTCGCCTCCGGCGTGGCCGGTACAGTTCAGCGCATCGACAGCATCGTGAGCGGCGAGAGTGCATTGATGTGGTCGCTCGCGATCGCCGTGCTGATTTGGGTCTTGCTGCACGGGAGTTGAGGGCCAGCATGGTTAAGCGAATGCGCGATCTCGAGGACGTGCCCTGATGGAATCCGTTTTGGGCTTCGCCGGCCTGGCGCTGGTGCTGCTCGGCAGCGTGGCCGTGTTCCTGCTGCGCACGTGGCGCTGGGCGCTGGCGGCCTTCGCCGTGCAGTCGCTGGGGATAGGTCTGGTAGCGCTGACCATCGTCGCCCTGCCGATTGCTCTGGCTGAGACGCTGACCGGCTGGCTGGTGTCCGGCATCCTTGCGCTTACTCTGCGACGCGAGGGTATGGGCACCACGGAGATTTCGGTCATCCCTCCGGGCTGGCTGTTCCGTGCCCTGCTGGCACTGATGATCCTTGTCACGGCTCTGGCTTTGCTGCCGGACCTGGGCGGCGCATTGAACGACCCACCCGGCCCGGTCACACTGGCAGCCGTTGTCCTGATGGCGTTTGGTGTCCTTGGCCTCGGGCTCAACGAACAGCCGTTGCGGGTGGGGGTGGCTCTCATCACCACGCTGCAAGGATTCGAGTTGGCATATCTGTGGAGTGAACGGTCCCTGCTGGTCATCGCACTGCTG
Organism: Anaerolineales bacterium; assembly: GCA_035288225.1. Lineage (GTDB taxonomy): Bacteria > Chloroflexota > Anaerolineae > Anaerolineales > RBG-16-64-43 > RBG-16-64-43. The sequence continues at coordinate 13,894 of DATEAT010000181.1, read as the reverse complement.
GCTGCCGTACACCTCACTATTGTCCTAAGCGTCATCTATCTGAGTGCGGTGACGCGCCAGAGCCTGGAGGAGGACGTGCAGGCGTGAACTCGGCCTTGCTGTTGATGCTGGTGCCGCTGGTGGGGGGGCTGACCGCATATGTGGTGTGGCCGCGTAACCCGCGCCTGGCCACACTCAGCGGCGCTCTGACCTCCGGCGTGCTCGCATTGCTCGCGCTGTGGCTGCCGGTCGGAGAGCCAATCCGCCTGCTGGGCTTCGAGATCCCCGTCGACCAAGCCTTCACCATCCTCGGCCGCGAGTTTATTTTCGAAACAAGCGGCCGCCCGGCACTGGTGTTCTTGCACCTGGCCGGCACCTTCCTCTTCGCTGGGACCCTGGCCGTTCCCATGCGACGGCTTTTCATCCCTATCAGCCTGAGTATTCTCGGCGCCATGGCCGCGGCGTTGTTCGTGCGGCCTTTTCTCTACGCGGCCATCTTCCTGGCCCTCAGCGCGGCCGCCTTCGGGGGCATCTTGTCTGATCCGGACCACCCGCGCTCGCGCGGTGCACTGCGCCTACTGGTGTTCGTTGTTCTGGGTATGCCCTTCATTCTGCTCGCGGGGAGTCAGCTCTCCTTGAGCGGCCAGATCCCGAGCGAACTCGACCAGCTGAACCGCATTCTGGTTCTGCTGGGCATCGGCTTTGCCTTTCTTATGGCCCTGCCGCCGTTTCACTTCTGGGTGGTGGATATTGCAGACGACTCGCCGCCCTACGCAGTGGCGTTTGTGCTGACGCTGTTCCAGGGCGCGTCACTCTTCTTTCTTCTGCGCTTTCTGGCCGAGTTCGCCTGGCTGCGGACGATCCCACAGGTCCACCAGGCCTTTGGCGTGGCGGGCGCGGCGATGTGCCTGATGGGCGGAATGCTAGCGCTGATTCAAAACCGCCTGGGGCGGCTGACAGGTTACGCGGCCATGGCCAACATGGGGGTCATCCTACTGGCGCTCTCCTCCGGCAAAGAAGCCGGCACGGAGGCCGCGCTGGTCATGCTGGCATTGCGCGGATTGAGTTTAGGCGTGTGGGGCGTGGCATTGACCGTCTTGCGCCAGCGACATTCGCAAGATGCGTTAACCGATCTGCGCGGTCGGGCCAAGGAGCAACCGCTCGCCTCGATGGCCGTGGTCATCGCCGGCTTGTCGTTGGCCGGGCTGCCCGGTTTGGCCGGCTTCTCGGGCCACTGGGCCACAATCCAAGTTCTGGGGGCGCCGGCTGGCCCTGCGAACTATGCACCCCTGCTGGCCATTGCCGGATCGATGATCGCCTGTGAGCTAGCCTACCTGCGCTTCGCCAGCTCCATGTTGGCCGGCGCCGGGCGCCTGACTTTCCGCCGCGAGGAGGGGCGCATGCCGGCGCTTTTCCTCGGCGCGGGTATGCTGATGCTGATCCTCCTCGGCTTGCTGCCTCAGCTGGTGTTGCCCTTTATCGCACGCTCAGCCTTGCTCTTCGGTAACCTGGCGCTACCTTGAAAGCCGCGGGGCAGACATGCGTCGGCCCCGGGGAGGCTTGCTTCATGGCGCGGCCAGGCGTGGCCGCGCCATTGTTCGCTACTCCTTGTCATACGGCGTGCCGTCCGCCGCCGGCATCTGGCCTCTCCCCACGACGCCCGCCAGGACGAGCATCGTAATCACGTACGGCGTCATCAAAAGGAACTCCGAAGGGATCTTCACCCGGAGCACGGCCAGGTTGGCGGCCAGCGAATCGGAGAACCCGAACAACAGGCCGGCGACCATCGCCCCCAACGGGGTCCAGTTGCCGAAGATCATCGCGGCCAGGGCGATGAATCCGCGGCCGGCAGTCATCACCTGATCGAAGCGGCCGACCGAACCCAGCGTGAAGTACGCACCGGCGAAGCCGGCCATCATGCCCCCCAGGATCACGGCCATGTAGCGCGTCTTGAAGACGTTGATGCCCAGTGTATCCGCCGCCTTGGGATGTTCTCCGACCGCGCGCAGCCTCAATCCCCAGCGCGTCTTGAAGAGCATAAAGGTCAGCAGGGCCACGAAAAAGATCATCGCGTAGACGAAGATGTTGTGCCGGAACAGGACCGGGCCCAGGAAGGGAATCTGGCCGAGGAGTGGGATCTCGTAGGGGCTGAAGACCCCCGGGTCGTTGATCTGCGGGTAGCGCTGCATGAACTTGGCCGAGATGAAGGAGGTGATCCCAACGGCGAAAATGTTGATCACCGTCCCGGAGATGATCTGGTCCGTTCGATACTTGATGGCCAGGATGGCATGGAAAAGGCCAAGCAACCCTCCGGCGATCACGGCGCTCAGCAATCCCACCCACAAGTTGCTCACGCTGCCCACGATCGTGCCGATCATCGCCGCAGTGAGCATCATGCCTTCAATGGCGATGTTCACCACGCCGGCGCGCTCGCACAGAATTCCCGACAGCGCCCCCAGCGTCAGTGGCACCGAACGGACAAACATGATCCGCAGCATCCCGGCCAGGTTCAGCATCCCCCCGGACGCCGCCCAGGAAAGGAAGGCGAACACGAACATGCCGCCGATCAGGGAAAGCACCAATCCCGTGCGCTTGCCGAAGCCGCGTGCAAGCTGGTAGGCGCCCAGCGCGGCGCAGGCAAAGGCCAGGATCTGCAGCGCGCCCAGGGTGTTGAACTGCCAGTCCTCAACCACCACCTTCGATCCGCCCGGGTACAAGCGCATCGTCGTCGTCATCTCGGGGTCGATCCCGCGCACAAACGCAAACCAGATCAGCGCTGCGATGCCCAGGAACACGAGCCCCATGATTCGCCGTCTGGTTTGGGATACGTAGACCTGACCCGTATCAAGCGTGGACGTCTGGGCGGTCATCGGTTCAGCTCCCTCCCCAGCCCCTGACATGAACTCCGGCCTCGGCCTTCTTGGGTTCCTTGAGGCGGTAGATGGTGCGGACGATCGCCGGCGCGGCGATAAAGGCCAGGATCAGCGCCTGCATCACCGAGATGATGTCGATCGGGATGCCGGCCGCCGCCTGCATGCGCATGGCGCCGTTGCGCAGTGTGCCGAACAGCAGCGCCGATAGCACCACCCCCAGCGGGTGATTCCTGCCGAGCAGCGCTAGGGCAATGCTGTCGAACCCGTATCCCGGAGAGAATGTTTGCGACAGGTGATGGTTCACGCCCAGCAGCTCGTTGGCGCCGGCCATTCCTGCCAGCGCGCCTGAGAGCGACATCGCCACGATCGTGCTCTTGACGATGTTCATACCCGCATAGCGTGCCGCGCGCGGGTTGGCGCCCACCGTGCGCAGATCAAATCCCCACTTGGTCTTGAACAGGAACCAGTACACCAGCGCCGCCACAGCCAGGGCGACGAAGAATCCGAGATGGAAGCGGATTGGATCCTGGAAGAACTGCGGTAACCGGGCGCTGTCCTCGATGATCGGGCTGATCGGGTTGGTGGAGCCCGGGCGCTTCATCGGCTCGCGCAGCAGCCAGTCGGTGAGCCGGAAGGCAATGTAGTTCATCATGATCGTGTTGATCACTTCGTGGCCGCCGGTCTTGGCTTTGAGCAGCCCGGGGACGAAGCCCCACAGCGCCCCTCCCAGCGCTCCAGCCAGGAAAGCAAGCGGGAGGTGGATGATGGCGGGTAGCCCGATGAAAGTGTAGCCGACCCACACCGAGAAGATCCCGCCCATGAAGATCTGGCCCTCAACGCCAATGTTGAACAGGCCCGAGCGGAAACCCAGCGCCACCGCCAGGCCGCCGAAGATATATGGAGTGGACTTCACCAGGCTCTCAAACAGCGGGTTGAACGCCCGGCGGATTGCCAGGCCGTCTCCACCTTGGATTGCGGCAATCATCTTGGCCGGGCTGCCGAAGGACCCGCTAAATAGGGTCACGTAGGATTCCCAGGCGGCCTTCAGCCCGTTGCCGATGGCTTGAATCGGCGATACGGCCCACATCGTATACACATTTTCCGAGGACAGGCCGACGATGACGCCCCCCAGCAGGAGCCCGCTGAAGATCGCCAGGACGGGAATGACCAGGGAACTCCGGCTGACTTCTTCGAAGAAGATGCCGACTGCGGATTTCCCTGCCTTCTTCGTCTTGTCTTCCGCGTTTGTCATTGGATCGAACCTCACGCGAAGCCTTGACTTGAGTGCAGACGCCCGCTAGGCGCCTGTGTCCCCGGGGTGTACGCCGGCCATCAACAGCCCGATCCGCTCCTTGGTCGCGTCCCCAATGGCCACGATGTCCACGATCTGCCCCCGGTACATGACCGCGATCCGATCCGATAGCTGCATGATCTCGTCTAGCTCCGTCGACACCAGCAGCACAGCCACGCCCTCATCCCGCTTCTCGATCACTCGACTGTGGATGTATTCGATCGACCCCACGTCCAGCCCTCGCGTGGGCTGGGCCGCCACCAGCAGCTTGATCGGGCGCGACAACTCGCGGGCCACAATCACCTTCTGCTGGTTGCCGCCGGACAGTGTGCTGACATCCACCAGCGGAGATGGGGCGCGAATGTCGAACGCCACGACCAGCTCGGTCGCATGATCGAGGATCGCCTCCCGTTGTAGGACGGCCCTCTCGGCGAAGGGCTTAAGGTAGTAGGTGTTCAGCACCAGGTTGTCGGTGACTGGGTACGAGAGCACCAGCCCGTCGCGCTGGCGGTCTTCAGGGATGTGCGCCGTCCCAAGCTCGGTGATCTGGCGCGGCGTGGCGTGCGTGACATCCGTCCCCAGCAGCTCGATGCGGCCATCGACCGGATGTCGCAATCCGGTCAGCGCTTCCACCAGCTCCGTCTGTCCGTTGCCCTGCACACCGGCGACGCCCAGCACCTCTCCGCCCGAGAGCTCGAAGCTCACGCCGTTCACCGCCAGCGCGTTCCGATCCGAAAGCACCTTGAGGTTCTTCACCCGCAGTGTCACCTCCGCCGGCCGGGCCTTCGCCTTCTCGATCTCCAGGACCACATCTCGCCCCACCATCATCGACGCCAGCTTGCCCATGTTGGCATCCTGCGGCGTGGTTGTGCCGATCACCTGGCCCTGGCGGATGACCGTGATGCGATCCGCCACGTCCAGCACTTCCCGCAGCTTGTGGGTGATGAAGATAATCGACTTCCCACTCTCGGCCAGTGAGCGCATGATGCCGAACAGCTGATCGGCCTCCTGGGGCGTGAGCACCGACGTGGGCTCGTCGAAGATCAGGATGCTGGCCTCTCGGTACAGCAGCTTGATGATCTCCACCCGCTGCTGGACGCCCACGGGCAAAGCGCTGACCCGCGCATCGGGATCGACCTCGAGTTTGTAGGTGCTGGAGATCTCCCGGATGCGACTGGCCGTCGATTCACGATCCAAGATCCCGCCGAACTTCGTGGTCTCGTCCCCCAGCATGACGTTTTCGGTGACTGTGAACACCGGGATGAGCATGAAGTGCTGGTGAACCATGCCGATCCCGGCTCGAATCGCGTCGCTGGAGGATCGAATGTGGGTGACCTCTCCCCGAATGCGGATCGTGCCCTCGTCGGGATGGTACAGCCCGTAGAGGATATTCATCAGCGTGGTCTTGCCGGCGCCATTCTCTCCCAGTAGGGCATGGATCTCCCCCTCTTCCAGCGACAGGCTAATCCGGTCATTAGCCAGGACGCCCGGGAAGCGTTTGGTAATGCCGTCAAGTTCAAGGATAGGCGTCATGCGAGCCTCATTACAGGAAGGTCCCAGAGGAGGTGGGCAGGGCGAGTCAAGAGCAGTCTGCGCTGCCGGGTATTACAGCACAGAACTCCGCGGTAGGCAATTCCGCTTACTCCGCGAACTAGCAAACGAGAGCCAGGACGGGCTCCTGGCTCTCGTTTGCGTAAGAGATTCGTGCGCCATACCCTGACGAACTAGCTTGCGCGCGGGAACTTGGCGCTCACTTCGCCAGAGATGATCTTGGCCTTCAGCGCCTCGATCTCGGCCATGAGAGCGGCCGGGACCTTGGCAATCCACGCGGAACCCACATCCATGGACACGCGGCCGTTCTCGAGCGTACCGGTGAAGTTGCCGCCGGTGAACGTGCCGTCCACGCCTGCCTTGACGGTGTCAAAGACAAACAGGTCCATGCGCTTCATGGCGCTGGCGAGCACGAAGTCGGCCTGATCCGGATAGAACGCGCTCCAGTCGGTGTCTACACCGATGAGCAGGCCGGTGCCGCGCTCTTCGAAGACCGCCAGGCTGCCCGCGCCCACCGGGCCGGCCACGGGCATGATAATGTCGGCGCCCGCGTCGAGCAGCGTCTCGGTCATCGTGCGGCCCTTGTCGGTGTCGGTAAAGTCACCGGTGAACAGGCCATCCTGCGCCACCGGGTCCCAGCCCACGAGCTTCACGCTCGTGCCGTGAGCCTTGTTGTAGGCGTCGATACCCATGTAGTAGCCATCGCTGAAGGCGGTGACCGGTGGGATGTTGAGGCCGGCGTACACGCCGACAATCCCAGTCTTGGTCATGCCCGCCGCCAGATAGCCAGCCAGCATCGTGGCTTCATGGATATTGTAGTAGCTGCCCATGTAGTTCGCCACATCAGGCGACCATGTGTCGATGCCTCCGAAGTTGACATCCGGATTGGCAGGCGCAATTTTCGCCAAGGCACCATCCAGCAGGTAGCCCACGCCGAAGATCGTGTTGCAGCCTTCCCCAACGAAGGCGTTCAGGTTCGGCTCGTAGTCGGCCTCGCCCTTGGACTCGAGGAAGCGAATATCGACGCCCAATTCTTCCTGGGCGCGCTCAAACCCGACCCAGGCAAACTGGTTGAACGACTTGTCATCCGTGCCGCCTGTGTCCGAGACCTGGCAGGCAATGTAGCCTGCGCCCGGGAGCGGAACCGCGGTGGGCGGGACCGCAGTCGGAAGGACCGGTGCCGCGGTGGGAACCACGGGCGCTTCGGTGGGGGCCGCCGTGGGTGTGGCGCAGCCCGCCAGAACGAGGGAGGCCATCATGACGACGGCCAAGACTGCGTACAGTCGCTTGTGCATGTTCTTTCTCCTCCAGAGAATTTGTCACTCGGCTTGAGACGACGTGCGTGCCGTGAGCGTCCAGGGGATGATCGTTGGGGCGATCCCTCCTTTCCGTGGGGAAGTGAACTGTCTTGGGGGTTGCAGAGAATACTATCACGAAGCCATGCGCGGCGCAACTCTGACCACTGCCGGCCGTTATTCATCGAAGACATCCCACGGCGCTGTCTGGCTCGGCTGCAAGAGGGCAGTCAACAATTCGACCCAAAGATCTGCGAATACGTCCGCTGCGGCCCGGATCAAACCGAAGGCGCCGGCCAACATCATGTCGCCAAAGGGCGCAGCGAAGTACGGCCTGAGCGCCGACCCTTGCAGCAGGCCGCGCCGCGGACCGACAACCACCAGCGGGCTGGCTAGGCTCTCTAGGGCAAGGCTGTGGCTCGCGTAGATGAGCGCCCCGTGTCCGTTGGCCTCGAAGACCTCGGCCTGCGTCAGTGTGCCCTCCGCCAGCGCGCGCACCAACCTCTCCAACTCGCTCTGTGTTACCAACCCGGTGTGGTGCTCGAAGAGACCCTCAATTGCGTGCTCGCCCGCGGCCGTACGCCGCAAGCGGAAACACAACACATGGAAGTTGCCGACGTTCGCCACGAGCGGCGCGTGCAGCTCGGCCACGCGCGGGTCGAGCAAGGCGCCGAGCACGGCCGCCGGCGCGCTGTCCATGACCATCACCCGCTCGGCCGCCTCGCGCCCGCTCTCGGCCAGAGCCTGCAAACGGGTCATCGGGGGAGGCACGGCGGTTGTGGGGAAGGCAAGGCGCGAGAGCTGCCGCGCCTCGCGAATCTGCCGGTCGAGATAGTCGAAACGGAATTGGCGATCGGACACGCCGCGCGGTGCATTGCCATGGTCGAATGCTGCCAGCGCCAGAAGATCGGGCGTGAGCCTCACACCGAATTGTTCCAGCGCCCGCCGAATGGGATCGATGTCGAAATCGCCCAAGCGGATGTGCTCCGTGTGCGGCGGAAGCCGCCGCAGCTCGTCCTGCTCAACCAGGTGCAGACCCATCTGCGACTCAACCACGCGCAGGTCGTCGTTGAAGGATCGCGCCGCTTCCGGCGTGGCAAAGACAGCCTGGCCGCTGCGCACATGGGCCTCGGCGGCCCAGGCGCTGGGCCCGCCGCCCATCATGCGCCCTTCGAGCGCGAGTGGAACGCCGCGCCGGGTTGCAGCGCGTATCTGGCGCTGGATGATCAGGGTAGGCGCCGGCAAAACGAGTTTGTACGCGTTTTCCGGGCTGAGGCGTGTGTCGAGATAGAGTATGTCCTGTGTTCCCGTGCCAATGTCGACCGCGAGTATTCTCATGCAGCCCGGGTGGTGTCGCGGTGGGCTGCGCGATGGGGGAGAATCGCCATCTCTCTTCCATCTCTCTTACATGTATTAATAGAAGCCGTCGTCGTAGGGCCTGGGGAGATGTGGAGAGTGACCACAGGCGGCGACGAAACGACGCCACGCGCATCAATTGCGGCAAAAGCGCTCGCCGCCGATTGAGCGGCCTCGGATGGAGTCATTGGCCGCCGGTGGAGAAACAGGAACTGCGTGGAGGAGAGGAAAGAGAACCTGCGCCTGCGTATGTCCAACAGTCCTGCCTGCCGTGCATAACAGGCCCCCGTAATCCCGCGAGAAAACCGCTCACCGGCTTGCCCTCTCCCCAGTTGATGATGGTTATCCACAGAAACAGGCCACTTATCCACAACGCAGAGCCCTCCTCGCCACCCACAGGCTGTGGAGGGGCCGGGTGTGGATATGTGGAAGGAGGAACGAGTGTCGCGGGGAGAAACGGGCGATGGGGAATGGCGTTCCGCGCGCATCAACAGAAAATGCCCAGGCTTTCCACAGGCCCTGGGCATTCGAGTGTGAGCGGAACGGCAGACCATCAGGCAGCCACCATCAGCGGCTGAGGATTGTACAGCTGCTGGCGAATGGCCATAACCTCCCGTCGAAGATTGTCGTCATGTTCCAGGAGGCCGCCGATCTTTTCGCAGCCGTACATTATGGTGGTGTGGTCGCGGCCGCCGAGCACCTGTCCGATGTGAGGTAGTGAGGTATTGGTCTCCTCGCGAATGAGATACATCGCTACCTGGCGAGGAAGCGCAATCTCGCGAGAGCGGTCCTTGCCAAGCAGGCGAGCGCGGTCGACGGCGAAATGCGAGGCGACGGCCTCAATAATCACCGCCGGATCGAGCGGGCGGTTCTTAGGCAAGAGATCGGCCAGCGAGGGCTCGACCATTTCTGCGGCCAGGGGCATGCCGCTCAAATCCGCGAGGGCGATCAGGCGCGTGAGGGCGCCTTCGAGCTCGCGGATATTGCTCTGCACGCGGCGGGCGATGAGCTCGAGCACCTCCGGCGGCACCACGCGCCCGGCGCGTTCGGCCTTCGAGCGTAAGATCGCCTGGCGCGTCTCGAGGTCCGGCGCCTGGATATCGGCGGTGAGGCCCCACTCGAAGCGCGAGCGCAGCCGCTCTTCGAGGGTAATCATGGCCTTGGGTGGCCGGTCGGAGGAGAGCACGATCTGGTGATCCTGCCCGTGCATCGCGTTGAAGGTATGAAAGAACTCTTCCTGGGTGGACTCTTTGCCGGCGATGAACTGGATGTCGTCGATCAGCAGCACATCCAGGCGGCGGTATTTCTCGCGGAAGGCGTCTGTGGTGTGGGCGCGGATGGCGTTGATCAGGTCATTGGTAAAGTCCTCGGAAGTGACGTAAAGCACCTCCGAGCCGCGCGCAACGCACAGGTTGGCAATGGCGTGCAGCAAGTGAGTCTTGCCCAGCCCCACTCCGCCGTATAGAAAGAGCGGGTTGTAGGCCTGCGCCGGGTTCTCGGCGACGGCCAGCGAGGCCGCATGGGCGAGGCGGTTGCTGTTGCCCACGACGAAGGTGGCGAATGTGTAGCGCGGGTTGAGGTTGGGTCCGGCCGGCCGGGCGCCGCTCGCCGAGGGTGCAGAGGCCGCGGCCCGAGGCGCCTCGGATGGCGCGGCGAAGGGGTCATCCGCAGGGGCGGGGCGGCCGACGACGAAGCGCACCTCGACCGGCGAGCCCCACACGCCGGTCAGGATGCGGCGGGCGGTGCTGGCCAGGCGGTCTTCCAGCCAATCGCGGGCATATCCGTTGAGCACCGAGATGGTGAAGGTGCCCTCCGCGTACGAGGCAAAGTGCGCGTCGCGCACCCAGGTATCGAAGGTCGCCTTGCTCAATTCCATTTGTAACTGCCCAACTGCCGCCTGCCAAGCTTGTTCGCCGTTCATGCGGGCCTCGTTCTACAGCGATGCGCCATTTCGCTTCCCGCGCGGGAAGCGTATGCTGGTCTGAGTTGTGTCTCTCCCGTATGGTTTCCGGAGCTGCAAAACGCATTCGCTCCGTTGTGAAGACGCGCGCCGAGCGGTGTGGGGCACCTTCGGCGTGCACATATCATTCTAGCAAACACCATGACCCTTCGGCAATATCGCAGCATGACGCAAACGTAAAAAGAATCGAACCTTTAAGGTGAATGGAGGTTAACGAGCACGCGCAACACATGGAACGCGAACGCGCCGCACACCTCCTGGATCCTGGCTCACGATACCCCACCCACAGAGAAACATCTGTACCCTCTCCAACATGTGGGTAGCTGGGCAGGGCGTTCATCCTGCGTTGAAGAGAGTCTTAAATTACTCGAGTCGCATTGTGACGGCCGGGGAGCACAACGGAGTGCGCCGCACGCCATTTCGCGGGCCGAGGAGTCGCGAAGATGACGGTTTGGCCGCGGCGCGGGCGATCGACAGGCACGGATTTGAGGAGTCGCGCGGACACCGCTCAACAAAATCGTGCGAGCTGTCGCGCGCGCAAACGAGTAGGCTCGTGGCGCGGGGGTCTCTCGCGCGAGTGACCAAAGTGCGTGAGGTATAATTGGCGGGTGGCGCTCACACGCGAAGAAGTTGAGCACATCGCCCATCTGGCACATCTCAACCTGACAGCGGACGAGGCCGCGCGATATCGCGAGCAACTGGAAGCAGTTCTCGAGTATGCGGCGCGCCTGCAAGCTGTCGATACCTCCTTGATTCCTCCGACCACCTCGGTGCTTGCGCCGCATTCGGTGACACGCGCCGATGAGCCGCGCGCCTCGCTCGCGCCGGAGGAGGTCTTGCGCCAGGCCCCCGACCGCGCGCGCGGCATGTTCCGCGTGCCGCCGGTCTTCGAGTAAGCCGACCCGGCCCATGGACCTCACCGACCTTTCGCTGGCCCAGGCTGCCCGCATGCTGCGCGACGGCGAGATCAGCAGCCTGGAACTCACACGCGCCTGTCTGCAGCGCATCCACCGATTCGATGAAAAGCAGCATGCCTTCCTTGCTCTGCGGCCGGAGGCCGCGCTGGACGAAGCGCGCCAGGCCGACCGTCGCTTGGCAACGGCCCGCGGTGAGGAGCAGCCTGCGGGGGCGCTTCTGGGCGTACCGCTGGCGGTCAAAGACGTGGTGTGCGTGACAGGCCTGCCCTGCACCTGCGGTTCGAGAATCCTAGAGGGGTTCACTCCGCCCTACGATGCCACCGGTGTGGCGCGCCTGCGCGCGGCCGGGGCGATTGTGGTGGGCAAGACCAACACCGATGAATTTGCGATGGGCTCCTCCACCGAGAACTCGGCCTACGGTCCGACCCATAACCCGTGGGATGCCACACGGGTTCCGGGTGGCTCGAGCGGCGGCAGCGCCGCGGCCGTGGCGGCGCGCATGGTGCCCGCCGCGCTGGGCACCGACACCGGCGGCAGCGTTCGCCAACCCGCATCATTCTGCGGCGTGACCGGGATCAAACCCTCTTACGGGCGCGTCTCGCGCTATGGGTTGGTGGCGTATGGCTCCTCGCTCGACTGCCTGGGTGCACTGACGCGCACGGTCGAGGATGCCGCGCTGGTGCTGGGTGTCATGGCCGGCCACGACCCACTCGATTCGACGACGCTCGAGCAACCCGTACCCGACTATCTGCAGTCACTGACGGGCGATCCGGACCTGCACGGCGTGCGAGTCGGGGTGCCGCGCGAGTACTTTATCGCCGGTATCCAGCCCGAAGTGGAGCAGGCGGTGCGCCAGGCAGTCCAGGTCCTGGCTGCGCTGGGGGCGGAGGTGCGCGAGGTTTCGCTGCCGCACACCGATTACGCGCTGCCGGTGTACTACCTGATTGCGCCGGCGGAGGCCTCGGCCAACCTGGCGCGCTACGATGGGATGCGCTTCGGTCCGCGCCAAGCGGCGCCCGACCTGTGGCAGACCTATGCAGCCACCCGTGGTGAACTCTTTGGAGCGGAGGTCAAGCGGCGCATCATGCTCGGCACGTACGCGCTTTCGGCCGGATACTACGAGGCATACTACGCCCAGGCGCAAAGGGTGCGCACGCTCATCCGGGAGGATTTCGACCGCGCCTTCAGCCAGGTGGATCTCATCGCCTGCCCGGTGGCGCCCACCACGGCCTTCCGGCTCGGTGAGCACACCAGCGACCCGCTAGCCATGTATCTCGAAGACGTCTTCACTTTGCCGGCCAACTTGGCCGGCATCCCCGGATTGGCCTTGCCCTGCGGGTTCGACTCGCAGCGGCTGCCCATCGGGATGCAGCTCAACGGCCCGCCCCTGAGCGAGGCGCTGCTTCTGCGCGCCGGATGGGGCTACCAGCAATCGACCCGCTGGCACCTGGAGGCACCCGTGCTATGAATGTGCTCTTGCCTATGGCCGGCTTCGGCACCCGCCTGCGCCCGCTCACCTGGAGCAAACCCAAACCGCTTGTGCCGGTGGCGGGGCAGCCCGTGCTGGGCCACGTGCTGGATATGTTCGATGACCTGCCCGACGTGAAGGACGTGGTCTTTATCGTCGGCTACCTGGGCGATCAGGTGCAGGCCTACGTACAGCGCGCCTACCCGCGCCTGACCGCGCGCTATGTGGAGCAGCGCGAGATGCTCGGGCAGTCGCACGCGCTGTGGCTGGCGCGAGAATTCCTGCACGGTCCGGTGTTGCTGCTATTTGTCGATACGCTCATCGAGACCGACCTGCGGCGGGCAATCGGCAGCGGCGAGGCGGGTGTGGCCTGGGTCAAAGCCGTCGACGACCCGCGGCGCTTTGGGGTGGCCGAGGTCGGCGAGGGCGGGTGGGTGCGCCGTCTGGTTGAGAAACCCGCCGACCGCAAGAACAACCTGGTGGTCGTCGGGTGTTACTTCTTGCCCGAGGGCGAGGATCTGGCCCAGGCCATCGAAGAGCAGATGAAGCGCAACCTGCACCTCAACGGCGAGTTCTTCCTCGTCGAGGCGCTCAACCTGATGCTCGAGCGCGGGCTGAAGATGCGCGTGGAACCGGTGGAGGTGTGGGAGGACTGCGGCAAGCCGGATGCGCTGCTGCACACCAATCGTTACCTGCTCGATCACGGACGGGAGAATTCGGCCTCCGCCTCGGCGGCGCGCCCCGGCGTGGTCGTCGTGCCGCCGGTCTTTGTGGATCCTGCAGCGCGCGTCGAGCGCGCGGTGATCGGGCCGTATGCCTCGCTGGCGGCTGGCTGCGTGGTGGAGGATTCGGTCGTGCGCGATTCGGTTGTGGATGAGGAGGCGGAGATCAGCGGGGCGGTGCTGTCGGGCTCGCTGGTGGGGCGCCAGGCGCGCATCCGCGGCGGGTTCCGCTCGATGATTGTCGGCGATTCATCCGAGGTTGGGTTCGAGTAAACCGCGAACGATGGGCGAACGGGTCGAGTGTCACTCCGGGTTTACCTACGCCGAGCGGCCGCTGGCGCTCACCTGGCACGGCATGCGCTACGAGGTGGCCGCGGTGGAGGCGCAGTGGCGCATTCCGGGCGGCACGAGGTTCCGCGTGCGCACCGCGGCGGGCGCGCGCTTCGAGTTGTTGTATGTCGAGCTGTACGACGAGTGGCGGG
>DATEAT010000180.1:0-10210 GCA_035288225.1 Anaerolineales bacterium | reverse complement strand
CCCGCTGGAACCGGCGGCGGACGAGAGCCGCCCGCCGGCCTCGCCGTAAACCGCCCCCAGATCAGGAGGCTGCATGTCGCCTGAGGTTGCCAAGCGCATTGCCCACATTCCTCCTTCAGGCATACGGCGCTTTTTTGATATTGCCGCGACGATGAAAGATGTCATCTCGCTGGGCATCGGCGAGCCGGATTTTGTGACTCCCGAGCCGGTGCTCGAGGCCGGCATCGCCTCGTTGCGCCGCGGCGAGACGCACTACACCTCCAACTCAGGAATTCTCGAGCTGCGCCAGGCGCTCTGCGACCACCTGCTGCGCCGCTATGCCCTGCGCTACAACCCGGCGGACGAAATCATCATCACCGTGGGAGTCTCGGAGGCGCTTTACCTGGCGCTGGTGGCGGTGCTCGACGCAGGTGACGAAGTGATCGTGCCGCAGCCGTGTTTCGTCGCCTACGGCCCGGAGGTAACGCTGGCCGGCGGCGAGCCGGTCTACCTGGCCACGCGCGTCGAGGATTCCTTCCAGGTGACGGCGGAGGATATCGAGCGCGCGATCACGCCCCGCACAAAGGCCGTTCTGATCGGTTACCCCAACAATCCCACCGGCGCGGTGATGAGCCGTGCGGCGCTGGAGCAGGTGGCCGAGCTGGCTGAGCGGCGAAATCTCTTTGTCATTTCCGATGAGATCTACGATCGCCTGGTGTACGGCGTGGAGCATGTGTGCTTCGCCTCGCTGCCGCGCATGCGCGAGCGAACCATCACGTTGGGCGGGTTCTCCAAGGCCTACGCCATGACCGGCTGGCGCATCGGCTATGCCGCCGCGCCGGCCGAATTGCTGGCCGCGATGCGCAAGGTACACCAGTACACGATCATGTCGGCGCCTACTACGGCCCAGGTGGCCGCAGTCACGGCGCTGGCAGAGGGCGAAGCGTTCGTCGAGAAGATGGTCAGTGAGTACGACCGGCGCCGACGGCTGATCGTGGGCGGGCTCAATCGGTTGGGCCTCACGTGCTTCGAGCCGCGCGGCGCCTTCTATGCCTTCCCTTCCGTCGAGCGCAGCGGGATGGACGATACGCAATTCGCCGAACGGCTGCTGGAAGAGGAACGAGTGGCCGTGGTGCCGGGTGCGGCGTTTGGTGCGGCCGGAACGGGTTTCGTGCGTTGCTCGTACGCCACGGCCTACGAACAAATAGAGGAAGCGCTCAACCGGATGGAGCGCTTCTTGCGGCGGCACGGATGAGGCTCGAGGTGGAGGGACGTATGTCACATCGGTTGAAACTCGCCACGCTGGGCGTGGCCCTCTTAGTGGTGCTGGGCTGCAACCTGGGCACGCCCCCCGTTCCGGCGGCGACACCTGGAACAGGGTCGATTATTCAAAACACCCCCCGTCCGCGCGTCGCGGGCGAGGTGCCATACTTGGCGGCGGTCGAAATCATCGCGGTGGACCGTGACGGCAACTCCGCCTGGCGCGGCTCGGGCTCCATCATCTCCGCGGATGGGCTCATCCTCACCAATGCGCACGTTGTGCTGGCGCCCAGGAACTTCCCGCTCGGCGGGTTGGTGGTGGCGCTCACCCTCAAGCCGGATGAGCCGCCCGAGCCGACTTACCTGGCGGAAGTGATGCAGGCCGATGCCGATCTGGATATTGCGGTCATCCGCGTGGTGAGCGATCTCGACGGGAACCCGATCGAACGCAGTTCGCTTAACTTGCCGGTCGTGCCGCTCGGCGATTCCGACATCCTGGAGCTGGGCGATGCGGTCACGATTCTCGGCTACCCGGGTATCGGCGGCGAGACGATCACGCTCACCTCGGGTGAAGTGAGCGGGTTCACCGCTGAAAGCAACGTCGGCAAGCGCGCGTTCATCAAAACCTCCGCCACGATCGCCGGCGGCAACAGCGGTGGCATGGCGCTCAACGGCCAGGGAGAACTGATCGGCATCCCCACCCAGGTGGGCTCGGGCGGCGATGCGGACATCGTCGACTGCCGGCCGCTGGCCGACACCAACCGCGACGGGAGTGTCGACGACAACGACACCTGCATTCCGACCGGCGGGTTCATCAATGCGCTGCGCCCGGTGAAACTGGCCATGCCGCTGATCAACGCCGCGGCCGAGGGCCGGGTGATGATCATCGAGGCACCCAGTGAACCAGCGCGTGCGCCGACCGCGGGCGAGGTGATTTTCGCCGACGACTTCTCCAGCGCCAACAGCGGGTGGGCAGAGGAGAGCACAGAAGAAACCCGTCTAGCCTATTCCGGCGGGACCTACCTGATCGATGTGATACCCGATAAGTACCTGAGTTGGGTGCCGGCACCCGTCGAGACGCCGGCGGATGTCATCCTCTCGGTGGAGGCGCACATCCAGACCTCCACCGGTGACAGCGACTTCGGATTGCTGTGCCGCTACCAGGATAACCGCAATTTCTATGCACTCGAGATCAGTGAGGACGGATACTTCTCCATCTGGAAGAGTATTGACGACGAGACGCTGATGATTCTGGACTGGACCGAGTCGAGTGACGTGCCGTCGGGTCGCGATACGACGCTCAGCGCAGCCTGCATTGGCAACCGGCTGACGCTCATGGCCGACGGCGTGGTGCTGGGCGAAGCGACCGACGATGACCTGACGGAGGGCGACGCGGGGCTGATTGCCGGCACCTGGGACAACGGCGGCCTGCGCGTGGCCTTCGACAACTTCGAGGCGCGCGAGCCGAGTGCGCAAGCGGCTGCCACGGGCAATGTGCTGTTTTCCGACGACTTCTCGAGCACGGATTCCGGATGGGATCGCCGCTCAGATGAACAGGTTATCACCGACTATGCCCGGGGCGGATACCGCATCTGGGTTAACGAGACACAATCTGACATCTGGGCCCACCCCGGCATCTCTGTGGAGGACGCCGTCATTGAGGTCGATGCGACGATGACCGCAGGACCGCTGGACAACGACTTTGGTGTCCTCTGCAGGTACCAGGATGCCGAAAACTTCTACATATTTGTAATCAGCAGCGACGGGTTCGCCATCATCGCCAAGTACAACGCAGGCGAGTGGACTGGGCTTTCGGGCGATGTTATGCAACCTGCGGATGCCATTGTCCAGGGCAAGACCACCAACCACCTGCGCGCGGAATGTGTAGGGTCGTCGCTTCGGCTCTATGTCAATGAGTTACTGGTGGCGGATGTCAGCGACGACACCCTCGCCAGCGGCGACGTGGGGCTCGTCGCCGGCGCGTATGACGAGGCCGGCACCGACATCTTCTTCGACAACTTCAAGGTGCTGCGGCCGTAACTGGCCGCGCGCTCAGCGCCGGGAGCGGCGCGCCGCATGTCCTACGAGCCGGTTATTGGGCTGGAGATTCATGCCGAGCTGCAAACACAGACCAAGATGTTCTGTGGCTGCCGCCGCGTGGATACCACCCAGGCCGTGCCCAATAGCGCCGTCTGCCCGATCTGCCTGGGCTACCCGGGCACGCTGCCGGTGGTTAACCAGCGCGCGGTAGAGCTGGCGCTGCGCGTGGCCCTCGCTCTCGGCTGCGAGGTCCTGCCGGAGAGCATCTTTGCCCGCAAGAACTACTTCTACCCCGACCTGCCCAAGGGATACCAGATCTCGCAATACGAGACACCGCTGGCGAGCGGCGGCGCGCTGCGCATCGTTACGCCGGCCGGTTCGCGCGTGGTGCGCCTGCGACGCGTGCATCTGGAGGAAGATACCGGCAAGCTGACCCACGCCGAGGGCCAGCCGCCGGCCTCGCTGGTCGATTTCAACCGCGCCGGCGTGCCGCTGCTCGAAATCGTCTCAGAGCCCGATTTGTTCTCCGTCGAAGAGGTGAAGGCCTACACCACAGCCATGCGCCGCCTGCTGCGCTACTTGGAAGTGAACAGCGGCGACATGGAGAAGGGGGTGATCCGCTTCGAGGCCAACGTCTCGATCCGCCCCGCGGGCAGCCAGGAGCTCGGCACACGAGTGGAGATCAAGAACCTGAACAGTTTCCGTTCTCTGGTGCGCGCGATCGACTACGAGGTGCTTCGCCAAAGTGAACTCCTCGCGCGCGGCGAACGCGTGATTCAAGAAACGCTGGGCTGGGACGAGACACGCGGCGAGACAACCAGCCAGCGCAGCAAAGAGGAAGCACACGACTACCGTTACTTCCCCGAGCCGGACCTGCCTCCGCTACGGATCGAACCCGATGCGCTTGCGCGGGTGCGCGCGGCGCTGCCCGAACTCCCCGATGCACGGCGCGAACGGCTGATGGCCGAGTACCAGTTGGGTGCCGCGGAGGCCGAGGTGATCGTTGAGGACCGCGCCACGGCGGATTTCTTCGAGGCCAGCGCGCGCGCCCGCCCGGCGCTCGCGCCGCGCCGGCTGGCAGCCTGGCTCACCAGCGACTTGTTTGGGACGCTCAACGCCCTCGGCCGCCCGCTGGTGGATGCCCACGGCCAGCCGGCGCTTGCGCCCGCCGACTTCGCGGACCTGGTGGAGCGCGTCGTCACGGGCGGGATCACCGGCGCCAGCGGCAAGGCGGTGCTCGAAGAGATGTTGCGCGGCGGGCGCACGCCGGAGGCGATCGTGCGCGAGCGGGGGCTCGAACGCATCGGAGATGCGGCGGCTTTGCGCGATATCGTCGAACGCGTGGTGCGCGAGAACGCCGCCCAGGCGGACCAGGTGCGCGCCGGGAAACTCAGCGTGGTGCAGTGGTTGGTCGGCCAGGTGATGAAGGCCAGCCGCGGACGCGCCGACCCGCGCTTGGTGCAGACCTTGCTCGAGGAATACCTGTCATCTGGAAGAGACGGGTAGATTCTCCCGCAACTCGATGCCATTCATCACTGGGGTGCATTGCACCCCGGCGGCATCCTCGGAGTAAGCCGAATTCGTGCAAGATATGGACGGGATCCCGATGGACAATTCCAACAATCCGTTTGTGCTCGCTCAAGCTCAATTCGACCGCGGCGCGGAACTCCTCGGCCTGTCGGAGGACGTGCGCGCTATTCTGCGCTGGCCGCAGCGTGAATTCCAGTTCCGCATTCCGGTACGCATGGACGACGGGCGCCTGCAGGTCTTCAACGGCTTCCGCGTGCAGCACAACGATGCGCGCGGGCCGAATAAGGGCGGCATCCGCTTCCACCCGAACGAGACCCTCGACACCGTGCGTGCGCTGGCCACCTGGATGACCTGGAAGTGCGCCGTGGCCGACATTCCGCTGGGCGGCGGCAAGGGCGGCATCATCGTCAACCCGGCCTCGCTCTCCGACGGCGAAAAGGAACGCCTGTGCCGCGGATGGGTCAACGTGATGTGGCGCAATATCGGCCCGCGCCAAGACGTGCCCGCCCCGGACGTGGGCACTACGCCGCAGATGATGGCCTGGATGATGGACGAGTACTCGCGCCTGGTGGGCCAGTACACGCCGGGCGTCTTCACCGGCAAACCGGTGGGCGCCGGCGGCTCGCTCGGCCGCACTGAAGCCACCGGTTATGGCGTGATCTACGTCGTGCGCGAAGCCATGAAGCATCTGGGGATGGATCCCAAGGCCAGCGTGGCTGCCATCCAGGGCTTCGGCAACGTGGCCCAGTACGCAGCCATCGGCTTCAAAGAGATGCTCGGCGGCAAGGTCACTTGCGTCTCGTGCTACGACGGCGGCGACAAGAAGACCTACACCTTCTCGCACCCGAGCGGTGTGGATGCGCGCTTCTTGCAGAGCATCACCGACCAGTACGGAACAGTGGATAAGGCCAAGGCCAAGGCCGCCGGCTATGTGATAGAAGATGGCGATGCGTGGATCACCAAGGAAGCCGATGTGCTCATCCCCGCGGCCATCGAGGGCCAGGTCACCGGCGAGACGGCGTCCAAGATGCACAAGCGCGTGCGCCTCATCGCGGAGGGCGCCAACGGCCCCACCTCGCTCGAGGGGGATGAGATCATTCGCAAGCGCAACATCTTCCTCATCCCCGATTTCCTGTGCAATGCCGGCGGCGTCACCACTTCTTACTTCGAATCGGTTCAAAACGACATGAACTTCTACTGGCCGAAGGACGAGGTGCTGGCCAAGCTCGATCAGAAGATGACCGAGGCTTTCCACGGCGTGCTGCAGATGTCGACCGAGCGCAAGGTGTACATGCGCGATGCGGCTTACCTGGTGGCCATCGATAAGGTGGTCAAGGCCATGAAACTGCGCGGCTGGGTGTAGCGCGCACGGAAAATTCGCGATTGGCTCTCCCCCACCCCTCCCCCCCGGCGAGCATGAGCCTGGATGTGAGGGAGTCAATCCGGGGGAGAGGCGAGGTTTTCTCACAAGGAGACGGGGGCCTTAGGCCCCCGTCTCCTTGTTTTTCTCACCCCCACTCCGCCACTCCACGGGCTCTTGAAGCCAGCCTCTCTGGGGAGAGGGGGCAGGGGGTGAGGTGGCAGCGATATCGGCAACATCCTAGGCGCAGCGCGCCCCTCGTTTGAGAGGCGGGTTCCCCCGCCCCTTTTTGAATCCCCCTCGCCCGAATTAGAATGAAGCCATGCCGGCCCTGCCGCACGAGACGCCCAAGATCCTCACCATCACCCTGCACATCGCACAGTATCCGATTCTGGCCGCGACCATCCGCCGGCGTATGCGTGATGAACTGTACCGGCGCGGGGTTATTGCGCCCGGGCTCTTCGAGCGCGAGGCGCACGAAAAGGCCATCACCTCCCAGCACCGTGAAGGCCTGATCGATCCGCTGGTCGAGGAGAATCCGGCGCAGTGGGAGGAAAGGCTGCGTCTGATCCGCGACCACCTGACCGATTTCTACTTCGCCAACAACCTGCCGCTCGACCTGTTCACCGGCATTGTGGAGGCCGTGCTGGGTGAACGCCCCGGGGGCGCGCTGAGCGGCGGGCTGGGCTTCAACCCGGAGCTGGCGCCGCGTGAGTTGTTGCTGCAACAGATGGCCGAGTACGAGAGGCTGCCCCCGGATGAGCGCGAGCGCGTGGCGCATCATCTGGAAGAAATGCGAGTGGTGCTGACCAAGACCATGGTCAGCGATCAGCTCAGCTTTGTGCGCGTGGCCAAGCAGTGGTTCGACGCGGGGGACTTTGCTTCCATCCAGGCCCACTCGGTGGGCACGGGCAAGATCGGCGGCAAGGCTGGCGGCCTGCTGCTGGGCTGGAAGATCCTGCAAGGTGCGGCGCCACACCTTGCGCCGCGCCTGCGCCTGCCGCTGTCGTACTTCGTGTGCGCGGACGTGTTCTACGATTTCCTGGCGCTCAACGGGCTGGAGTACCTCAACCAGAAGTACAAGACGCCCGAGCAGATTGCCGAAGACTACCCGACGATCATCGCCGCCTACGACCAGGGGCGCTTCCCGCAGGCCGCGCGCGAGGGGTTGCGCGCGATCCTGGCCGAGCTGGGCCAGGTGCCGATCATCGTCCGCTCCTCAAGCCTGCTCGAAGACTCATTTGGCACCTCGTTTGCCGGCAAGTACGCCACATTCTTCTGCGCCAATCAGGGAATGCTCGACGAGAATCTTGAGGCGCTGATCGCGGCCATCCGCCGCATCTATGCCAGCGTGTACAACCCGGACGTCCTCATCTACCGGCGGCGCATGGGCCTCTTGGATTACGACGAGCGCATGGCCATCCTCTTGCAGGAGGTGCAAGGTGAGCGCTACCGCGAGCTGCTCTTCCCGGCCCTGGCGGGTGTGGCCTTCAGCACCAGCCCGATCGTGTGGGATTCTCAGATGCGGCCGGAAGAGGGTTTCGTGCGGCTCGTGCTGGGGCTGGGCACGCGCGCCGTGGAACGCGTGGGCGAGGACTACCCGCGCCTGATCATGCTCAGCCATCCTCGGCTCCGCCCGGAAACCTCACTCGGCGCCATCCGCCGCTACAGCCAGTCGTCGGTGGATCTCATCGAACTCACCACAAACACATTTGCAACTCGGCCGGTGGCGGAAGTGCTCGACGTAGACTACCCCGGTCTGGCCTGGGTGGCTTCGCTCGACACCGGGGATGCCATCCTGCCGCTTTTCTCTCTCGGTCCGGAGGTCACCTCGCGCAATCTGGTGCTCACCTTCGACAATTTGATCGGGCGGACGTCCTTCGTCGCTTTGATCAAGGATGTGCTGACCACGCTCGCGCGCACGCTCGGCGGACCCGTGGACGTGGAATTCGCCGTGACCGAGCTTGGGCGAGGGGCGGAGGGTTTTGGGCTGCACCTCCTGCAGTGCCGGCCACAGAGCAACCTGCGCGCGGGAGGGTCTGTGGCCCTTCCGCAGGGCTTGCGCGACGAGCAGGTACTGTTCCGCGCCACGCGCATGATTCCGCGCGGCCATGTGGACCAGGTGGAGTATCTCGTGTATGTCCCGCCCGAGGCCTATCGGGCCATCCGCGAGGATGGCACGCGCGCCGAGGTGGCCCGCCTCGTCGGCCAACTCAATGCGCGCCTGGCAGGGATGCGCTTCATCCTATTGGGACCCGGCCGCTGGGGGTCCTCCAACTCGCGCCTGGGTGTGCCGGTCGGGTACGCCGAGATCTACAACGCCAGCGCGCTGGTCGAACTTGGCAGCGGGCCGGAGGGCGCGCGGCCCGACCCCTCGTTTGGGACGCACTTCTTTCAGGATTTGTTCGAGGCCCAGATCTACCCGCTGGCCATCTCCACCTCGAACGAAGGGGATTGGCTCAACGAGGCTTTCCTGGAACAGGCCGCCAACTGCCTGCCCGAGCTGATCCCCGACCGCCAGGCGATGGCGGAGATCGTCCGTGTGATCCGAATCCCGCGCGAGAGGCCGGGGTTCACGCTCACCCTGGCCATGGATGGAACACGCGCGGTGGCCTATTTTGTCGGCCCCGCGGAATAGCCCGCTGGCAAGCCTCGTGCAACAACAAACGGCAGGCCCCGTTGGGTGGGGCGAACCGATGTATACTTCTGCCTGTCCACCATTCCGGCGCCGGCGGCGCGCGTTCAGGGAGAATCGTCGATGAAAGTCTCGTGCCTGCAGGAGAATCTGGCCCGCGGACTGGGCATGGTGTCACGCGCCGTGGCCGCGCGCAGCGTCTTGCCGGTGCTGGGCAACGTGCTCGTCGCGACCGACGAGGGGCGTCTGAAGCTGGCGGCCACCAACCTGGAGATGGGCATCACCTGCTGGATCGGAGCCAAGGTGGAGCAGGCCGGCTCGACCACCATCCCTGCGCGCACCTTCGTGGACTTCGTCAACGCGCTGCCCAACGAGCAAGTGAGCATGCAGCTCGACACGCGGCGCATGTCGCTCAAGCTGCATTGCGCCAGATTCACCAGCGAGATCAAGTGCATGGACGCGCAGGAGTTCCCGGTACTGCCTTCGGCCGGGGCGGGCGAGGGCATTGCCCTCAACGTGGACGACCTGCGTGAGACGATCGCTCAGGTGGCACTGGCTGCGGCCACCGACGACACGCGCCCGATCCTCACCGGCGTGCTGGTCAAAGTGGAAGGCGAGACGCTGACCATGGCGGCCGCCGACGGGTTCCGCCTCTCGGTGCGCACCACCAAGCTCTCGGCCGCGGTCAAGGATCCGATCAAAGTCATCGTCCCAGCTCGCGCGCTCAACGAACTTGGGCGCCTGATCGGCGACGGCGACGAATTGGTGTGGATGTTCCTGCCCGCCGGGCGCGGCCAGGTGATCTTCCGCATGAAGGACGCCGAACTCTCCTCGTCACTGATCGAGGGCACCTTCCCCGACTTCTCGCCGATCATTCCCAAGTCGTGCTCCACGCGCACGGTGATGACCACCGCCCAGTTCCTCAAAGCCTGCCGCGCGGCGGATATCTTCGCCCGCCAGGCCTCGCACTCGGCGCGCCTCAAAGTGACGCCGGGTGCCGATTCAACACCAGGCAACCTGCAGGTGATGGCCACGGCCGCCGAGACCGGCGAAGGCGAAACGGTGGTGGAGGCTTCGGTCGAGGGCCAGGCGATCGAGATTGCCTTCAACGTTAAATACTTGGTGGACGTGTTAAGCGTCGTCAAAACACCCAACGTGGCGCTCGAGACCACCGGCCCGGCCAGCCCGGGCGTCATCAGGCCGGTCGGTCAAGAGGACTTCCTGCACGTGATCATGCCGATGCACCTCGGCCGCTAACCGAATTCGCATTATTCGTGCGAAGTTGCTGAACCACAACACTGCCTCACCCCCTACCCCCTCTCCGCCGCGAGGCTGTTGTCAGCAGGTTGGGGAGTGGCGGAGAGGGGAAGAGATTACCAAGGAGACGGGGGCCGAAGGCCCCCGTC
>DATEAT010000179.1:0-3642 GCA_035288225.1 Anaerolineales bacterium | reverse complement strand
CGGGGCGTGCTGCGCGCACGCGACCTGGATGAGCAAGGGCTGGCAAGGGAATACCTCTCCCGCCTGACGGCGCGCGGGGTCCTGGTGCGTGAGAGCCGCGGGCTGTACCGGCTGGGGCAGGCGGACATCAGCCAGCAGCATACGCTGGCCCAGGTCGGCGCGCGCATCCCGGGGGGTGTGCTGTGCCTGCTGACGGCTCTCCGCTTTCACGGGATGACCACGCTGTCGCCCTCTGAGGTGTGGGTGGCTATCTCCGGCAAGGCTTGGCGCCCGGTCATCCGTGATCTGCCAGTACGTATTGTGCGCTTTTCCGGACAGGCATTTGTGGCCGGCCACGCGCCCCACATGGTCGAGGGTGTGTCGCTGCGGGTCACGACGCCCGCTAAAACGGTGGCCGACTGTTTCAAATTCCGCAACAAGCTCGGCCTGGATGTGGCCCTGGAGGCACTCCGCGAGGGCTGGCACGGGCGACGCTTCACGCTGGACGAGCTGTGGGGCTTCGCGCAGGTTGATCGGGTGGCCCAAGTCCTGCGCCCCTACCTGGAGTCCCTCCAATGAGGCGGAGCAGGCCCGTCGACGCCGGCTCGAGTCTCTCGGCCTCGGTTAAGGCGCGGCTCCTGAACATGGCGCATGACCGTGGGGAAGAGTTGCAGCAGCTTCTCATCCGCTATGCAATCGAGCGCTTCCTCTACCGGCTGTCACGCTCCTCGTATGCCCGACGCTTCCTGCTCAAGGGAGCTGTGCTCTTTGCAGCTTGGCAGGCCGAGCCTCATCGGCCGACGCTTGACCTGGATCTCTTGGGGTACGGAGACAACCGGCCGCAGACACAGGTGGAGATTGTGCGGTCCGTGTGCCGACTCGACGTGGTGCCCGATGGGCTCGACTTCGATCCCGCTTCGGTGGGAGGCGAAGAAATCCTGGAAACGGCGGTCTACCGCGGGGTGCGCCTCCGCGCGGAGGTCCATCTTGGCAAGGCCCTCATCCCACTGCAGGTGGATGTGGGCTTTGGCGATCCGGTGACACCGGGGCCGGTCACGGTGGAACTCCCCTCGCTGCTCGGGTTTCCCGCAGCCAGAATGCGCGCCTATCCTCCAGAGACCGTGGTCGCGGAAAAGTTCGAGAGCCTGGTCCGGCTGGGTGTGAAAAGCAGCCGCATGAAGGACGTCTATGACTTGTGGCACCTGGCCAGCCAACGGTCCTTCGCAGGCGATACTCTCCAACGAGCGATGCAGGCCACCTTTCGCGCTCGGTTGACCCCTCTGCCGAGGGTTACGCCCGTGGCGCTGACTGAGGAAATCGCCCGCGACCCGCTTCGGCAACGCATGTGGCGTGCCTTTCTCAATCGGTCGCGATTGCCTGGCCCGACCGAGCTCGAGTCGGTTGTGCCTGTGCTGTCTGCATTCCTTCTCCCGCCGGTCCAGCAGGCTGAGAGGTTCGCAGGCCGATGGGCACCTGGCGGGCCGTGGAGGCTTGCGACGCCCAGGCACGCAACGCCAGAGCGATGAACAGGGCGCAGAGGGTGCGACTTCCAGAGTAAGTCCGGTCGGAGGAGGCGCGCGTTATGTCCTGGGCCTCTCGCCGTCCAGACTTGCGAGCTGCATCGGTCCAACGAAGACCAGGGGTTCTCGGCGGCCTCGGGAATTTCCCGAGGCAGCGAGTCCATCCGAGGTCAGGCCCACCCGTTCACGTCCGCTTCACGCCTCGTCTTCCGCCAACTTTCGCGCCAGCGTCCAGATGCGGTCGAACATGCGCGCGGTGAGCCGCCCGGTGTTCGTGTTTTGCCGGCTGGGATGATACGAGGCGATGAGCCAGGGCAACCCCTCGCCCAGCCTCCCGTACGCGCCGTGGGCAAAGGCGAAACGCTTCAATGAATTCCTTTCGTGCGGGTAGGCGCGCCACACCTCCTCGAACGCCACCCGCCCAAGCGCAACCACCACTCGCACACGGGGTAGCAGATCGCGCTCGGTCAGAAGAAACGGCCTGCAGTTCGCAATCTCACGCGGGGTGGGTTTGTTGGCGGGCGGCACGCAACGGCAGAGGGCCGTGATGTAGAGGTCGTGCAAGGCCAAGCCGTCATCGCGCGCAGTTGAAGTCGGCTGGTTGGCAAACCCGGCGCGATGGAGGGCTGGGTAAAGGAAGTCGCCTGAGGCGTCGCCGGTGAACATACGCCCGGTGCGGTTCGAGCAGTGCGCTCCGGGTGCCAGGCCCACCGCGAGCACTCGCGCCGCGTGGTCGCCGAACCCGGGCACCGGCCGGCCCCAATAGTCCCACTCGCGGTAGGCGCGGCGCTTTTCGTGCGCCACCTGTTCGCGCCAGGCTACCAGGCGCGGGCAACGGCGGCACGCCACCACCGCCCGCTCGTGCGCCGCCCGGGCCTCGCCCCCGCCCATCAGCGGCTCACGGTTCGAGCGGGTAGGTGTAGAACTGCGCCTGGCACGGGTTGCCCCAGGCAATGTGCATCTGCAGGTCGTCCAGGTCCATCACCATCGAGCAGATGGTCTTTTGACGGTCAAGCGGATTGTCGTCGATGACCGCATGCGAGCAAATCGAATTGGGATGGTTGACGTGGTCGCGCAGGATGCGCTGGAAGGAGGAGACGTCGTGGCGCGGCGTGCGCCGCAGCAGGCGCAGCGCGCGGAAGTAGCGCACGCGCGACGAGATCAGGAGATCCGGATTCTTCTCGAGGCGCGACATGTGCCGGCTGAGGAAGTGGTTCGTGTGCACCAGCAGCCCGTTGGTGCTGTAGGCCATCGAGAAGTGACGCGCCGAGACTTCGATGTTGTAGCCCTCGCCGCTCGAGTGCACGATCAGATGGTTGTAACCGGCCGCGCGCTGAGGGATGAGCGCGGCGTAGATGGCCTCCGAGATCGTGCGCGCCGCGAGCACCTGGCGCGAGACAAAAATGCGCGGCACGCCCACCCGCACATCGGTCGGGTAGACCGAGTCGCAGCACTGGGCAATGCCCGCCGCATTGAATCCGATATTCGGCAGCAGGGCGCCGTAGGTCATGGCCAGGAAGGCCGGCTCGCCCTCCGGTTCGGCGTGCACCAGCACCACGTCGTCCTCGTCCTCCGGCATCCAATCCTCGTTGTGGCCGACGAGGGTGTGTCCGTTCAGGCTGTGCTCGTCGTTGACCGCGAACGAGGTGCACTTCATGAGGTGCATCGCGTCGAGGGTGATGGCCTCCAGGCAGTTGATGATCATCAAATCCTCGAAAGCCACATCCGCGCCGCGCGCCATCGATCGCAGTTCCTCCAAGAATTTGGGTGTGTGCTCCTGGCTATAGGGCTCGTACTTACGCGCTTGCAAGGTAGCGTCGTCCCACGTCAGTTGAATCTGATCGTAGGTCGCCTCGAGAAACGTGCGCGTGTCGGCCACCATGTGGCGGATCGAGTCTTTGCGCTGGCGGCCAAACTCGAGCCCCATCTCGGAGGGCGTTCCGCCGATGCGGATGAGCGGCAAGGGTCTTTCCGACATACCAACCTCTTTTCAAACGCAGCGGGGGCACTGCGAGGCGTGCCCGCGATTATACGAAGTCGGCCCGCCCGCGGTCAAATGGGTCAACGGCAGGGAGTCGGGGCCTGCGGGAGAACGGGGGCGCGGGAGGTCCCGGCGGTCGACATGCCCCCCGGACATGCCGGC
>DATEAT010000178.1:0-7558 GCA_035288225.1 Anaerolineales bacterium | reverse complement strand
CTGACGCCTGCCCGGTGCCGGAAGGTTAAGAGGAGAGGTGCAAGCCTTGAATCGAAGCCCCGGTAAACGGCGGCCGTAACTATAACGGTCCTAAGGTAGCGAAATTCCTTGTCGGGTAAGTTCCGACCTGCACGAATGGCGGAACGACTTCCCCACTGTCTCCAGCACATCCTCAGTGAAATTGAATTCCCCGTGAAGATGCGGGGTTCCTGCGGTTAGACGGAAAGACCCCGTGCACCTTTACTGCAGCTTTACACTGGCAATCGTGTTTGCATGTGTAGAATAGGTGGTAGGCTTTGAAGCCAGGGCGCTAGCCCAGGTGGAGCCGAAAAGTGAAATACCACCCTTGTGGATATGGTTGTCTAACCGCGGCCCGTCATCCGGGTCCGGGACATTGTATGGCAGGCAGTTTGACTGGGGCGGTCGCCTCCCAAAGAGTAACGGAGGCGCGCGATGGTGAGCTCAGGCTGGTCGGAAATCAGCCGTCGAGTGCAATGGCATAAGCTCGCCTGACTGCGAGACTGACGAGTCGAGCAGAGTCGAAAGACGGTCATAGTGATCCGGTGGTCCTGAGTGGAAGGGCCATCGCTCAACGGATAAAAGGTACGCCGGGGATAACAGGCTGATGATGCCCAAGAGTCCATATCGACGGCATCGTTTGGCACCTCGATGTCGGCTCATCACATCCTGGGGCTGAAGCAGGTCCCAAGGGTATGGCTGTTCGCCATTTAAAGTGGTACGTGAGCTGGGTTCAGAACGTCGTGAGACAGTTCGGTCCCTATCTGCAGTGGGTGTAGGAGTATTGAGAGGAGCTGTCCCTAGTACGAGAGGACCGGGATGGACGTACCTCTGGTGGACCTGTTGTCGCGCCAGCGGCACAGCAGGGTAGCTATGTACGGACGGGATAACCGCTGAAAGCATCTAAGCGGGAAACCCACCTCGAAACGAGTACTCCCTTGAGAGCCGTGGAAGACCACCACGTTGATAGGCCGGGTGTGGAAGCACCGCAAGGTGTGGAGCTTACCGGTACTAATAGCTCGATTGGCTTGATCGCTCTCATTAAGCAATGCTCATCATTGCGACTATGGGACGTCCGCGCAGCGCGTGGACTAGCCCTGCGCATGATGGGCGGTGAGAATTCGCCTGACGAATCGACAAGTTTGCCTCAACCCTTTCGTCGACCTGGTGATTATAGCGGGGTGGCTGCACCCGATCCCATTCCGAACTCGGCCGTGAAACGCCCCAGCGCCGATGGTACTCCGTCTTAAGACGCGGGAGAGTAGGTCGTTGCCAGGTCTACCAAGGGGTTGAGGCGCATCGAGATCCCTTCTTCACCAGTCTCCAAGGCGCCGCCCGGATTTCGCATCCGGGCGGCGCCTTCTTTCGTGCCACCGGCTCACGAGCCGCTTGGGCTCTCGAAGAAAGGCACCAAGGCAGCCAATCAATCGTGTGGATGAACTGCTGCCCTGGGCTTGGGCCATCGCATGGAGTGCGGCTAAACTCGTGCCATGAAGATCGCTGGCCTCAAGATCACGCTCGATGACGTGCAGCCGACGGTGACACGACGCATCGAGGTGCCGCTCGACATCAAGCTCGCGGATCTGCATCTGGTGATCCAGGCCGCCATGCCCTGGGACAACTACCATCTCTACGAATTCCGCGCGCGCGACCGCCGCTGGGGCTTACCGCAGCCGGGCTTCGACTGGCCCGACATGCCGCGCGTGCTCTCGGCCAAAGGCTCCTCGCTCTCCGATCTGGTCGATTCCTCCGGCGCAAAAACCTTCAAGTACCTCTACGACTTCGGCGACGGCTGGGAGCACAAGGTAAAGATCGAGAAGGTGTGCGAGCCCACCTCCGGCGTCGCCTGTCCGCGGCTCATCGATGCAGCCGGTCGCTGCCCGCCCGAAGACGTCGGCGGCCCGTGGGGCTATGCCGAGTATCTCGAGGCCATGGCGGACCCGAATCACCAGCGCCATGCCGAAATGGTCGAGTGGCGCGGTCCCGATTTCGACCCCAACATCGTCGACGTTGCCGGTATCGAAAGACAGCTGGCCAAACTCGCGAAGCGCTTGTCACGCTCCAGATCCAGGCGGGCGCAGAAGGCCGCCTGAGCAATTCGAGCCCGCCCGCCCATTGCCATTTGCGGTTGGCTCACGGCAAGTTGTGCGCATGCTCCTGCGCCTCTCGCCGACCGGTAGATCGCAACGAAGGCTTCTGTGCTTCTTTGCTTTGGCCGTTGGCGTCCAGCTGGCAAGCCCGGTGGCCTTGACCAAGTCCTCCGCCGACCCCCTTGCCTGCACCGGCCTCGAGCCCGGCCCCAAGCGGACGGTCACACGCATCATCGACGGCGAGACGGTGACGCTCGATGACGGCTCGCAGTTGCGGCTGATCGGCGCGCTGGCACCGCGGGCGATCGACGTCGGCGCCGAGCCCGGCCTGTGGCCCATGGAGGTGGCGGCGCGGGAGGAGCTGCGCGCCCTCCTGGTCGGCAGGTCGATCGAGATCGCCTATGGCGGCGAGCGCACTGATCGCCATGGCCGCTTGCAGGCCCAGGTCTTTTGGCGAGAAGACGACAAGCGCCATTGGGCGCAGGGGCACATGCTCGAGCAGGGGCTGGCCCGGGCCCATACGCTCGCCGGCAATCGTGCGTGCGCAACGGAGCTTCTTGGGGCCGAGCGAACGGCCCGCGAAGCCAAGCGCGGGCTATGGGGTGAGGCCGCCTACCAGGTCCGGCGGGCCGATCGACCTTCCGAGCTCGCTCGCTACAGCGCCACGTTTCAGGTGGTCGAGGGCCGCATCGTGCGCGTCGCTGAGGTGCGCGGCGTAATCTATCTCAACTTCGATGCCGATTGGCGCCAGGGGTTCAGCGTCTCGTTGCGCCGGGCGGACCGAAATCTGTTGGGCGAATTCGCCGAGCGACCGAAAGCGCTGGAGGGCGCAAGCGTGCGCGTGCGCGGCTGGATCGAGCAAAGGCTCAGCCCCACGATCGACCTGTCCAGCGCGGGCTTGATTGAACTCGAGAATGTCGGTGCTGGCGTGGGCGCGATCGATCCCGCGTCCGCGCGCCGCACGCGCCGGCGTCCGGGCACTGTCGAAGCGCCAGAACCCCGTCCCGACCCACAAGCCCCGGATCCCAAAGCAAAACCGCCCGGTCTCATGGAGGCCGGGCGGTGAGCTTTTGGCAAGCGCCCGGAAGCGCTCAGGCGGCCTTGACCTCGGCCTCCTCGGCCGCGATCCGGCGCCCCTTGGCGCTCTTGGCGAGCACCTCGGTGATGCGCTGGATAGCGCCGCGCTCGTCGAGCTTGTCGACGACTGCAACCTCGCGTGCCATGCGGTCGAGCGCCGCCTCGTAGAGCTGCCGCTCGGAGTAGGACTGTTCCGGCTGGCTCTCGGAGCGGTAGAGATCGCGCACGACCTCCGCGATCGAGATCAGGTCGCCGGAGTTGATCTTCGCCTCGTACTCCTGCGCGCGCCGGCTCCACATGGTGCGCTTGACGCGCGCCTTGCCTTTCAGGGTCTCCATGGCGCGGCGGATGGTGTTCTCCTCGGCGAGCTTGCGCATGCCGACGCTCTGCGACTTGCCCGTGGGCACCCGCAGCGTCATCTTGTCCTTCTCGAACGTGATGACGAAGAGCTCCAGCGAAACGCCGGCGATCTCCTGCTCCTCGATGCCGATGATGCGGCCGACGCCGTGCGCCGGATACACGATCCATTCGCTGGTCTTGAAGCCGTGCCGCTGATGCACCGGCTTCTTGTTCACGGGCGGCTGCTGGCTCTTTACGGGCACCTTCTGCGCGTTCTGGCCCGCCGGAGCCGTGACCGTATGGCCTGGATGCTTGTTGGCGGCCGGCATCGGGCGCTGGCCCGGGACACCCATGGGGCGCGCGCCGGGTCCGAACGGCGGCTTGACCTTCATGCCGATGGGCGCCGGTGCCGTCGGCTTGGTCGCGGGTCTTGCCGCACCGGCCTGCTGGGGCGGCATGGGTTTGGCCGCAATCGGGCGCTGTGCCGGAGCGACAGGCTTGGCCTGGCCCTTCACGGCCGCTGGTTTTGCTGGAGGAGAAGGCTTCTTGATGGCCGTCTTGTTCGCCAAGGGGGCTGCCTTGGCCGCAGCGGCCTTGATCGCGCTTCGGTGGTCCTTCTTCGACGGCTGCACCTTGCGCACGGAATCCTTGGCCGGCGCGGGTACGCGCGCGCCCGCCTTGCGCACGGCATGCTTCCCCGCTGCAACCTTCTTCGACGTGGTCCTGTTCGGGGTCTGTTTCCGTGCCATCGGGCTCTCACTTTCTACTTCTAGTGGTCTTACCAACTGTTACTCGCATTCCGTGCATGCGTACGCGCGGCGGCGCACGCCATCATGGGTCAGTCGGCGATAAGCCGCCCCCTCTTCTGCACTCTGCGTTCCTGGTCGCGGTTCCCCGTGGTTGCCGCGGCCTCTCACGCCCTTCTTGATGGCTTGGCGGCCCAAAGCTGCGCGCGACTCCTCACGATGCCGCCACGGCACCGTTGCGCAGGGATAACCGCATACACGAGCTGGCCTAAGTTCCGAGTTTGTTCACGCCGAACCACTTGTTGCTACCATAACACAAACTTCACGGATTTTGAAGCGCCTGCACGTCGCAAACGCCCGGTCGAGCGCTGGCAATCATTAAATGCCCGTATCCAGCGACATCATAATTGCATGCAACCTTCGAGCGTATTAGCCATGCACGCGAGTAACGGTACAGCAATTCTGGTCAATCGCCAGATCCGGGCTCAGGCTTGAAATATTTCTTGTACTTGTCTTTCTCGTCGCGAAAGTCGTCCGCGTCGGAGGGCGCCTCTTTCTTCGACGTAATATTCGGCCATTTCTCGGAGTACTGGCGATTGAGCTCAAGCCACTGCTCGAGACCCGGCTCGGTATCTGGCTTTATCGCGTCCACCGGGCATTCCGGCTCGCAAACGCCACAGTCGATACACTCGTCGGGGTGGATGACGAGCATGTTGTCGCCCTCGTAGAAGCAATCGACCGGGCACACCTCCACGCAATCGGTGTATTTGCACTTGATGCAGTTCTCGTTGACGATATACGTCATGCTGATCCGAGCCTGTGACCTGCGCGAGCTTGCTCGTTATTAGGGGTTGGCACTGTGTTGCCATAGATGGACCGTTTGCCGCAAGGCGCAATAGGCCAGGGGGAACACCTTCATTCTTCGTCCGTGAGGCGGTCGATCAGACGCCGGTCCTTCTTGGTGGGGCGGCCCATTCCCGATCCGCGCTGTCCGCTCGTGCTGTCGGCGGGCTTCGGTGTGGCGGATGCGGATGAGAGGTCTTCATAGAGCTGGCGCGCCTGGGGCGGCGGCCCACGGCGCGCGCCCGCCGCCGCGACCTTGAGAACCTGCACCCGCCCGCGCAAGGCAATGGTGAGCACGTCTCCAGGCCGCACGGTCTGGCTGGCCTTGACGACGCGCGTGCGGTTGACCCGCACCTTTCCTTGGGCGATCACCTCCGCCGCCAGAGTCCGCGATTTCACGATGCGGGCGAACCAGAGCCACTTGTCGAGGCGCTGCGTGTCGGCCGGACCGGAGCCAACCTGCGCCTCGCCTGCGTCGCTGTCCGTCGCGGTCATGAGTCTGGGTCAGTCCTGGCTGCGCTTTTCCATCGCGGCCTTCAGCGAGCTCAGCGCGGCAAATGGTGAATCGGGATCGACGGCGCTTTTCGCGGCCGGGGGCGAGGACTGGAATTGCAGGCGCCCCCCCTCCTCGCGCCGCCGCTTGGGGCCCTCATGGCGTTGCTCTCGCCGATGGGGTGGTTGCCCCTTGCCCGAGCGGTGGCCCGCCTTGGGCTTGGGACGCCGCACGGCTTGGTCGGGCTCTTGCGCCGCCGCTGTTGGTCGCTGCCCCCCCTCCGGCTCGAACGCCCGCCCGCGGCGCCGCGGCCGCCAAATCTCCTCCCATTTGTCCGCCGGTGGTGCCGGCACGAGCGCAGACGCGGCCTCGGCGGGCGGTGCGACCGCGCCTTGCTCGCTCGCCTCGGGTACGGGTGCGATCTCGGCGCTTGCCGTCGCTGCTTCTGGTGTTGATGGATTGGCCTCGGCTGCTGGGATCGCGGGTTCGGCCGTTGCCGGTACGACCTCCGTCGTTGGCAACTCGCCGTTTGCGGGTGGGACCGTTGCCTCGGCGGACCCAGGCCCGGCGGCCTCGGGCGCCGCAGGCGCGAGCTGACGGCGGTCGGCCCGGAAGCCCAGCGCCCTAAGCACGTGGCCGAGTTCCTCGGCGCGACAGCCCAGGATCGACATCATGTCGGGCGTCGCTCGAAATCCGCCATCGCCCGTGGCGCCTTTCGGCGGCATCACTGGATTGGTCGGATCCGGCCGCCACGCCACCAGCGGGCGAATGAGATCCGAGAGGCGCTCGAGCATGTCGATGCGCACGGCGCGCGGTCCGCAGACATGAAAACCCGCCACGCGATAGAACGTCTCCGCGACGCTCGCATCGACCGGCAGTGAGGTCAGTCCGGCCCGCGGCAGCTCCGGCACCGGCGACGCCCCCAGACCTTGAGCCGCCCCGTACTTGAGGGCCCAAAGGGTGACGGACAATTCCGCCGACGCCGGCTTCAGCATCGCCGGAAAATAGATGTTGAAGGCGCCGAAGCGAACGCCGTACTTGCGCAGCTGCGCGCGCGCCGGCTGGTCGAGCGCGCGTATTTCCTCGGCGACGCTTTCGCGCCGCAGCACGCCGAAGTTCTCCCTGAGACGGAAGGCGATGCCGCGCGCCAAGCCGGCGATGTCCTGCGCGCCGGCGATCTCCGCCAGCGGCTTCAGGCGCTCGCCGATGATCTCGGCGATCCAGGTGTTGAGTCGCGCCTGCACCTTCTCTCGCTCGGGCGCCGCAAGATGGTCGTCGGCGAGCACCGTAACGGTCGGCTTGAGGGCGTCCTCGCCCGCCTCTAGTTGCGCAATCTCCTCCTCGCGCCACAGGATCTGACCTTGCCGCCCGATCTTGAAGGCCTCGTTCTTGGCCGACACCATGCGCCGCACGCGCATGGCCAGCTCCTTGACCAGCACGTGTGCGGCGGCATTGCGCGTGGCCCGGCCGTGGATGCCTTCGCCCTCCGTATCTGGAAAGAAACGGAAGCCCTTCAGGCGCCCGACGAAGTGGCGCTCGACCTGGACGGTCCCGTCCTCGGCAATCTCGGCATGCAGCTCGTCTTTCTCCTTGAGGCCCCGCATCAGGGCGCTGGTGCGGCGGTCGACGAACCGCTGCGTGAGCTGCTCGTGCAGAGCGTCCGACAGGGCATCCTCGATGGCGCGCGTGCGGGCCTGCCAATGCTCCGGATCGGCGAGCCAGTCGACCCGGTTGGAGACGAAGGTCCAGGTGCGAATGTGGGCGATGCGGTTGGCGAGCGTGTCGATATCGCCGTCGGTGCGGTCGGCGAATGCCACCTGGTTGGCGAACCAATCCTCCGGGATGAGCTCCTCGGGGCCCATCAGGACCTTGTAGAGCGTGCCGATCAGCTCGGCATGATTCTGCGGAGAGATCTTGCGATAGTCCGGGATCTGACACACTTCCCACAGCCG
>DATEAT010000177.1:0-28207 GCA_035288225.1 Anaerolineales bacterium | reverse complement strand
CTCGACACGGCCGAACGTATCATTGCCGAGCCGTGCTTCAACCCGGCCTGAGGTGACTATGGAACTCGGAACAATCCGCAAAGTCGACATCGACCGCGAGGTCCAGCAGGCGTATCTCGATTACGCCATGAGCGTCATCGTGGCCCGCGCGCTGCCCGATGCGCGCGACGGGCTCAAGCCGGTGCAGCGCCGCATCTTATACGCTATGCATGATATGCACCTTGCGCCTGGCACGCCCTTCAAAAAGTCGGCGCGCATCGTGGGTGAGGTGCTGGGCAAGTATCACCCCCACGGTGACATGGCGGTGTACGAGGCCATGGCGCGCATGGCCCAGGATTTCTCGATGCGCTACCTGCTGGTGCAGGGGCAAGGCAACTTCGGTTCGGTGGATGGTGACCCGCCGGCGGCCATGCGCTACACCGAATCGCGCCTGGCGCCGGTGGCCACCGAGCTCCTGGCGGATCTGGAGCGGGACACAGTCGGCTTCCAAGTCAACTTCGACGGCACGCTGCGCGAGCCGGAAGTGCTTCCGGCCGCGGCACCGAACTTGCTGGTGAATGGCGCCACCGGCATTGCCGTGGGCATGGCCACCTCCATCCCGCCTCACAACTTAGGCGAGGTATGCGATGCGCTGATCTTCATGCTGCACGCGTGGAGCCGGGTCGATGAGATATCGGTCGAAGAGCTGCTGCGTTTCATCCAGGGGCCGGATTTTCCCACCGGGGGCCTCATTCTCGACCGTGCGGGCTCGGAGGAGGGCCTCTCGGCGGCCTATGGCACCGGACGGGGCAAGGCCCTGGTGCGCGCGCGGGCTCATGTCGAGGGAATGGAGCGCGGACGGACTCGGCTGCTGGTCACCGAGCTGCCTTACCAGGTCAACAAAGCCGGGTTGCTTGAACGAATCGCCGAATTGGTGCGGCAAGGTGCGCTGGAGGGAGTCGCCGACCTGCGCGACGAGTCGGACCGCCAGGGGATGCGCATCGTCATCGAGCTCTCGCGCACGGCCGATGCACGCAAGGTGCTGCGCGAGCTGTACAAACGCACGCCGATGGAGACCACCTTCAGCATCATCCTGCTGGCCCTCGTCCGGGGTGAACCGCGCATGCTCTCCCTCAAACAGGCCCTGCGCGTATTCCTCGATCACCGCCTGGAGGTCATTCGCAAACGCGCTCTCTTCGATCTGGCACGCGCCAAGGAACGGGCGCATCTCCTGGAGGGACTGCGTATCGCGCTCAAAAACTTGGAGGAAGTTATCCGCCTCATTCGCGCGGCCAAGGACGCCGACGAGGCCCGCGCTCGCCTGCAAAAGCGGTTCAAGTTGAGCGAGGTGCAGGCCACCGCCATCCTCGACATGCCGCTGCGGAGACTGGCGGCGCTCGAACGGGAGAAGATCGAACTCGAATACAAAGAGAAGCTGGCCCAGATCAAGGAGCTGGAACGGCTGCTGGCCTCGCCCAAGCAGATGCGCGAGGTGCTCGCCCAGGACTTGGCGCGCGTCAAAGCCGCTTACAACGACCCGCGCCGGACTGCAATCGTCCGGGGGTGGGAGGAGCCCGCCAGCATGCCGCTCACTGTGGAGGAGACCCTGCCTTCGCAGCAAGTGTGGGTCACGCTCACCGCCGAGGGCCTGCTTTCGCGCACGGAAGACACCAAGCGGGCGCTGGGGCTGCCGCACGTCGCGCCGCGTTTCGTGCTGGAGGCCAATACGCGAGATACCCTGCTGCTGATCACTGAGAAGGGCCGCGCCGCCGCGCTCAATGTGCATTCCCTGCCGGCGCGCGCCCGCGCCGAACAGGGCGCGCCCTTCCATACCTTGTGCAGCCTGGACGCACCCAGCCGCGTGGTGGCTGGCGTTGCGTTGCCGTCGTCCGCCGCGGCCGAAGCTGGCTTCTTGGTGCTCGCCACCCGGCGCGGTATGGTCAAAAAGACCGCCTTGGGTGATCTGCCGGGCCCCTCTGCCCAAGTGCTGACCCTCATCAAGATGGCGGCCAACGATGGGCTAGCATCGGCCTTCGTGACTCAGGGCGATGAAGATGTACTGATGGTCACCTCGCATGGCATGGCCATCCGCTTCCGCGAGCGCGAAGTGCGGCCGATGGGCATGAATGCCGCGGGCGTGCTCGGGATCAAGCTGGGCCGCGCCGACGAACAGGTGGTGGCGGTGCAGCCCGTGCTCCCGCGCAGCGACGTGCTGCTCGTCGCGCAATCTGGCCGGGCCAAGCGCACCCCGCTTGCGCAGTACCCTGTGCAAGGACGGCACGGCGTCGGGGCGCTCACGTGGAAGATGGCGCGCAAGGAAGCACTGGTCGGCGCGCTGGTGGGCGATGCCGATACGCGCTTCATTCTGGCGTTCAACGACGGCCTGGGCAAGCTGGCTCGCTTGAAAGATGCTCCGCGCCGCGCACGCGTATCGGCCGGCGGGGTGTTGGTCAAACTCAAGAAGGGTCAATCGCTGCACAGTGTTGTAGCCATCACACCCGAGCGCGAACTGCGGGCGCTCGCCGCAAAGAAACGACGGGCGAAACCCGCTGCCCCTCCGCCAAAGAAGCCGGCCCCCCGGGCGCGCCGCCCGGCCGCGGCCCGCGCCCCAACCTCCAAGGCCAAAAGCAAGAGCCGACCGGGTCGGTCGGCTCGAGCGAAGCGATGAGCGGCACAGCACCGTCTTAGGTGCGGTCAATGGTGAAGTAAGTGTAGTGGTACTGGATCTTGCCGTCACGCATGCCCAGCGTGTCGTTACCGTCCAGTACGCGGCCGGCGCTGCTGGTGGCGGTCC
Source organism: Anaerolineales bacterium (assembly GCA_035288225.1). Classification (GTDB taxonomy): domain Bacteria; phylum Chloroflexota; class Anaerolineae; order Anaerolineales; family RBG-16-64-43; genus RBG-16-64-43. The sequence continues at coordinate 25,434 of DATEAT010000177.1, read as the reverse complement.
AGGTGAAGTGGCGCGAGTTGCCCTCGCCGCTGCGCCCAGTGAGTGTGAAGGTACCCCCGGGCAGCAGGTTGCCCAGGAAGTTGCGGTACCAATCGGTGATCGGCGTGCTGCCCACGATTGTCCGCGCGCCGCTCACCTGCGCCGCGTTCGGCTGGTAAAGCGCAAGCACGGTCGGCACGTCCCGCGTGTTCCAGGCTGTCACGATGCGGTCGGTGATCTCTTCCTCCGGCGGTGGCGGTGGGGGAGGCGGTGCGCCCCAATCGAAACGCGCCACCGCATCCCACATGTCGATGTAGCCCGGCTTGGTCGCGTAGTCCCACGAGAAGAAATTCGCCCCGGTCAGGCCCAGCGCCTGGGCCTTGGTGAGGAAGAGAGTCAACTCGGAAGCGGCTGGCCGCCAGCCCGAGGTCGCATAGGCCGACCCGGTAGGCACCACCGGCAGGCTGGGGGTCAGCGCGGTGATCTCGTTCACCGAGCGTTCCAATTGTTCATCCGGGTTGTGGGCTTGCTCCCAGTACACCTGGGGCATGTTGAAGTCGCACTTCTCGAGGAAGGCAGTCCACGGGAACTCGGGATGATAGCTGGGGTAGCGGTAGGAACTGAGGGCGATCGGCAGCGAGCCCAGCCCAGACCGCAATTCGCGCACATACGTTCGTGCGGCCGTGGCCTTGCCGGGGAGCTTGAACTCGCGCTCGGCGTCAATGACGTAACCGGCCAGCCCGAGTGCCTGCGTGCGCTGCACGGCGAGGCGTGCCTCGCCCAGCGGGTCGTTGCCGTAGATGTAGTGCCAGCCCCAGGAGGCGATGCCCTTGGCTCGCAGCGCGGAAATGATCGGCGGAAGCAGGTCGCGTCCTTGCGAGTCGATGTTGTAGGCCCACGTGCCGTCGGCGATTTTGAGCAGCACGTGCGTCAGCCGCGCAGCCTCAGCCCGCGCGGCGATGCGCGCCGGGTCGCCGCCATCGCAGTTGGGCACCTGCCAGACGAAGAAACCTTTGCCGCTGATCGTCATACCCTGCCTCCGCGCCCCGCAGGCCTCAATCAAGTCGAATCAACTCAGGTCCTGGGCATCCCGGGACCCTTCCCAATGGATGCATCTTCTATGCCAGGGGCCAAGAAGACCCGGGGCGATCGGCCGACCCTGTTGCAGGTGGCCGTAGGTCTCGTTATACTGGGCTCAAGCCGGCCTTCCGATGAAGCTTGAATCCCTCTTTGAATCCGTCCCTTCCCTCAGCGCGGCGGACCGCGATCTGATCGAGCGCGCCTACCGCGTCGCGGAACGCGCCCACGCCGGGCAGGTGCGTGCCTCCGGCGAGCCTTACCTCCAACACTGTCTGGCCGTCGCCAAGATCCTGGCGGACTTCGGCGTGCCGGCGACCACTTTGGCCGCCGCGCTGCTACACGACGTGGTCGAGGACTCAGGTATTCCGCTCGCCGAAATCCGGCGTGACTTCGGTGACGAAATCGCGAACCAGGTCGACGGCGTCACCAAGCTGACTCAACTGCCGCGCGTCTCCCGCGCCGGCGAGACCAACGCTCCGGAGGATGAGACCGAGTGGCGGCGCGCGCTCGACGTCGAAACGCTGCGCAAGATATTCCTCGCCATGGGCGACGACGTACGGGTGGTGCTCATCAAACTGGCCGACCGCCTGCACAACATGCGCACCCTGGGGCATCTTGACCCGGCGCGCCGCGCTCGCATCGCCCAGGAAACGCTTGAGATCTTTGCTCCTCTGGCCAACCGTCTGGGCATGTGGCAGATGAAGTGGGAATTGGAGGACCTGGCCTTCCGCCACGTCAACCCGGCCATGTACAAGGAGATCGCCGGTAAGCTGGAGGAACGGCGCGCCAATCGTGAGGCGACCATGGATAGCATCGTGGTCCGCCTCAAAGAACTCCTCGGCCAATCCGGCATCCAGGCGGAAATCACCGGGCGGCCCAAACACATCTACTCGATCTATCGCAAAATCGAGCGCAAGGGCGTGCCTTTCGAATCCCTTCACGACATCCGCGGCGTGCGCATCATTGTGCCGGATCTGCCGTCGTGCTACGTAACGCTGGGTGTCATCCACAACCAGTGGTCCCCGCTACCCGGCGATTTCGACGACTACATCGCCTCGCCCAAAGACAACTTCTACCAATCCCTGCACACCGCCGTGGTTTACGACGACGGCAAGACGCTTGAGGTGCAGATCCGTACGGCGGAAATGCACCAGAACGCCGAATTGGGAATCGCCGCCCATTGGCGCTACAAGGAAGGCGGCAAGCGCGACGAGTCCTTCGAACGGCGCATTCTCTGGTTGCGCAGCCTGATGGACTGGCGCTCCGACGTGCAAGACGCCGCCGAATTCGTGGATGCGCTCAAGTCCGATGTCTTCGAAGACCGGGTCTATGTCTTTACTCCCAAGGGCGACGTGATTGATCTGCCGGCGGGCTCGACCCCGATCGACTTTGCCTACCATGTCCATACCGAGATTGGCCACCATTGCCGCGGCGCACGGGTCAACGGCAAGTTGGTGGCCCTGGACTACCGCGTGCGAACCGGCGACCAGGTAGGCATCATTACCACCCGCAGCGGCGGGCCAAGCCGCGACTGGCTGAACACCGATCTCGGGTTGGTGCGCTCGCAGCGCGCCATCGCCAAGATTCGTCAGTACTTCAAGCGCCAGGACCAAGAGCAGCGCGCCTCGGCCGGCCGCGAGGCGGTCGAACGCGAACTGCGCCGGTTGGGCGTCGAGGACGTGACCATCGAGAGCCTCGCCAAGGAATTCAACTATCCCGTCGTGGGTGATTTCCTGGCGGCGGTCGGCTCGGGCGACATCTCCTCCGCGCGCATCGTTGCCAAGATCCTGCAAGGCGAACACGCTGCGCTGGAGGAAATGCCGGCGCTCTCGGTCCCCACCCTGGCGACGACCGAGGGGGTGAATGTCACCGGGCTGCGCGGAATGCTCACCACGATGGCGCGCTGCTGCAAACCGGTGCCGGGCGACCAGATCGTGGGCTACGTGACGCGCGGGCGGGGGGCGACCATTCACCGCACCGACTGTCCCAACATCCTGCGCGCCGCGGATAAGGAGCGGCTGGTGCGCGTTTCGTGGGGGCACGCTGCCCGCACTTACCCCGTGGCGGTGCGCGTCACCGCCTACGATCGCGAGGGGCTGCTGCGCGACGTGTCGACGGTGGTAGGTGAAGAGCACATCAACATGAACAGTGTTGTGTCAACGCTCAAGGCGCACCAGGCCACCATCGATTTGATCCTGGAAGTGACCGATCTGGGGCAGCTGAGCCGTGTGATGAACCGCATCGAGGCATTGCCCAACGTCGTGGAAGCGCGCCGTGTGCGCGCCTGATCCGCCGCCGGAACAAGGATCCATGGAGAGAGACCCTGGCCCTCATGAATGACCTGATGAGCATTGCCGAAGCCCGCCGACGGTTGTTCGAGCGCTTCCGGCCCTTGCCCCTCGAGAAGGTGCCGATCGGCGAGGCCGATGGACGTGTGCTGGGCGAAGATGTCAACGCCGCGATCGACCTGCCGCCTTTCGCCAATTCGTCGGTGGATGGCTTCGCCGTGCGGGCGAGCGACGTTGCCTCAGCCTCGGCCTCGGCGCCGGTGCGATTGCCGGTGGCGGGCGACATCCCGGCCGGCGCCGCTCACACGACCTACCTGGCGGAGGGGCAGGCGGCACGCATCATGACCGGAGCCCCCGTGCCGCCAGGCGCTGACGCTATCGTGCCGATCGAGGCCACGACCTTCAAGCGCACCAGCATGGGCGCGCCCCTGCCCGCGCAGGTGCTGGTGCGCGAGGCCACAACCCCAGGTGCTAACGTGCGCCAGGCCGGGCTTGACGTGCGCGCCGGCAGCCTGGTGCTGGCGCGCGGCACCTCCCTGCGCCCGCAGGAGGTTGCCCTGCTGGCGGCCCTCGGGCGCAGCCAGGTGTTGGCTTTTCGGCGGCCGCGCGTCGCGGTCCTTTCCACCGGAGACGAATTGGTCGAGCCGGGGTCCAGCCTGCGCCACGGCCAAATCTACGAGAGCAACGCCATCATGCTGGTCGCCATGGTACGCCGAGCGGGTGGTGTTGCCGTCGACCTGGGCATTGCCCGGGACGACCTGCAAGAGATCGTCACCCGCTTGGACTGGGCGCTGCGTGATGGGGCAGATCTCATCATCACCTCGGCGGGCGTTTCCGTCGGCGCGTTCGACCTGGTGCGGGCGGCCATCGAACAGAACGGGGCCCTCGAGTTTTGGCGGGTCGATCTGCGCCCGGGTAAGCCGTTGGCCTTCGGGCGTTACCGCGATGTTCCGATTCTGGGATTGCCGGGCAACCCGGTGTCGTCCTTCGTGACTTTCGAGTTGTTCGCGCACGCGGCGATGCGTGCCTTGGAAGGTCGCAGCCCGCGCGAGCTGCCGCGGGTCTCGGTCACGCTCGAGGAGGCCGTGACCTCCGACGGGCGCGAGTCTTATTTGCGCGCCCAGGTTCGCCGGGAGGGCCGCGAGTTTCAGGCCCGCGTGCTGGAGAAGCAGGCCTCCTCGGTTCTCTCATCGCTGGCGGCGGCCAACGGCCTGGTGATTATCCCAAGCGGGGTGCGCGAGGTTGCGGCCGGGGCGCACCTGGAGGCCTGGCTGCTCGAGGAGTAGCGGCCCAGAGCGTGAGCCGCGCGAAGGATGATATGATTTACGGCGCACCCGGCCACCGTGCGGGGCATGCGCAGCACGCAGGAGCCTCACGAACAGCTCTTGCGGTCGAGTTGGCAGCCTGGCCCCCATCATGGTAGAAATACACCCCAGATCGAGGAGGGGACATGCCAAGAATCCGCTGTCGCTACATGGACTGCGTCTTTCTTGAAGACGGATACTGCGGCGCCGCCGCCGTCGAACTAGACCCCGATGCGGGCTGCCTTACCTATTCTCAAAGCGAAGCCACGCCTGCCCAGGAAGAATGGGAAGACGAGGAATTCGATGAGGAATGGGAAGACGAGGAAGAGGATCTAGAAGAAGAGGAAGAAGACGAGGAAGCCTGGGAGGACGAGGAAGAGGAAATGTAGCCTCGCCGGGCGTACCGGCGCCGCGGTCGTCGTTGGAGTGATGAAACAAAGGGCGAGCCCCGGCTCGCCCTTGTGATTCGAACGGTCTCCCGGGTGATCTTACTTGCGGGTTGACCCTTGTAGCGTGCGCGAGAGGATTTCTTCCTGCTCACGCCGGATCTTGGCCGAGGAACCGCGCCCCGGGCGGTCGGCGGCGGAGGCCAGCGTTGCCTCGGACGACCCCTGCGCCTTAAGGAAGGCCGCCTGCATCGCGGTCAGCGACGGCTCTTCGGTCTTCTGCTCTTCTTCCACTTCCTTGGCGGTGCGTGTCTCGAGCGCCTTGAGGCTGAGTTGGATCTGCTTCTTCTTGTGGTCGACGCCGAGCACCATCACCTCAATCGCATCTCCGACCTTGACCACCTCGGCCGGGTCCTTCACGTAACCGTTGGCCAGCTCGCTGATGTGGATCAGCCCGGGCCTTTCTGCGCCGATCTCCACGAAGGCGCCGAACTTCTCAAGCCGCACCACTTTGCCCGGCACCACCGAGCCCTTCTTGATCTCATTCCATTCGACCTCGAGCGGTTTGACGAGCGTGAGCTCCAGCCGCCCGTGGGCGGCATCCACCTTGCGCACCCAGACGCTCACCTTCTGCCCGACTTTGAGCACGTCCTCCACGCGATTGACGTGCTGTTCGGCAAGCGCCGAGATGTGCGCGAAGCCCTCGCGTTCGACGCCGACATCGATGAAGGCGCCGGATAGATCGATGCGCGAGACCGTGCCTTCCAGCGGCATCTTCTCTTTGAGCTCGCTGAGCGCACGGGCGGCCCCTGAGGTTGGATTCTCTTTTGGCATGTACCTCTCCATTTACACAAGCGCGAGCTCAGCAGACGCGACCGCTGCCGAGAAGGACCGACCGGACCCAAGCGCGCCGGGCATACCGGCAACCGCCCCAAAGCGGGGTCTGGGCTCAGGCAAAGGTCCGCTCCATTCAGTCGAGGACGCCGGAAGGGGCTCGCACGGACTGGGCTTGGCATGAACCAGGGGCTCCGTACCACCGCGTGGCGTTGGGAAGCCCCCCGTTGTTAATAGCCTTGCGAAGCCGCATTTTACCCCAGCGCAAGCAGAGGCGCAAGACGAGCCGTCGGAAGGCGCGCCCGCAGGCTAGTTGTCGTAGGCGAGGACTTCCCTTGCGGCCTCCCGCCGCGGGCTTAGAATAGTCCGTGGAGCCGTTCACCAGAGATCGGGCCGGCTGAAGTGCTGTCGAGCTTGCCGCGGGAGCGGGAAGTCGGGACGGTATGGGTGAGGTGTGAGATGAGCGAATTGACTCAGATGATGTGCGTTCCGTGTCGCGGCGGCGAGCCGCCCTTGGACGTGCGCGAAATCTCTGAACTGGGCAGGGAGACTCCCGGTTGGAATGTCATCGAGGTGGAGGGGATCAAACGTCTTGAGAGGGTTTTCAAGTTCAAGAATTTCGTCGAGGCGTTGGATTTCACGAGGCGCATCGGCGAGTTGGCCGAATCCCAGGGGCACCATCCGGCGCTGCTCACGGAATACGGCAAGGTCACGGTCACCTGGTGGACCCACAAGATTCGCGGGCTGCACAAGAACGACTTCATCATGAGCGCGCGGACGACCGATCTGTACGACAGCCTGCGCGCCGCTTGATAGTTTGAGACAGCCAAGCCATCGCGCCGGTTGGCGCCGGCGACGACCCGGCAATGCCTGTGCCATGACCCAAACCCAACCCGCAACCTCGGGCAACAATGCCAGCCCGAAACCGCCGTTGCCGGAATTCGCCGACGAGTTCTTGAGCAAGGCGCTCAAATCTCCGCGAACGCGGGAGAACTATCACTGGGCGCTGGTCGCTCTGCAGCGCTGTGCCAACGAGACGCGTTACCATGGCACGCCGCGAGCCGGCATGATGGCGGCCCGCGTCATCAAGGATGATGTGCTGGTCGCGTTTCTGGATTGGCTCCTCGGCCAGAAGCACTACTCCGCGGCGACCATGGCACTGTACATCGCCGCGGCCAAACGCTACTTGGGCTGGCTGTATGCGCGCGGCAAACTCGACCCCTCCTTCCGGCTGGACGCGGCGCGTCAGAAGCTGTCGGAAGAGACGCGCGGAGGCGTGTTGCGCTATGCACCGCGCCGCCCGGACCCCAACCTGGCCTCCATCCTTTCCTTCTATGATGGCGTCCCGCTGCCCTCCGGGAAAACCGCGGCCGACCGCCAGTCCCGCCTGGTGCTCTTGCGCAACCGCGCCATCGTGCACACCCTCTATTCCTCGGCCGGACGGGCCAGCGAGGTCACTCAGCTCAATTGCCAGGCTGTGGACCAGGGCTACAGTACTACGGTGGAAGTGACTGGCAAGGGCGGCAAGCGACGGATGTTGATCTTCACTCAGGAGGCACAGCAGGCGATCCGCCAATATCTGGCCGAAAGGGAACGCCAGGGAGAACGCGTCACGGCGCGGCCCGGGAGCCGCGGGGTGCCGCTCTTCGTCAGCCACGGGCGAGCGCGCCTCCATCGCCTTTCGCGTACGACGTTGTGGCGAGTAGTGGCCGAGGCCGCGCGCGCCCTCGGGCTCAAGTCGGGCAGCGGGCCGCACGCGTTCCGCCATTTCCGCGCACAATCGCTGCGCGACGAAGGGATGGATCTGGGACTGCTGCAGGCGCTGCTCGGCCACGCCTCGATCGAGACCACCCGCAGAATCTACGCACCGCAAACCGACGTCCGCCAATTGGTGGATGCGCTGGCCACCTACGGCGTCTCAGCCGGCGAGGCGGCCCACCGTGCGGGGCGGATTGTCCCCGCCCCCGCGCGCAGCCCACGTCGCAAGCGAACCGGGCGCAAGCCGCGCATCGCCATCGACGAGACGTCCTCGACCGATTGATCCACGCGCCGGACGCAAGGCGATAATGCGGGCAACGTACACGTCTGTGGCGGCCTGCCATGGGCGGCGGGGCCCTCACGCGTTCCCCCATGTCTCGTTCGGTCCTGGCGACCCCACGCACCGATATAATGTCCGGGTGGATATCAACACCCGAGTTGCGCATTTCATTGCCGAACACCAACTGCTCGAGCCAGGCGAGCGCGTGGTGGTCGGTCTCTCGGGCGGCCCCGACAGCCTGGCGCTGTACGCGCTCCTTAAGGAGCTGGGCTACGTGCCGATCGCGGCTCACCTGGACCATTCACTCCGCGCGGAGAGCGCCGATGATGCGCGCGGAGTTGGTCAGATGATCGCAGCGTGGGGGGGTGAGTTCCATCATCACAAAGCGGATGTTGCCGGGGCTGCCCATCGCGAGCACCGCTCGCTGGAAGAGGCAGCCAGGCGCATGCGCTACCAGTTCCTAACGGCAACGGCGCTCGAGTGCGGATGCCGCACTGTGGCCGTGGGCCACACGGCGGATGACCAGGCGGAGACCGTCCTGCTGCATTTGTTGCGCGGCACGGGCGTCTCCGGGTTGCGCGGTATGCTGCCCGCCGTCGATTTGCACCAGGTACAGCGCGAGGTGCCGCCTGGGCGGGTGCGCCTGGTGCGGCCGCTGCTGTGCCTCACCCGGGAGGAGAGCGCCCGCGCATGCCTGGCGCGGGGCCTTACTGCGCGCAGCGATCCCAGCAACGAAGACCTCGCATTCCTTCGCAATCGCATCCGTCATCAGCTGCTACCGAACCTGGAAACCTACAATCCGGCCATCCGGCGCCTGCTCGTTCAGACGGCGCAGCTCATGGCGGCCCACAGCCGCCTGTTGGAGCTCGCCATCGAACGCGGGTCGGAGAAGTGCATGACTCCGCTTGCCGGCGGCACGCTGTGGATTGACCGGGCAGGGTTTGCCGAGCTGCCCGAAGCGGTGCGGCAAGGAGTGGCGCGAGAGGCGCTGGCTCAGGCGCTCGGCGGGCGCGAGGATATTGCTTTGCGTCATGTGCTCGGCCTGGCGCGTTTCTTGGCTAACCCGCCGAACTCCGGGCATGCCCACCTGATGAAAACGGTCCACGTCTACTCCGCAGGGCCGCGTCTGTATGTGAGCCGCGACCACGACTCATCGTGGGCTGTACCTCCTTCGCCGTTATGGATCGAGGCTGTCCCAGGTCGGGTCCTGGCTCAGGCGTTCGGCGCAAGCATCGAATTCGATCTGACTCCTCCGCCCCTCACGGCGCAACGCAGCACGGATGCGTGGAGTGCATGGATCGACTTCGATCGGGTGCATCTGCCGCTTTGTGTGCGGGCAGCCGTGCCGGCGGACCGCATTCGGCCGCTTGGCGCGCCTCAAGAAATGCGCCTGAGTGACTTCCTGGCCCGCCAACATGTGCCGCAATTCCTTCGCCGCATCCAACCCGTCCTCGCCGATGAAGTGCGCGTGGTGTGGGTGCCCGGATTGCGCATCCATCACGAGGTGCGCCTATCCGACCACTCGCAGCGAGCCCTGCATCTGCGATGGATTGCGAGGCCGGAATGACCCTCGCGCTCTCTGCCGGCGGGCGGCTGCGCGGCGTGGTCATCGCGCTGATCGGCACCGCCACCTGGGCCACAACGGCTATAATCATGCGCACACTCATGCAGGGACTGGGCATCGCGCCGCTCACCCTGGCGGTGTGGCGCGATCTGCCCGTGGTCTTAGTGCTCTTCCTCGTGCTGCGCGCAACGGCGCCTCACGTGTTGCACATTCGGCGGACCGATGTGCCCTTCCTGCTCTTGCACGGCGGGGTATCGTTGGCCGCGATGAATGCCCTGTGGGCGCTTTCGCTGGGGTACAACGGCGCCACGCTCTCGACGGTCTTGATCTACCTGGCGCCGGGCGTTTCCGCCCTGGGTGGATGGGCCTTCTTGCACGAACCGATCACCCGCTGGAAGATCGCCGCTATCGTGATGGGGCTGGCGGGCGTGGTGCTCATCGTGGGAGTCTCGGCCCAGGGCTATCGACTGACGCCGACCGGCATTGTGATTGGACTGACTTCGGCCTTGGGATTCGCCGCTTTCAGCCTGACGGGCAAAGTCGCGGCACGGAGATTTCGGAGCACCTGGACTGGCTTGTTCTACGGGTTTGTATTCGCCACCCTCGCGCTTATCATCCTTGCGCTGGCGATGCGGTCACCCGCAGTGCGATTCGATAGCCGCCTGGTGGTGGGGCTGCTGGTATTGGCCGTGCCTACGCTCCTCGGCTATGGGCTCTTCTCGGCGGCGCTGCGCTATCTGCCGGCGAGTGTTGCCACACTCATCGCCTCACTCGAACCGGCCCTCACCGCGGTCATGGCGGTCGCCTTGCTGGGCGAGCATCTCGCTCCGGTTCAGTGGGCCGGCTCAGGGTTGATTGTAGCGGGGGTAATGCTTGTGCAGCGAGAGTCGAAAGGGCCGGAGCGCGAAGGTGCGCAGGCGTCCGCCGCCGCGAACGAAGTGCCGGGTTGAGGCGCGCATACACACATTGAGGAGGAACGAATGAGACTACGTGGTCGCAAGAAGGGCGGGCGCTTCCTCGAATTGCTGATGGAGCAGGCCAAATACGCCGTGGCGGGGATGGAAGCCCTGTCGCAGTATATGAAGACACCCAGCGATGACGCGGCCGAGCAAGTCTCGCGCATTGAGAAGGCGGCAGACGAGACCCGCCGCATTCTGATCGACGAACTCAACCGGACCTTTGTCACGCCGTTCGATCGGGAAGATATTTTTGCCCTGTCGCTGACGATCGACGACATTCTCGACTATGCCTACAGCACGGTCGACGAGATGGTCATTCTCAAGGTCCGGCCCAACCCCTACTTGCAGCGCATGTCAAGCCTCCTGACCGAGGCCGCGCGTGAGATTCAGACGGGGGTGACCGAACTCATGGATCACCCGGCGGTAGCCTCCGACCACGCGGTGCGGGCCAAGGCGCTTGAGAATCGCATGGAGAGTGTCTACCGCGAGGCGATCGGCAACCTGTTTGGTGCGCCGGCCGACCTCGAGCACGTGGTGGACATGCTCAAGCTGCGCGAAATCTACCGTCACCTGTCGAACGCGGCCGATCGCGGGGACCAGGCCGCCAACGTGATCTCCGATATTGTCGTCAAGCGGATTTAGAAAACGGCGTCCGAGACGGACGCCGTGCGGTGGATATAATCACACCGGGAGGAGTGGCTCTGGCGTAGCACTCCTCCCGGTCTTGTTTCGAGTTAGGTGTCAGCCCCAATGAATTGCGGGGTGCCTACTTGCGGCCGGTCTTTCTCTTGGCTGTCTTCTTAACGGACTTCTTGACGGACTTCTTGACCGGCTTGCGCTTCGCAGGCTTCTTTGCAGCCTTCTTCTTGGCCACAGGTTTCTTGGCGGCGGGTCGCTTGGCTGCTGGCTTGCGCTTCGGCCGTCTCACGGCGGGCTTGGCAGGAGCTGGCTTGGGGGCCGTAACCGGCGGCAGGGAAGTGGGCATCGGCGCAGGCGGCGGCATAATGGGCGCGATGGGCGGCAGCATCGGCGATGGCGGCGGGTATTGCGATCCGCCGGCAGGCGGGTAGGGGGCGGGCTTATCGGTCATGGGTCTAATATCCTCCTTTGGGGTGGGTTCCGAACCGGGAGCCGGTGCAGCGACCACGCCGCTGGCCGGCACGTGGCGACGAAGCTGATCCAGAGGAACCTTGAGACCTTTGCGGCAGCGCGGGCAGTGCTCGACATGATGCCGGGCGTTATTGGCCTCCGCTGTTGCCAGAGCAGCGGCGACCACATCGGACGTCAACTGGAATGACCAGCCGCAGTACTGGCATCGCCACGAGAATGCCGACATGAATTCCTCCCGTTGGTCCCCACTATACACACTTTTCCGGGTTTTGCAACGTTGCGCGCGACCTTATGCCATGGCGCGTGGATCGCTTTGCGCGCCATGCGCTTCGCCCTCGCGCACTCGCACCTCTGTGCGCGAGGCGGCCAGAATCCCGGCCAGGATCAGCGCGGCACCCGTTATCTGGATGGGCGAAGGGGCTTCGCCGAGCACCACCCACGCCAAGAAGATCGAGACAACCGGTTCACCGAGCACGGTCACCGCGACGAATGTTGCCGAGAGATAGCGCAATGCCCAATTGAAGGCGGAGTGGCCGATCAGTTGCGGCACCAAGCCGAGGGCCGCGATCCATGCGTAGACCTCAAGAGGATATGGAGCAAGTGGAACGCCAACGGCAAGTAACGCGCAGAGCAGCACGATGCCCGCTGTTCCGTAGGTGAGCAGCGCGTAGACGCGCAGCGACATGCGCGGGCGCAGAGAACGGCCGATGAGGAAGTACCCGCTGACCATCCAGGCGCCCAAGAGGGCCAGGCCATCGCCGCGCAACGCCGGCCCGCTCAGGGCCAGCACGGCAGGCGCACATTTCGGCCCTCCCGCCAGCGTGCACACCTCGCTCAGGGCCACCACTCCCGTCCCGGCCAGCGCTGCCAGCATGCCGAGGAGCGTGCCCCCCTTCGGCGGTTCGCGCAGAAAGAGAGTCGAGGCGAGAGACACCCACAGCGGCGTCGTCGTGACAAGCACCACTGAGCTGGCAACGCTTGTCATTTCGAGGGAGGTGATCCAGAAGGCGAAATGAGCCGCCAGGAAGATCCCCGAAAGAATCGCGAGCCCTGCGTCACGCCGCGTCAGACGATGCAGGGACTCTCGATCGAGCCAGAGTGCGGCGGGCAGAATCACAAACGCCGCGACGAGCATGCGCCCCGCTGCGATCAAGAGCGAAGGTCCGCCGCTCGCCTGCGCTAGGCGGATGAAGACCGAGGCCGTCGAGACCGCCAGAATCCCGAGCAGGCTTACGGCCCGGGCGCGCCGAGGCAACCGGCCCGCCTCAGGTTGTGAGTCGAGCGTCATCGCCATCGTGACAACCTGTACATCTTGAGGAGTTTCCTTGACACCTGTTTTCGAAAAGACTAGAATTCTGACGCAAATTGGTGTCTACGGCAACGGCCCCCCTCGGGCCGCAATGGTACAAGACCGGTCCGGTCCCGTCAAAGGGCCGGACGCCTACCGCTCAAGGAGAGAAACATGACCCACGAACTGCCCCCGCTGCCTTACGACTACAACGCCCTCGAGCCGCACATTGATGAAGCGACGATGCGCCTGCATCACGACAAGCATCACAAAGCTTACGTCGATGGACTCAACAATGCCGAGGCCAAGCTGAAAGACGCCCGCGACAAGGCGGACTTCGCGCTGGTGAAGCATTGGGAGCGCGAGCTCGCCTTCCATGGATCGGGTCACTTCCTTCACAACTTGTTCTGGGAAGTGATGGCCCCCGGCGGCAAAGGAGGCGGCGGCAAGCCCACCGGCGAACTGCTCAAGCAGATCGAAACCCACTTTGGATCATACGACAACTTCGCCAAGCAGTTCAGCGCCGCAGCCGCCGCCGTGGAGGGCTCGGGGTGGGTTCTTCTCGTGGTGCAACCGTCAAAGAAGCACCTCGAGATTCTCACGGCCGAGAAGCACCAGAATCTCACGCAGTGGGGAGCTGTACCGATTCTCGCGCTTGACGTTTGGGAACATGCTTACTATCTGAAGTATCAGAACAAACGCGGCGACTACATCCAGGCCTGGTGGAACGTGGTCAACTGGCCGGAAGTCACGCGCCGCTTCGAGGCAGAGTTCAAGAAGTAACTTGGGCAGCGCCATCGCCCTCACCGCCAAAGGGCCGCACGCCAGTGATCGACTGATGCGCGCGGCCCCTCAGGTCGAAGGAGAAGCAACCATGACCCACATCATCACCAGCCTTTGCCTCCGCGACGGTGGTTGCGTGGATGTCTGCCCGGTGGAGTGCATCATTCCGGGCAAGCCCACCGCCGAGTGGCCGTGGTTCTATATCGATCCGGACACGTGCATCGACTGCGGGGCGTGCGTGCCGGAGTGCCCGTACGTGGCCATCTTCCCGGAGGACGAGGTTCCGAACGCGCTCACCGCCAAAGAAGGCCAGCGCCTCAGCCGTCCCGAAGGGACGGCCGTTCACGACGGCACCGATCACAACGGCCAAGCGGTGCATCTCGACAAGACCATCGTCATGAAGGCGGGCGAGGTGGTGGACTTGCGGCCGGACATCGAACCCAACTACAAGTTCTTCAAGGACGGCCCGGGCTATTCGGCAAAGTAGCCGGACACGGCACGTTCCTGGGAGCCGCGAGGCTCCCTTTTTGTTGGGCGCGGCAGGAGCGAGAGATCCATGGATGAGCGCATCGAACGCGACACATTGGGCGAGGTGCGGGTTCCGGGGCAGGCGCTCTACGGTGCGCAGACCAAACGCGCGGTCGTCAATTTCCCGGTTTCAGGCCGCAAGCCCTGGCGTGCATTCATCTGGTCACTAGGCGCCATCAAGCTGGCTGCGGCCGAAGTCAATCGCGACCTGGGCCTGCTCGAGCCGGACAAGGCCTCGGCCATCGCCCAAGCGGCGCGCGAAGTCATTGAGGGGCGCTGGGATGCGGAGTTCGTTGTCGACCCTTTCCAGGCGGGAGCCGGCACGAGCCACCACATGAATGCCAACGAGGTTCTCGCCAACCGCGCCACGCAGATCCTCGGCGGCGCGCTGGGGGAGTACCGCGTGCATCCCAATGATGACGTCAACCTGGGACAGTCCACCAACGACGTCATACCCACCGCGATTCGCCTCGGCTGCCTATGGCGGCTGGAGGATTTGCTGGGGGTGGTCGATGAACTGTCCGCCGAACTGCGCCACAAGGCGGAGTCCTTCGACCCGATTGTCAAATCCGGCCGGACGCATCTGCAGGATGCTGTGCCGGTGCGCCTGGGTCAGGAATTCGGTGCCTACGCTCACGCGGTGGCGCATGATCGCGCGCGCCTGGCACGCGCCGCGGAAGGCTTGCGCCGGTTGGGTATCGGCGGAACGGCTGTCGGCACGGGGCTCAACGCGCACCCCGAGTTCCATCCGCGCATGGTCCAGCGCCTGCGCGAAGTCACCGGCCTCGACCTCTCGACCTCCTCCGACCTGTTTGAATCGATGCAATCGATGGCCGATGCGGCGGACTTCTCGGCGGCCATGCGGATCCTGGCCCTCAGCCTCACACGCATCGCCAACGACTTGCGCCTGATGGCCAGCGGCCCGGCCTCCGGCTTAGATGAAATCCGGTTTGCCCCGCTCCAGCCCGGTTCGTCGATCATGCCCGGCAAGGTCAATCCGGTCATGGCGGAGATGCTCAACCAGGCGATGTACCAGGTCATGGGTCTCGACCTGGCTGTGGCGCTGGCCTCGCAGGCCGGCCAGTTCGAGCTCAACGTGATGATGCCGGTCATCGCCCACGATCTGTTTGAGATGATGCAGCTGATGATCGGGGCGATCGGTGCCTTTACCGAGCGAGGGGTCAAGGGCCTGCAGGCAAACCCGGAGCGAGCTGCACAATGGCTGGAGCGCAACGCCATCATCGCCACGGCCCTCAACCCGCTCATCGGCTACGCCGCGGCCGCCGAACTGGTGAAGGCGGCCCAGGCCGCCGGTCGCGCCCTGCGCGAGGTGGCCCTCGAACGCGCGAAGCGCGGCGAGCTCGCCCACAGGCAAGAGGCGCGAGCGGTGACGCCTGCCGAGGTGGAGGCCGCGCTCAACGATGTGCGCCGCATGACTGAGGGCGGGTTGCAGAGCGATGCCCACACATCCCGCGCCTGAGGAAGGGGGAGGAGAACTGCGCCTGGCACCGCGCCTGGTGGAGGCGATGCGTGCAGCGCTTGATGCAGCCCTGCCCGAGGAGGGATGCGGGCTCTTGTTCGGCCGCGGCCAGCGCGTTGAACACGTTGTCCCAATCCTGAATGCGCAGCATAGCGCGGTTCGCTTCCGCCTTGAGCCCCAGGCTCAGTTGGCTGCGATGCAAGCGGCCGATGAGCAGGGCCTCGAACTGCTGGCCATCTATCATTCCCATCCGCGCGGGCCCGATCATCCGTCTGTGACAGACATAGAAGAAGCGGCCTATCCGCAGGCCGCTTATTTGATCTGGTGGCAAGATGTTGCACGACGTTGGCAGGTCGAACTGTTTTGGTTCGAAGGGCTCGAAGACCCCGGCTCACCGCGGGGCTATCGCCTGGGGCGTCTCATTGCGGAAGCCGAGGGCAAAGCGCCGCCTGCTTAGATGAGAGCCAGCACCAAGCCCAGCGCAAACCCCGCTGCCAAGCTGGCGAGCGCCGGACGGAAGTAGCCGCGCACGGCATACAGTGCGGCCAGAGTCCGCTCAGTGAGAGCCCACACCCGCAATTGGAACTTGAGCCAGGCTACATCAGTCGGATTCATCGCGTGCCTCTCCTACTTCGACGTGCTAACCTTGATCAGGCGGCCTTCCTCGTCGGCCACGGCGCGAACGATGCGCGACATTTCGACACCGCTTGAGGTGCGTACCTTACCGCGGTAGGTGAGCACAAAGTTGCCTCCCTGTCCCGAGATGCTTGGACGGACGCCGCGCATTTCCGGGTAGTCGTGATACACCTGCTTGCTCACGCGTTCGATGGCCTGCGCTTGAAGTCCCATGTGCCTCCTCGTTTCCCCCCGACCGCCCCGGCTACGCCGCACGTGGCGCTGCGGGGCGCCCGCCGGCTGGCGCAACCGTCGGGTCGTCGATTGGACGTCGCCGCCGCCGCATGAACGCTGGAATATCAAGATCTTCTTCGGGGGGCGGCGGCTCCACGCGGTGGCCGACCGACGAGGCGGAGGCGGGCGCCCCGGCTCGCCCACTGCGGCCGAGGGGCGCCGTGGCCGTGCGATCGGAGCCACCCGGTGCGGCGCTGTGCAGGATGACGTGCGAGGCGCCGGCCAGCACGGGGCCGAGGGGCTGCCCGCCGACGCCGGTGGCAACAATGATCGCCTGCACTCGGCCCTGCATTGCGGGATCGATCGCTGCGCCGAAGACCACTTCGGCGTCGTGTGCACCGGCAGCGCTCACCTCCTGCATCGCCTTATGGACCTCGATCAGTTCCAGATCCTCACCGCCGGTGAAGTGGACGAGAATGCCGGCCGCCGTGTCGAGCGAGCCGATCTCGAGCATCGGGTTGCGCAGTGCGCAGCGGATGGCATCTACCGCCTTATCCGGCCCCGAGCCCTGACCCACGGCGAAGTAAGCGCCTCCCGCCAATTGCATCAGCGAGCGCACGTGGGAGAAATCGACATTGACCAACCCGGGACGGGTAATGAGTTCGGTGATCGCCTGCACCCCCTGACGCAGCACATCGTCGGCCAGGCGCAGGGCGACGTCGAAGGTCGTCTGGCGCGGCGCTACGGCCAGCAAACGGTCGTTGGGGATGGTAATAAGCGTATCGCAATGCGGGCGCAGCTTTTCGATGCCCGCCTCGGCCGCCTGCAACCGGCGCCGACCCTCAAAACTGAAGGGCAGGGTGACGATGGCGACGACGATCGACCCTTGCTCGTGGGCAACCTGAGCCGCCACTGGGATGGCGCCGGTGCCCGTGCCGCCGCCCATGCCGCAGGTGAGGAAGACCATGTCGGCTCCGGCCAATTGATGGGCCAAATCGTCGGCGCTTTCCTGTGCGGCTGCCTCGCCCACCTGCGGCAGCCCGCCCGCGCCCAGGCCGCGCGTCGTGTGCGGGCCCAATGCCACCCGGATCGGCGCAAGGCACGTGGCCAGCGCCTGTAGGTCCGTATTGCAGGCGATGAACTCGACACCCCCCAGGCCGAGTTCGATCATGCGGTTGACCGCGTTCGACCCGCCGCCGCCCAGCCCCACCACCTTGAGCAGGGTCGTTGGGCGGGAGCTTTCGATCGCGGTGTGACGGGGCGCAGCGGCAGAACTCACTGTCGGTGTAAGCAAGGGGGTCACGCCTGGCTCCTCTCCATCGGGACCGGACGCACATGATCCACAACACACCCGGCGCTGCGCAAGGTTTGCATCACCGGCGCAGGTGCGCTTTCGGCGAACAACGTGACGCGTTCGGCCCGCACGGCCTCCTCGATCGAATCGCCGATCGTCGGACGAACCGTGCGCAGATAGTCTTGCAGCACCTGCCAGGCTGCACCGCTCAGCGCGGTCAGCCCGCCCGGTACCAGCAGGTAGTGGGCGAACACCTTACCCTGGGCGGCTTCCGACTGGCGCACGCGCGCCCTTTCTCCCAACCGCTTGAGGGCGGTCACGATGGGCAGCGTCGTGCCGTCGGCACGGAACCAGGCCTGGGCGGCTTCCGGGCTGCCGGCCTCAGCGCTGAGAAGCCAGAATGCGACATTGAGCAGGCTCTCGGTCGCACGCCGGTCGATCACCATTCGCGCAATCTCACTGTTGAGATCCAGATGCCGCTTCTCGTCGACAGCGGGGAAATTGGCGTCCAGGTTCTCGCCTAGCGCTGCGCCCCCGCGCAGCATGAGCACTGGACGCGGCTGGCCCGCATGGCGGGTGATGCTTTCCTGTACCCAGTCGATCATTCCGAAGCCGCGATGGTCTTGTGAGTCGGGCGGGGTGAGGTACGGACGCACATTCGGCCAGCGCGCTACACCCCCCGCGCCCCAGGCCGCTGGCCGGTTGAAGGTCCACGCCTCAACGGCGAAGGTCAAGCCCGCCAACAGGTCCTCTTCGCCGCGGACAACGAGCGCGGCCAACGCGGCCTCGAGGAACGCCAGGTCCCAATAATCACCACCGGAATGGAGCGCTGGGAAGACCGGTGCGAGTCCCGCTTGCACCATCAGTTTGGCCGTTGGGATGAATGCATCCAGGAAAAGTTCGACCGGGGAACCCCGCTGCCAATCGCCCGGGGTCCACGAACTTTGAAGGTTTGGCGGCGCGAAGACCGCCACGTAGTGCACACCCCACTGAGCGTACGCTTGCAGTAGGGGCGCGACCTCATCGGCCAGAGGACGAATGGGGGCTTCGGGCAAATGCAGAATGGGCTGCAAGCCGGCCTGGACGAGTGCGCGCACAAAGGGTTCGGGGACCGCGCGCCGCACGCTGCCACGCAGCGTAATCCAGCCCAGGTTCATGGCTTGGATCTCAGGCAGCCAGGTCTCGAAGTCCTTGTGGCGGTAATGCAGGTCGTCGGGGAAGTAATAGATCCCCAGCCCTGCGGGTTTCGGGGCGATCGTCGCCGGCATGGTCAGCCCTCCTGAGCAGGGTGTTGCACATCCCGTGCCAGGAGGGCCGACCGCCTAACGGGAGACGACCAGCTTCAGGAGGCGTCCCGAAGCATCCAGGCTGACGCGCGCGTATTGAGTATGCGGTGCGCCATGCGTCGAGAAGGTGCGGGCCAGCGAGACGACCCAAGCGGCCTGGCGCGTGCCGGCGGAGCCATGCGGGTTCGCCGCGCCGCTGCCCAGCCGCTCAGCGTGAGCTTGATAGTAGCGCAGCGGGGCTTCGCCCATGCCCGGCAGGTACTGGCTCAACGCCCGCTTGAGCCCCAATTCGACTTCCGGCGTGGCCGACGAGGCAGCGGTGCTCACCTCTGCCGTGTGCAACACCGCGGGCGGCAGCGCATGACTCTTGCGACGGACGAGGGACTTGGCATGCGAGGCACCGTCTGCCAGGGTAGGTTCGTACATCGGGTCGCCAAGATGAATGAAGGAGATGAGGGTCTTCTGATCCTCGCCGTCAAGATACCCCTGGCGCTCTTGCATCTCCTGGGCGAACGCAAGCTTGGCGCGCCTGAGCGCCTCTCCGGTGGGGAGGCCGCGCGTCACGTTGGTCCAGAAGTGCCGCGCCAACAGGTCGGCGGCGATGAGCGGAGCGGCCGCCGCACCGTACGAGATCTTTGTCGAGCCGGCGAGAGACCGCGTGCCGGAGGCCAGGAACTTCATGGCCAATGCCGTTTCCACATTCTTGCCTACGGTGTTGGCACCGTAGCAGGCTTCGGTGAAAACCACCGCCGGTGCCCGGCCGGAGTTGGTCACCTGGTTGGGCGAGAGCGCCACCGGAAACTCGGTTTCCGAGTCGTCCTTTTCGGGCGCGCGCTGTCCGTACCACTCGGCGGTGTCTTCCAGCCCATGCAAGTTGAAGTATGAGAGGCGCGGGAAGGCCAACCCTTCCTTGGGCAGGTTAGTTGCGCTGGTCGGGGGCGAGACGAGCATCGCCTTGGGTTGGCCGATCGTGCGGAACACGCCCAGCGAGGCCTGGCGCCAGATGCCTGCCGTGTAACCGAAGCTGTGCCCGAAGCGAACCACGAGCGGATGGAACAGTCCGTACATCCAACGCACCAGCCGCGCCACCCAATGTGTGGAGGGTTTGTTTTCGGGTTGGCCTATGGTTTCGAGAGCATGAAGCAGGAAGCCGAGATCGGCCTCGGCCGGAGTCGGAATACGGCCCACCGGCCATTCTGGAACGTAGTAGTTCTCATCGCGCGTCGCGTACGGGTTGTCGGAGGGAACGTCCTTGTCATCGTCGTCGGCCGGGTTGGGCAGCAAGTGGAAGGGAATGATCTCATGGCCGCCGACGATGAGCACCGCACCCACCATCTCGTTACGCCGCGCCAGCGATTGATCCAACTGGTGGAGGAGTTGCTTGACCTGCCACGCGTTGCTGGCAACCACCGGCTTGAGGTTCAACTCCCGCAAGCGGGCGGCGTCGTCAACCGCAAGCAGGTAACCAGCCCATCCCAGGCGCGCGCGCTGAACCCGGATCGCCGATTCGAGCGCAGCGATGATCTTCGCTTCGGAGGCGGGCCCATACTTGCGGGCGAGCTGCTGCAGGCTCGTGACGACAACATACGCCGGCTGCCGTTCTTCCTCGTCGGGCAGGGATTTGCGCATGCCCAAGCGGCGCGCCAATGCATTCAACTCGCGGCGCACATCCTCAAGCGAATCATCGCCGGGCGTTGCAGCCTGAGATGCCGGCATTTCTTCGGCGTGCGACGTGTGGGGCATCTTGGCCGAGGGCAGCGGCGCCGCAGGTTCAGAGGCCAGCGTCTTGCTGTCTGGGCCGCGGAACTGCTCCCCCGGTAGCGGCCCGATCGAGCCATCCGCCGCCGAATCGACCGGGATGAAGTCGCCAATATACTCCGGTGCGGGTGGGATGCCCGGCGCGGCCGGTGCCACGGCCAAAGGCACGCCCGCCAGGCGAGCCTCCTCGGTCGTGGTTAGGCGGTTGAGCCCGGCAGCGATCGCGATCGGTCCTGGGACGGGCATAGGCAATGGGACGGCTAGCTTCGAAGGCCACAGGCTGCGATACGGATTGAATGGCCCGAGCAGCTTCTCGGTGACCTCATGCGCCGGGTCGGCGCGCGAGGCCAGGTGCATGTACTCGACACCCTTGGCATCGTTGCCCAGCGCGAAATTGGCTTGCGCCATACAGATGAGCAATGGCGCGCAGGCCGGCCACAGCGCTCGCTGCGGTTCGCCGAGGCTGAGCACCGCAGCGTAGTCTCCGCCCAACCAGGCCGAGCGCACGAGCAGCCATCCAGCCAGGGGGAAGTCCTGGTGGCTGAGCGTCACGGCCTCGAACGCGGCGCGCGCCTCGACAAAGCGCCGAGCCTGCAAGTGTCCGACGCCCGCGAACAGCTTCTCCGCCCACCCGGGCAGGAGGGTGAGGTCTGCGGGCGGTGTCTGGCGCAGTGCGTTGGCGCAGGCGAGCGCCGATCGGCTTTCCTTCTGCAGATTGATGGCGGCCATCCACTCGGCGAGCTGAGCGTAAAGGGCCACCTCTTCCGGTTCCGCGACCACAGCCAACTGCACCTGGAAGACTGCCGCTTCGCGTTCTCCCAGAGCCGCATGCGCCTTGGCTAGCTGGCGGCGCACGCGGAAATCGCCGGACCATTGGGCCAGCCAGGCGCGGCATGCATCGCGCGCGAAGGAAGCTTCGCGCTGCGCAAGGGCCGCCTCAACCACTGCCAGGAAGGTTTGTCGATCCACGCATCACCTCGTCTGAGCCGCAAGGGTGGGGGCGTTGTACACCAGGCCGATGGCCATCACCGCCGAGAGCAGCTTGTGGGCGGAAAGGTTGTTCGGGTTGAGCGTGACTGCGCGACGCAGAACCTCGGCCGCTTCGCTGTAGGCGCGCAAGTTCTTCAACGTGACGCCCAGGCGATAGTACAAGTCGCTCGAATTCGGATTCTGCTGCAGCGCTGCGCGATATGCTTCCTGCGCCAGGTCCCAACGCTTCTGGGCTTCCATGGCCATGCCGAGTTCCATGCCCACTTTCCAGTCGCGCGGGTCGAGTTCTCGGGCGCGCGTAAGCGCTGCCAGGGCCTGATCCATCTGTCCGATCTTGCGCGCGATCTTGCCCTGCAGCATCCAGTGCGCCGCGCGGCGCGGTTCGAGTTCGGTGGCACTCTGCGCCGCCCGTAGCGCTTCATCATCCCGTCCAAGCTTGGCCAGCGCCTCGCCCAGCGCGTGCTTCACGGCGCTCGACTCGGGATGAGTCACCGTCAAACGCTCGAGGGCCGCCAGCGCGCGGTCGGCCTTGCCGGAGAGCGTCCACAACTGGGCCAGGTGGAGGGTGGGTTCGAAGCTGTCGCCGGCCAACGACGCGGCCTGTTCCAGATGCGTGCATGCCGCCTCGAGATCGCCGGCCGCTTCATCCACGTCGGCCAAGACCATGTGCGCTTGCGAGCGGTGGGCCGTGGAGAGCAAGGCCTGCTCCGCAAGTCGGCGCGCCTCGTCGGCTTGTCCGAGTCGCTGGGCCGCGCGCGCCTCGCCCAGGACCCATTCCACGGGCGGGGAGCTCTGCGCGTTGCGCCGCGCGCTGCGATACGCTTCGCCGGCTTCGGCAGCCTCGCCGGCGGCCAGCGCCGCTTCGCCCAACTCTGCCAGGAGTGAGGCAGGCGCAGGGTCGAGTAGCGAAACCGCGCGCCGGAAGTGAATGAGTGCTCCCGTCCCATCGCCGTCTTTGCGCAGTGCACGCGCCAGGCGTGCCAGCGTTCCGCCGTTCTCGGGTGCGAGCTCGGCCGCGCGCTGATAGTGCGCGAGCGCCGCTTCGAGGTTGCCCAGCGCTTCGTGCCATTCGGCGGCCAGCGCTTCCCACGTGGCAATCGAATCATCCGCCTCGAGTGCCGCAGCCATCGAGGTGCTGGCCGCGCGCAGATCTCCCGCCTCGGCCTGGATGAGCGCCGCAAGGGCGTTGGGAAGCGGCAAGTACCCGGCGGCATGCTGGGCCGAGTGCACGGCCTCCAGCGCCTGCGTCCGCTGCCCCATGCGCCACAGCGCCAGGCCGGCCAGCATGTGCCCGATCGCGTTGGCGGGTTCGCTTTCGAGCGCCGCCTGCGCGGCCTCCAGCGCACCCGGGAAGTCTTCGGCCACGAGTCGTGCCCGGCTGAGCGCCAGGCGGATCTCCGCTTGCGGCGCCTCGGCCGTGAGCTGGTGCAACGCCGAGAGAATGCCCGAATCGATCGGGGCAAAAGAGGCCTCGCCGCGTAGCCGCAACGCGCGCACGTCGCTCTCCGATGCGCCCAGCGCTTCGGCTTGCGCCAGCGCTTCCAGCGCATTCTCGCGCGCGGTCTGGTCGGTGGCTGCCTGCCAATCCGGTGTTTCATCGGCGTGCGCAGCCTGCCAGCGCGCGTGCGCCTCGGCCCGCTGCACCGCGGCGCGGGCAAAGGCCAAATGATGGCGGTAATCCTCCGGCTGCGCCCGGCGCAACCCGCTCAGGCATTTCAATGCCGCCGGATAGTCCTCGAGCGCCAGGGCGGCATCTGCGGCCACCGTCAGCGCCTCAGTCGATTCAATTCCGTGAGCCAGCGCATGGCGAAGCGCCACGCGCGCGGGGTGTGGGCTGGCGGCCTCGGGCACTTCGCCCAACCGCACGTGGGCCTGTGCCAGCAGCGCCCAGGCCAGCCCATCGTGCGGGTCGTCCGCCACCAGGCGCTGCCCGGCAGCAATGGCTTCGCCGGCATGCCCGGCGGCGATATCCACACCCGCCTTGAGGCGCAGCGCTTCCTTCGAATCTGGCTGGGCCTCCAGAACGCGAGCCAGCCAGGCCTCGGCCAGATCGAGCCGCCCGGCGCGAATCGCTGCGCGCGAGGCGTCGCGCGCCAGGTCGACATCCTGCGGCGAGGCGCTGAGCGCTTCTTCGAAATGGCTAACCGCTTCTTCAAAGGCGCCATCCTCGGCCAGGGCCACGGCCAGCCGGCGATGGATCCATGCCGCCTGCGGTTCGACGGCCAGCGCCTTACGCCAGTAAGCCATGGCCGACGCGCGCCGCCCGTCTTCCCACAACGCCTCGGCCGCATTGGTCAGGTGGCTCGTTTCGCCCGGCTGGAGCTCGGCCGCCCGCGCGAAGGCTTCCACCGCCTCCGGGTAGCGTGCCGATTTCTGCATGGCAACGCCCAGGGTCGAAATGAGTGCCGTGTCGCGCGGATCATTCAGCAGCGCGCGCTCGATGAGCAAGGCGGCTTCGGCATAGTGCTTGAGAGTCATCAGGAACTGCGCGGCGCGGTAGGCAATTTCGCCGGCGAGGGGTGAGGCACAGTCGATGGCGCGAGCCATCGACTGCCGCGCCTCTTCGGGCAGGCCGGCATGTAGCAGGCGTTCGGCGAGCGCCGCCCAGTTGTAGGCATCCTGCGGCGCTGCGTCGCACGCCTGACGCAAGAGCTCCACCGCCTTGGGCATGTTGCCAAGCGCCGCAAATACGTTGGCCAGCGAACGCAGCACCGCGCCATCGGTCGGAGCGAGCGTGAGCAGCTGCTCGAGCGTGGCGCGCGCGTCCTCGAGCAGGCCGGCCTTCTCGAAGGCGGCCGCCAGCACCGCGAGCAACCCGTGATCATTGGGTGTGAGTTGCAGCGCCGACTGCAAGTTGGTGATGGCCGCCGCCGGCTCGCCGAGGGCGAGCAGCGCGCGCGCCAGGCCGGCGAAGGCCCGCAGCCGTTCATCCCGCGCGTCAGTCCCGATTTGGCGCAGCACCTGGGTAAACAGGTCGCGCGCTTCATGCGCCCGGCCGGCAAGCAGTGTCGCCTCGGCCAGTAACAAGTCGAGTTCCATGTGCAGCGCGGGGTCCGAAACCTCGCGCGCGCGCTGCAAGATGGCCAGTGCCGCGGAGGCCAATTCTAGCGAGTGAATACTATCGCCCTGAGCCATGCGCACCAGCAGACGGGCCAAATCAACAATGAGAGGCTGCACCGAGGGATACAGGTGCACGGCCTGTTCGAGCACTCGCCGCGCTTCGGCCAATCGGCCTTGGGCGATGAGTGTCTGCCCCAGTGTGCGCAGCGCTTCCAGCGAAGCCGGTGCGAGGCGCAAGGCCTCGCGCACGCGCTGCTCGGCCTGGGTCAGGTTGCCCAGACGCAGCAGGGCGAGGGCGAGCGTGGTGAGCACAATCGTCGTGGCCGGCATGCTCTCGGCCGCACGCTCCAGGGCGCGCACGGCCTCGGCATCTTCGCCGCGGCGGAACGCGATTTGCCCGAGCGCCAGCAGCAATTCGCCTGCGCCGGCCGCCGCATCGATGCCCGCGCGCAGTGCCGAGACCGCAGCCTCGAGATCGCCCTTGGCCTCGTGATACTCGGCCAACGCCTTCCACGGGGCAGGGGAGCTTGCAGCCACCTTGGTGGCACGCAGCAGTGCCTCTTCCGCGCCGGCCAG
>DATEAT010000176.1:0-7945 GCA_035288225.1 Anaerolineales bacterium | reverse complement strand
CGTAGGTGGCATCTGCCACCCACCCCGCGTTGCGGAATTCCACGACGACCGGTAGATCCCCAAACCCTTCGCGCAATTGCTTCAGGTATTCGCGGTTGGGTGGCGTCGCGTGAAAGGCGTAGGGGAACTGAGCCAGAATGCAACCCATGCGGCCGGATTCGATCATCGGTCGGATAGCTTCAATAAACCCATGAAAATCCGGTTCGGCCCGCTCGTGGGTGATGCCTTGGAAAGCTTTGACGGCGAAAAGGAACGACTGCGGGGTGCGCTTCAACCAGCCTGTGACGGTCTTCGCCGAGGGCACGCGATAGAAGGTGACGTTGAGTTCAACGGTGGAGAACTCGCGCGAGTAGAAATCGAGCCATTCCCGCTCGGGGAGGTCCGGCGGATAGACCGGACCGACCCAATCCTTGTACGAGAAGCCCGACGTGCCGACGCGGATCATGGCTCACCTCGCACGTGAGCCTATCACGGTGCCACATGTGAAACAAGGGTGAGATCACTCGACCACTCTTCTACTTGCTGCGGCGTCGGAGGTAAATCGCCACGACACCGATGAATGACACAAGCAAAACCACGGAGCCTACGGCCCCTGCAGCCAGAAGCGCCGCGCTCCAGGCGGGAAGAGTCTGGGATGAAGCCTCTTCAGCTTCGGGCGTTCGGTTCTCAGGTGTCGCGCTCGCCGGGTTGCCCACCACGGCCTCACGGCCTACCCCCGCCGCACCTTGCTGCCACCGGTGATAGAAGAGGTTGAGCAGCGGCACGAATTCCTCGGTTGCCTTTCGGTTTCCGGCGCGCGAGGGGTGATCGTCCTCGGTCGGGTACGCCGTCGTGTCGCGTCCGGCCGCAAATGTGTGCTCCACCACACCGTCGACAACTCGGTGGTGATGCGTACGCCCGGTGAGCACGTTGTAGAAATCGAAAACCGCGACATTCGAGTAGGGGTAGCCGTTCTCATCGAGCCAATCTTCGACAAGCCACTGGTTGAATGCGCGGGCGTTCTCGCCGTAGGCCGGGTCGCTCACCGGCGGGGCAGTGACAACCACGAACAGCTTGTCGGGGCGTGTGCCGAAGTACTCGAGCAGTTGGTTGTAGACGTACTTGGCTCCCCCCACGGAATATCCGCCCTCCTGCGCCGGGGGATCCTGCGGGGCTCCCTCGAGATTCGAATTCGGAAAGCAAGATTTGAAGAGGACGATCTCGTTCTCCCCGCCCGGGTTGGCCTCCGATCGCGTGTAGCTTGCGTTCTGCCCGTCTTCCACAAACAGCTCCGCCGTGTAGCGCTCACTCGCGGGCCCGCGGAACCACTCGATCCAATCCGGAATGTCGGTCCGATCTCCGATCGCATCCGGCCCCCAGCCGTAGTTGGTATCGCTGACAAAGTAGTTGTTGTCGGCCAGCGCCAAACCCAGCCCGCCGTTGTCGTCGGCCAGCCAATTCTCGCCCGTGGAGTGATGGATGAAGACCAATCGCACCACACGGTCTGGTGGCGCGGCCTCCTGCAGTGCGGGCCGCGCCCATGCCAGATCCTGCGATGGTGCGAGGATCGCCGCGGTCAACACGAGTCCGCAGGCCGCCGCGGCCCACCCGGTCGGATTCTTCATGCTCCCTCCCGACGCGCCCCGAAGGTCATCGACCGGCGCGGACGCGCTCCACGAAGGTTCCTCCAGCTACCAGCAGGCCGTTGCTGCAGCGCTGCAGGTCTTGGTCTTCTCGTTGTTCCCTTCGTTGGCCTCCCAGTACGCGCCGCCCGAGTCGAGGACGACGCGAATGCTCTGCTGGCCAACGACTTTGTAGCCGGACCAGAAGGCCTGGCTCCCGTGTGGGATGCCTTCGCTGCGCGTGGCAACCAGAACGCCGTCGGCAAAGACCTGATAGGTCACCGATCCGTTGAACCCGCCCGCCGGCTGGTTGGCCACGCGCGCAATGACCTCGCCCTGGGTGGAGAGGAACACATCCTCCAGAACAAGGTCATTCGTCGGAAGGATCGGGACGAACATTGTCACGATGAGGGCCCAGGGTGTGACCGTGGGGGTGGGTGTACGGGTCTTGGTTGGCTTGGGCGTCTCCGTCGCCGTGGGCGGCGGTGTGCCCGTGGGTGGAAGATCTGTAGGTGGATTGAGCGTGGGTACCGGCGTGTATGTGTCGTACGGCGTGTAGGTGGGGTAAGGCGTGGGGCTGGGCGCCACACCTGCCGGCAGACGGCAGGTGCAGGCCAACGCCAATCCAACGACTGCAAAGATCGTGACGATCATGGATGTCCGGTGGGGCCGGATGCCGCAGGCTCTCATTCTTCCTCCAGTGGGTGGCGACATCGGTTGCACGGCGCGTGCTGGTTCCTGTGAGTGGTGATTGTCCTCCGCTGGCATTATGCTGCCTGGAAACCGGATGAGGAACGAAGTTCTGCCGACTCTGCGGCCGCGACCCGCCCGGCTCACATGCTCCGCCGCCGGAAGGATAGTCGAAAGGAGTATATATCCACATCTTGCGTGCGACAACGAGAACACGCCTGATCCGTTCTGCAAGATCCCGCCGGCCCTGCCAGTCATCGCCCAAGCCTTCATGTATACTTGCGTGTGCACGGTTCACCCCGCTCATACCGCCACCTTCGCCACAATCCCTGGACGTGGAGGCTCACCATGGCACTGGCTTTCGATGAGGCACTCCGGCGCTACGCCGAGTTGACCATCAAGATTGGATTGAATCTGCAGCCCGGTCAACGGTTGATCATTTCAGACCCACGGCGGGCGGGCGTCCCGCTTGAGATCGCCCCGCTTGTCCGTCACCTTGTGGAATACGCCTACAAAGCCGGCGCCCCGCTGGTCGACGTGATCTGGCGCGACGATGCCCTGCAGCGCCTGCGCTTCCAGCACGCGCCGCGCGACTCGTTCGAAGAGTGGCCGGCCTCGCAGCCCAAGGGCCTGCTCGAGCACTTCGAGCGCGGCGGGGCGCTTCTCTCGATCCACGCCGCCAACCCGGATCTGCTGACGGACCAGGACGCAGGCCGGGTGGCACTGGTTCAGAAGACGGCATACGCTCAATACTTGCCCACCTCCGATTTCACGTCGCGCAACTTGGTCCAATGGTGTGTCATTGCTGCCTCCTATGCCGGTTGGGCCAAAAAGGTCTTCCCCAGGCTGCCGCCGGCCGAGGCCGAAACCAAGCTGTGGGAGGCGCTCTTCCGTGTCTGCCGCGCGGACTTGCCCGACCCGATTGCCGCATGGAAGGAACACGTTAACCAGTTGGTGGCTCGCAGCGACTATCTCAACCACAAGCGCTACATCCGGTTGCATTACACCGGGCCCGGGACCGATCTGACTCTCGGCCTGCCGCCCGATCACTTGTGGAATGCCGCTCAATCGAAGACGCCCAAGGGCATCGCCTTCACCGCCAACTTGCCCACGGAAGAAATCTTCACCCTGCCGCACGCAGCCCAGGCCGACGGGCACATTGCCGCATCCCGCCCGCTCAACTACGGCGACACGCTGATCGACGGGTTCGAGGTGAAGTTTGCCGGCGGACGGGCCGTGGAGGCCCACGCCCGAAGCGGGGAGACGGTGCTGCGCAAGATGTTGGAGGCCGACGAGGGCGGGGCGCGCCTCGGCGAAGTGGCGCTCGTCCCGCATTCTTCGCCCATTTCCCAGTCGGGTGTAATGTTCTTTAACACACTGCTCGACGAGAACTGCGCCAGCCATCTGGCCTTCGGCCGGGCCTACAAGTTCTGCATGCGCGGCGGCGAATCGATGTCGAACGAGACGTTCATCGCCGCGGGAGGCAACCACAGCATCCTGCATGTCGATTTCATGGTCGGCTCAGGCGAGATGAACATCGATGGGATAACTCCCGATGGGACAACCGATGCGATCATGCGAAAGGGTGAATGGGCGTTCGAAATATAGTGCCTGCAATTGTCAGAAGTCTGCCGATATGCAAAGTGCCCGCCGAGTTCGGCGGGCACTTCTTTTTTCCCGCGCGTTGGCACCGATCACATGCGGCGCACAACCCACAGCAGGAGGATGGCAATATCGATGAGGACGCCCAGGGAGAGCCAGGGGTGCCAGAAAAGGCCAAGCAGAATGAGCGACAGGGTGGAGGAAATAATCAGCAGGGGTGCGAGGGTGCCAGCCATGGGCGGCACTCCGAGCGCGGCCATCCCCGCCAGAACGAAGCCTAACGTCGTCAGAACGACAAGGGACAGCCCCGCAGTGCGTATTGCGCCCGGAGTGAAATGCATGCGGCGCAGCAGCCACGACCGGGTAGGATGGGTGAAAAAGGAACCCGGCCGCGATGTGGCATCTTTCGGGATGGGCGCGGCCGCCAACCCCGCGTGCACCAGCCCATGCAAGATGAAAAAGACCCCGATCATGATTCGCGTCATGTCATCCCTGCGTGCCGTCCAGGCCCCGCGATCGGCGCGCTCCCTCGGCCGCGCAAACGCGAGGGACGTTGCTCGATCTAGAACAGCCGCAACCCCGGCTTGACGACTTCGCGCACCATCGCGATGTGGGTCTTGGCCTCACGCTCGCCCGCGCGAATCGGTTCGACAGCGCGTGAGAATCCACTGAAGGCAGTGATGTCCGCCGGGATTTCGGGCCGCAGGACCAAGTCGGGATGGGCGTGGCGCAGCCGATCCTGGGTGGCGGCATGGGCCATGATCAGGTAGCTTTGATAGAGATCGCGCGCCTGGGGCGGCAAGAAACCGGGCGCCTGGCTCCCACGCGCGGCGCTCGGGCCGCGATGCGCGTGTGCCTTCGTTTCGGTCTGGCGAGGCCCAAACTCCGGGCCGACATCAACCGCAATCACGACTTCCGCACCCAGGCGGCGGGGCACGTCGGCCGGAACGTTGTTGAGAATCCCGCCGTCCGACAGGTAGCGGTCTCCCCAGCGAACTGGAGAAAAGACGCCCGGGACGGCGCATGTCGCCAGCACCGCGTCCACCAGCGGCCCCTGGGTCAGCACCACTTCCTCGCCGTTGTCGATATCCACCGCGACCAGCCCGAGCGGGATCGACAAATCGGCAAAGGTCGTGTTTTTGCCGAGCTTGTCGATGAGAAAGCTGCGCACGCGATCCCCCTGCAACAGCCCGCGCCGCGCCGGCGCGAAATCCACCAGCATCAGCAAGCGCCGCAAGTGGGTAAATTCCGAGACCTCTTGGGTCAGGGCTTCCGGCGAAAGACCCACGGCGTAGGCCGCGGCGACCAAGCCACCCATGCTCGTCCCGGCCAACACGGCCGGACGAATCCCCTCCCGCTCCAACACGCTGAGAATGCCGATGTGCGCCAGGCCGCGTATTCCGCCTCCACCGAGGGCCAATCCGAGCCGGGGTCGTCGAATGAGGGGGGTCATGGTTGTTGTCGCCGACCGTGCTCCAGGTTTCGGGTGCGATCTTCAGGCGGACGACTTCTCTTTCGCGCGGCCAAAGAAGCTGGCCAACTCGTCTGCAGCACGCGCCTCCCCGATCGTCAGCACCTCGTCGCCCACTTCGAAGCGCGTGGTGCCGCGGGGGATGACCAGCTCGCCATGGCGAATGATCGCCGCGATGACCACATTCTCCTTGAGCGACAAATCGCGGATGGCCACGCCCACGGCCGGTGAGCCGGCCGGTATCTTCTCTTCGAATAGCGAAAACTGGCCGCGCCGCAGTTTGAGCAGAGTCATCATGTCGCCCATCGACATCTCCTCTGCGATGAGCTTGGCCAGCAGGTCGGCCTGAACAAGCGCCACATCCACGCCCATTTCGGAGTTGAACATCCACGCGTTCTTGGGGTTGTTGACGCGCGCGATGACCCGCGGCACGTTGAATTCGAAGCGCGCCAGGGTGGTCGTCACCAGGTTGGCCTCGTCGGCGCCGGTGACCGCGGCCAGCACCTGCGCCTCGCGCACCCCGGCCGCCTCGAGCACCTCCGGCGACGACCCGTCGCCGGCGCACAGGCATTCGGCGGGCAGCTCCTTGCGCAATCGCTCCAGCACAGCCGCCCGATCCTCAACCACCCGCACCGTGTGCCCGCCGGCGATCAACATGGCCGCCAGGTGCGAACCCGTCTTGCCGCCGCCCACAATGATCACACGCATGGTCAGCCTCCCTCACCCAGGCCAAGCATCCTCTCCAGGCGAGGCATGGCCGAGGCCTGCAGTGACATGTAGACCAGATCGCCGTCCCGCAGCTCCGTGCCCAGCGTGGGCAAGTGGGCGGCCCCTTGCCGCACGAGCGCCACTACCACGCCCTCGCCGGGAACGGTCAGGTCCTTGACCAAGCGGCCAGCGAGTGACGGCTCGACCGCGAAGGAGACAAGCACCACCTGCCCGCCGCCGAAACTGGATTCGATGTCGATCTCACGGTGAGTGAGCAGGTGAAAGATGCGCCCGGCGCCCCACACCGGCGGGGAGATGGTCACCAGGCCCAGGCGGCGGCACAACTCGGCGCGGCGCTGGTCGTGAACCCGCGCCACAACCCGCGGTACGTGAAATACATTGCGCGCGATGCGGGCAGCGACGATATTGGCGCTGTCGGAGGACGTGGTGGCAGCGAAAGCTTCCGCCTGGTCGATGCCGGCCTCGAGCAGCACCGCCCGATCGAACCCCACTCCGCGCAACGCCCTTCCGCGGAAGTCCTTGCCCAGCCGCTCAAGCGCCTCCTGGCTCGAATCGACCACCACCACCTCGTGCCCTTCGCGCACGAGGAGCCGTGCCACGCGCTCTCCCACCTGACCGCAACCCATGACGATGGCTTTCATGATGAGTCCGCTCCTTGGCGCACTTCGCGCAGCCGGCCCACCAGGCGCACCAGGTAGCGGCGCGCCCAATCCAAGAGGTAAAGAACCAACGGGTAGAAGCTCAGCCCGATCCAGTAAAGGGGAGGAATTGGCACGTGGCCGAAGAGCGCTGCAATCGGCTTTACATATACTAGCACAAGCAGCAGGCCGATCTCAACTAGAATTCCCACGAGGAGCAACGGGTTGCCCAGCCACCCGATCTGCCGCACCTGCCCGCGTTCTGTCCGACAGGCATAGGCATTGCCCACTTGGGCCATCACCACTCCCGCATAGAAAACCGTTACCGCCAGGGCATAGGCGGTGATGTCCTGGGCCGGCGCGAGCAACCTCAATCCGCCTTCAAGTTCAGCACCGGGCAGCAGCCCGTGCATCAGGCGCTCGAGCGGTGTCCCCCCCGAACCGGCGACCGCCAAAACGGTCAAGAACCCGGCATAGGCCAGTGCCGTCTCAATCCCACCCAGCCACAAGAAGGCGCGCCCCAACAGCGCACCGTCGATGAGAGGTTGTTGGCGTGCCCGCGGCGGGCGCCGCATCAGCTCGGGTTCGGGGCGCTCGGTGCCGAGGGCCAGCGCCGGCAGCAGATCGGTGCCCAAGTCAATCGCCAGGATCTGCAAGATGCTGAGGGCCAGCGGCACGCCGAAGGTCGCTGAGAGAATGAAGGGCAGGATCTGCGGCACGTTGCTGGCGAAAATGTAGGTGATGAACTTACGCAGGTTTTCGAAGACGCCGCGCCCCTCTTCGATGGCCAGCACGCCGTCGTAGATATTGTCGCGGGCCAAGACGACGTCGGCGGCCTCTTTGGCCACGTCGGTGCCGCTCAAGCCCATAACGATACCCACATCCGCTTTGCGCAGCGCGGGCACATCATTGACTCCATCGCCGGTCAGCGCCACCACGTCCCCCCGCGCCTGGAATGCCGCCACCAGGCGCACCTTGTGTTCGGGCGCCATGCGGGCGAAGAGGGCTTCCTCGGCAATCGCCGCCTGCAGGCTGGCATCGCTCATGGTCTCGAAATCGGCGCCCGTGATGATGCGCGGACGGTCGCCGGTGACCATGCCCAAGCGCCGGGCAAACGACTCGGCGGTCAACCCGTAATCGCCGGTGACCATGACCAGACGGATGCCCGCCTCGCGGCAGCGGCGGACGGCGGCTTCCGCCTCCGGGCGGGGCGG
>DATEAT010000175.1:0-8042 GCA_035288225.1 Anaerolineales bacterium | reverse complement strand
ATGCTCCGCCAGCTCAAAGCTCGCGGCGTACGTTTGATCAACGAGCAGCCCGTCCCAGGAGCGGGCGGTTCCCGGGTGGCCTTCGTTCATCCCGAGAGCACCGGCGGCGTGCTGGTGGAATTGTGCCAGGCGGCAGAAGAGGTGCACCCCACACCGCCCACACCGACTCCCAAGTCTTGATCCTTCTCGCCGCGTGGCTCGGGCGGCAATCCAGGAGGTCAGTCGGTTAACCTGACCTCCTGCGCAATTGGGACGAATGCAACCCCCAGGTCACTTTCGCCGACTACTGGGTCCCCGCCTCGAACCCGCGGGGACGACGAGCTAGAGGAACGCGCCCGCTCCCTGCCTATGCGCGTTCTTGCTCGTCATTCCCGCGTGATCGTAGCGGGAATCCAGGTGGTCGGGGGTTTGGATCATCGTGGCGATCGGTGAGGGCGAGCACGACGCGCCGTTGCCGATCACCGAGCCCTGGGTCCCCGCTTAGTACACGCGGGGACGACGAGCTCTAGGTTCCTGGCGGGATCCCACAAGACAGTTCGCATTCGAGGCTTGTATCGTGTGGCGCCGGAAGGCACTTGCCGTGCGTGCGCCACACCGCAGCACCGGCCCGCGTCTCACGTCGCGGCTGCCCTCGCCGCGTGTGCCGCCCATGGGACTCATGCGCATCCCGTGCGTGTGCAGCCAAGTGTAATGCGTGCTATGCCCTCTTCCAACAGTTCTCGCTTGGGCCTCGCACCCCTATCGGTTCAACGCCCTTTCCACTGCGGTGCGCGCTTTGCGAGAAATGCCTGCATCCCTTCTTTCTGATCCTCACTCCCAAACAGCAGGTAGAACAAACGGCGCTCATGCGCCAAGCCTTCACGCAAGAAGTTCTGATAGGCGTGGTTGACCGCCTCCTTCCCGAGGCGTACGGCCAGCGGCGCGCGGGCGGCGATCTCCTCGGCCAGCTTGAGCGCCTCATCCAGGGTGCTCGCCACCGGCACCACGCGGTTGACCAGCCCGCAGCGCAGCGCCTCCTCGGCGGTGAGCGTGCGCCCGTTGAGCACCATTTCCATGGCCAGTGCCTTACCGACGGTTCGCGTCAGGCGCTGCGTGCCACCCGCACCGGGGATCACCCCGATGTTGATTTCGGGTTGGCCGAAGCGCGCGCTGTCGGAGGCCACGATCATGTCGCACGACATGGCCAGCTCATTGCCTCCCCCCAGGCACCAGCCCGAGACGGCGGCGATGATCGGTTTGCGGATGTGCGCCATCTCATCGAAGAGATCGATGTGGCCGGAGGTCATCATTTCCACTGCAGAGCGCTCGGCCATTTCACGGATGTCGGCCCCGGCGGCGAAGGCCTTCTCGTCACCACAGATGACCATCGCACCCACGTCGGCCTGGTTCTCAAAGGCGGTCAGTGCGCGGCCGAGTTCGCGCAGGAGTTCTGCATTGAGCGCATTGCGCGCTTCCGGCCGGTTGAGGCGGATGAGCCCCACACGCCCGCGCGTTTCAACAAGCAGGTGCTGGTAGGTTGTCATAGCTTCCCTCTCCGTGATGGGAACCCGCATCCACCGGGTTGCGCACGCGTCTCAGGCCGGTGTGGCAGCCTGCAGCTCAGCGGAAAGAGCGGCATGCATGAGTTGTGCAGTGTGTTCCCAGGTGTGCGCCAGCGCATTCTTGGCGATCCAGGTGAGTGTGATCGGCCCCTGCGTCTCATGTTGCCCCACCCGCGCCCATTCCGCGCCGCGCAAAAGGAGCATCTCCATCTGTCGCGCTTCGAGGAATCCTTCCAGCATCTCCACCAGCGGGCGCGCGGCCTGCCATTCGCGTTGCATCGCCCTTTCGTCGACCACTTCCAAGAAAGGGCGCTCCTCCTGCACGACCCGCCGCACACGCGGCAAGTAGATGCGCGCCTCGACCGCCCACAGGTGATGCAGTGTCTGATGGACGCTCCATTCACCCGGTTCGGGCGCAGCCTGCACGTGTTCCGGCGGGATTCGCCCGAGCACTTCGGCCAATTCGTGTGCGCTTCGTGAAAGAAGCGCGAGGATTCGGTTTGCATCACTGGTCACGCGCACAACCTCCCGCCCGTTTTCGGGCGCACTCTTGATGCAAAGACTTTCCGGTATCTCCCTGGCCGGCCGGACCTGCGTATTCGCCCGCGAAGGGCTACCCCGTTCGCCAGCGCGTGATGGATCTCGCCAGCGGCACCGGCAATGACCGACGCATCGCCGTGGGTCCCCACAGAAACGGTCAACTTCGCTGCGGGCCTTCCAGTAATACCCGGTCTGGCCCGCGCCCAGCCTCCCAGGGATAGATCACCCGCGCATCCGTGATCGCTCCAAAATAATCCGGTTTGGTTTGCCCGAACAGCGAGCGCTGAGGGTTGTAGTGGAAGACGCACAACTCGGGAAGTCCGCCCGCCGCCATGACCCGGTTCTTGACCGCGGTGATCGTCCGCCCGGATCCCCACACGTCATCGATGACCAGGATACGCCGTCCGCGCAAGAGCGCGCTGTCGGGGAACATGATGAACTGCGGCCAGGCCACCAGGCCGGCGGCGCGCGGCGCGTTCGGCCGGTCTTCCTCCATTTCGGCCGGGAAGTCCACCGAGGCGATGAGGATGTGCTTGATGTTCAGGGCTTCGCTCAGCAGCCCGCCGGGCACGATTCCGCCGCGGGTGATGACCACCATGCCTTCGTAGTCACCGCGGAACTGGGGAATCAGAACGTCCACCAGGCGGTCCACGTCCTCCCAGCGGAGTAATTCGCGTCGGGTCGGCATGGCGGCACTCCTTGAGGATGGTGCGCAGCGCGCGCGAGGGCCAATCGCACCGGGGTAAGGTCAATCATAGCATTGCGCCTGCCCGCTCACAAACCGCGTGCGTGGACTGCCCTTCAGGCCTGCAGGTCGGCCGGCTCACCCACCAGTACATAGGGCTCACCGCGCACGTGGGTGAGGAAGAGCGTGCGGCTGGCTTCGCCCCGCAAGCGCAGTGCGTGCTCGAGCTCGAGCGGCTCGAGCGGCGAACCACGCTTCTTGATCACCACCCGACCGACGCCATGCGCGCGCAGCCACTCACGCAGGCGCTTGAGGCCGAAGGGCAAGGCGGCTTCGAGGGCAAAGACCCTCGCAAATGGAGTCGGCACCCAGCGGCCGGAGGTCAGGTAGGCAATGTCCGGGTCGATCTGCGCCGCGCCGATGCGGTGGGCCAGCTCCGCCACCAACCCCGCCCGCATCACAGCCGGGTCGGGCTCGTACAAGAATCCAAGCGGGTCACTCAATGGCGCCGCATCCGGCGTAGTGGCGGTCAGGCTCTCTCCCTGAGGGAGCAGCGTCGCGCGTCGCGGCACGCTGCGTAGCGCGCCCAGCCACAGCATGGCTTCCTTGAGTTCGCCGTCCAGCGAAACGAACTCGACCTCCGCCCCGGATTGCGGCAGCTCGCGCAGGTCGACCCCCGGCGAGAGCTTGACCCCCATCGGGCGTTCCGGCCACGCGCGATGCCATTCCAGCACCGCGGGGAGGGGCGGCGAGTAGCCGAATGTGCTGAACCTGCGGCGGCCCGCCTCACGCCGCGAGGGATCACAGAAGATGGCGGCACGCTCAAGCCCGAGGGCACGCAAGAAGCCCTGGGCTCCTAAGTCCGCCTGCACCCAGCGTGCATGCACGCCATACGCGGCCAGGTTCTCGCGCGCCATGACGAGGCGCAGCGGGTCGCGGTCGACCGCCGTGACCTGGCTCACGGCGGCCAGGTGCAGCGCATCGCCGCCGATGCCGCACCCCAAATCGGCCACGCGCGGCATGCTGGCGAAGCGCCGCGCGTGATGCTGGCCGACCGCTTCGGTCGTGGCCTGCTCCAGCGCCTCGCGCGTGAAGTACATGGCCGGCGCGCGCGAGAACTTGCGCCGGGCTCGAGCGCGCAGGAGGGCCGTATCCAGCGCGACGCCGGCCAGCGCGCGCGAGGCGCCCGGCACCGCCCGGCGCAGGGCGCCTAGCGCCGAAAGATAGGCTTCTTCGCGTGAGGCGAGTCCTTCTGCGGCGCGCAGGAGTTCCTGCCCGCCGGGGGTGAGCAGTTCGTGGAAGAGCGCGGGGTTCACTTACGCGGCGTGGCCGCGCTGCGGCCGGCGATCTGGCCGAGCAGCGCCAGTAGTTCGTCCCACTCCTCGCGGAAGAAATGCAGCGTGACATTTCCCAATTCAAGATGCCAGGTCGGTTCACCGTCGGGTTCCACTGCACTGTAGACCATATAGTTGTCGGTTTCGGCGAGCGTCTCGGTGTGAATCTCGGGCGGTTCGGCCATTCCCAACTCCCTCCGGGCATCAGCCCATGCGCGTCTTCGCGCGGTCCTTCCCTTAGCACGTCGCCTGCACAACCTGCGGCTGGCGGGCGCGCCGTGCCTCTTGATCGTTTCCTTCTGCCTCACACCCTCGCCGCAGGCGGCTGGGAGGGGCCCGCGGAAGGCGGAGCCGGCTCCTCGACCCCGACCGCATCCGGCCAAGCCGGCATATCGAACATCTTTGCATAGAGGTATCGGCCGATACCCTTGAGCGTGGCCAGGATGGGTGCGGCCAGAAGCAGCCCGGCGATGCCGGCCAGGCTGGCACCCACCAACGCGCCAACGATGACCAGCACCGGATGCAACCCCACCGATTTACCGATGATGCGCGGCACCAGCAGGTTGTTTTCCAGTTGCTGCAGCACGATGGACACCACCGCAATCACAACCGCATACACCAGCGGCGTCAGTCCCAGCCAGTTGGTGGGCTGGAAGAGGGCGATGGCCACCGCCGCCACCCCATTCGCCAGCGGTCCAACGATCGGCACGAATTCCACCAGGCCGGCGGTCAGGCCGATGACCAGCGAGTAGCGTAACCCGAGGGCGGTCATCGTGAGCCCCACGGCCAGGCTCATCACTAATGCCAGGATCGCTTGCCCGCGCAGGAAGGAGTTCCAAATCGGGCCGAGTTCGGAGAAGAGGCGTTCGGCATCTTTGCGGTACGGCGGCGGGACGATGCGCATGACCGACATTTCCACCGCATACAAGTCGTGCAGGAGGTAGAACGAGACGGCTAAGATGAACACGATCCAACCCAAGAACTGCACTGCCGAGGAGGCCGCACCGGTCACGGTACCCGCCAGGCCGCTCACCAACTGCTGGGCGCTATTGACCAGCGGCGTCTCAAACGATGCCAGGTCGAGGGAGGAAAGGTCCACCGTGTAGGGCCCGATCAGGAACGGCTGGGCCGAGGTTTCGCGCAGGAAGATCGGGATGTTGCGAATGAGGGCCTGCATCCCGCTGATCAAGCCGGTCATCTGCTGCTGGATGAGAAAACCTACGCCGCCCAGGATCGAGAGCAGCAGCAGCGCCAGCACTAAGTAGATGAGGGCGACCACCACGCGCCGCGGCATGTGCGAACGGCGCATGATCCACACCACCACCGGGTTGAGCAGATAGGCCAGGATGAACGACAGGATCAGCGGGCTGACGAGATTCTGGAAGCGGTAGAGCAGCACCGCCACCAGGGCCACCCCCACCACAGCCACAAAGGATTTTGTGCGCGTGGTCCAGCGGGGCGAACCGGCAGGCTGGTTGATCACGGTGACAACCCCCAGGGGAACAGCATGGGGCGAGCGGAGGCTCGCCCCATGCCCACACAGCGACTAGTTGCGGCCGCGTCCGCCGCTCGGGCGTCCACCGCCTGGGCCGCTTCGCCCACCCGGCCGCCCGTCACGCGAACGCGATCCCGATCCGCCGGAGGGACGCCGGTCGCGTTCCAGCGCCTCTTCGGCCGTCCAGCCTTCCAGCACGGCCTGCCGCGAGAGGCGTACCTTGCCCTCCGGGTCGATGGCCGTCACCATGACGGTGATCTCATCGCCGACCTTGCACACGTCCTCGACCTTCTCGACTCGCGTCGAGTCGAGCTGCGAGATGTGCACCAAGCCGTCCATGTTGGGCAGGATCTCGACGAACGCCCCGAAATCGGCTACGCGCACCACCTTGCCGGTGTAGATGCGCCCCACCACCGGGGTTTCGGTGAGCGATTCGATCTCCTTGCGTGCCCTCTCCGCGCTCGGCCCGTCGGTGGCGGCGATGAACACCCGCCCGTCGTCCTCAATGTCGATCTTCACCCCGGTCTCTTCCTGGATCCGGCGGATGATCTTGCCGCCCGGGCCGATCACCGCGCCGATCTTCTCTGGATCGATCTTGAGGATGGTCATGCGCGGAGCGTGGGGCTTGAGTTCCGACCGCGGTTCAGGCAGGCAGGCGCGGATCTTTTCGAGGATCGCCAGGCGCGCCGTCTTGGCCTGGGCCAATGCCTCCGCCATGATGCGCGGCGTGATGCCCTTGATCTTGATGTCCATCTGCATTGCGGTAATGCCCTGCGCGGTGCCGGCCACCTTGAAGTCCATATCGCCCAGGTGGTCCTCCACGCCCTGGATGTCGGTCAGGATGGCATAACGGTCGCCGTCCTTAACCAGCCCCATAGCGATGCCCGCCACAGGCGTCTTGATCGGCACGCCGGCATCCATCAGGGAGAGGCTCGAACCGCACACCGAGGCCATCGAGGTCGATCCGTTGGAGGAGAAAACCTCCGAGACCAGGCGCACGGTGTAGGGGAATTCCTCAATGTCGGGCAGCACCGGCACCAGCGCGCGTTCGGCGAGCGCACCATGGCCGACGTCGCGCCGCGACGAACCGCGCAGCATGCGCACTTCGCCGGTGGAGAAGGGCGGGAAGTTGTAGTGGTGCAGGTAGCGCTTGAGGGCGGTCGGCGTCAGGCCGTCGAGCTCCTGCGCTTCGCGCGGCGTGCCCAGCGTGGTGAGGGTCATCACCTGCGTTTCGCCGCGGGTGAAGAGGCCCGAACCATGCGCTCGCGGGCTCAGGTCCACTTCGCACGAAATCGGGCGGATGGTGGTCAGCGTGCGGCCGTCGGGTCGTGCGCCGTCGTTGAGGATGCGCTGGCGCACTTCGTGTCGATAGATATCGTGAAAGGCCTCGCGTAGATCGCTCTCGGCCATATCCTCGTCGTCGACGAAGCCGGCCAGCACTTCGCCCTCCAGCGCGTCGAGGAACGACTGGCGTTCGATGCGGTCCATCTCGTCGCGCAGCATATCCGCCAGGCGCGTGCCCACCTTCTCCGAAACCGCCGTGCGCAACTTCTCGGTCAGGGCACGGGAGGGATAGCTGGATTTCGGCTTGCCCAGCTCGCCGGCCATCTTCTCCTGCAGGTCGATCAGCGGCTGCATCGCGCGGTGCGCGAGTTCCAGTGCCTCCACCATCAACTCCTCGGGCACTTCGCGCGCACCGGCCTCCACCATCAGCACCGCCTCGCGCGTGCCGGCCACACGCAAGTCGAGGGCCGAGCGGTCAATCTCATCGAAGGTGGGGTTGACCACCCATTGCCCTTCCAGGCGCGCAACGCGCACCGCGGCCACCGGGCCGCCCCACGGGACATCGGAAATCGTGAGCGCCGTCGAGGCGGCCACAATGCCCAGAATGTCGAGTGGATTCTGCCCGTCGGCGGAGAGGGCATACATGATGACCTGCACATCGTTGCGCATATCTTTGGGGAAGAGCGGCCGCAGCGGGCGATCGGTCAGGCGCGCCGTGAGGATGGCCGCCTCGGAGGGTCGCCCTTCGCGGCGGAAGAACGAGCCGGGGATGCGCCCGCCGGCATACATGCGTTCTTCGAAATCCACGGTGAGAGGGAAGAAGTCAATCCCCTCGCGCAGGGTCTTGCTCATGGTCGCGGAGGCGAACACAATCGAATCGCCGACGCGGACGGTTACCGCGCCGCCCGCCAGGGCGGCCAGCTTTCCCGTCTCGATCGTGAAGGTCTTGCCCTCCACAACCGTTTGGAAGGATCGTGCTTCAGGCATTGTCAGCTCCAGTGGCGGTCGTGCCGGTTAGGGACTGGGAGCCGGCCGTCAACGCAATTCGCGCTGCCGTTCGCCCTCCAATACCCAACCATGGCGGCCGCCTAACCTAAGTGGGGATCTTGCGGAACGTTATCCGAATTATCATTGTAGACGAGAAGAAAAGATTGTGCAAGGTT
>DATEAT010000174.1:0-2283 GCA_035288225.1 Anaerolineales bacterium | reverse complement strand
ATCCCCACCTGGCGGGCAATGGCTTCGGCAGTGCGCCGATTGTCGCCGGTGATCATCACCGTCTCGATGCCCATCTTGTGCAAGCGCCGAATGGCCTCCGCCGAATGTTCCTTGAGCGTGTCGGCCACGGCAATCAGACCGGCCGGGCGTCGATCGGCAGCAATGAACATCACTGTCTTGCCTTCACCTTCCAGTCGCTCAGCCTCCGCCATGAGACCGGAGAAGTCCACCTGGCGTTCGGCCATCAGCTTGCGGTTTCCTAGGAGCACCGCCCGACCCAGCACCTGGGCCTCCACCCCATGGCCGGGAATGGAGTTGAAGGAGTCGGCGTCTTGCAGCTTTACGCCGCGCGCCTGGGCGCCGCGCACAATCGCCTCCCCCAGCGGGTGCTCGCTGTTTTTCTCCGCGGCGCCCGCCAGCCGTAGCAGCGTGGGCTCGTCGACCACGGAGGTGACGACGACATCCGTCAGCGAGGGCTCGCCGCGGGTGAGCGTACCGGTCTTGTCGAACACAATCGTTTGGAGTTTGCTCGCGTTCTCGATGGCCTCCGCGCCCTTGAAGAGCACGCCGTACTCAGCCGCTTTGCCGGTGCCGGCCATCATGGCGCTCGGCGTTGCCAACCCGACGGCGCACGGGCAGGAAATCACCAACACGGTCACCGAGAGGAGCAACGAGAACCCAAACACGCCGATTTCCCCCAACTTATAGGGCGAGAGGATGAAGGCGCTGCTTGGATCAAAGAACATCCGGTAACCGAAGAAGAACCAGAAAACGAATACGGCGACGGCCAGCATGTGCACGCCCAGGATGAAGTGACCTGCGACCCAGTCGGCCAGCTTCTGGATGGGCGCCTTGCTCGCCTGGGCATCCTCGACCAGCTTGATGATCTGCGCCAGCGCCGTGTCCTTGCCCACCCGGGTAGCCTCGAAGCGGAAGGCGCCCGTCTTGTTAAGCGTGCCGCCGATGACCGAGTCGCCTCCGCGCTTCTCCACGGGCAGGCTCTCGCCGGTCAGCATCGACTCGTCGACAGCGCTATAGCCATCCTTGACTAGGCCGTCAACCGGCACCCCTTCGCCCGGCCGGACAAGGATCAGGTCGCCAATCTCGACCTCCTCGGCCGGGATTTCCTCCTCGCGACCATCCCGCACAACGCGGGCGGTCTTGGGCTGCAGTTTCATCAGCTTGCGGATTGCCTCTGAGGTCCGGCCGCGGGTGAGCGCCTCCAGCCAGCGGCCAAGAATAATGAAGGCCGTGAGCAGTGCCGCGCTTTCGAAGAAAGTTGCCCCCTCCCCGCCGAAGCCGGCGGTGGGGAAAAGAGTATTGATCACCGCGATGCCGTAGGCGGCCCCGATGCCTGTCGCATACAAGAGGTTCATGTCCGTCACGCCATGGCGCAGGCCGCGCCATGAGTTGGTGAAGAATTGGCGGCCCGGCCCGAACACGATCGGTGTGGTCAACAGACCGATAACCCACTTGTACGAAAGCCACACCGGGACGATGGCCTTGAGCGGACCGAGCATGT
This sequence comes from Anaerolineales bacterium, assembly GCA_035288225.1. GTDB lineage: Bacteria > Chloroflexota > Anaerolineae > Anaerolineales > RBG-16-64-43 > RBG-16-64-43. Next base: position 761 of record DATEAT010000174.1, on the reverse strand, counting down.
CGTAGAAGGTGCCGGTCATCACCAGCAGGCCGACCAGCCCGGCGATCAGCAGGTTGCGCCCCTGGCGGCGGATCTCCTCTTCCCGTACCTGCCGCTCGCGATCCAGAGCGTCCGCGCCGTCCGCGCGGGCCTGGGCTTGGTAGCCAACATCCGCCACCGCCTTGCGCATGGCATTCGTGGTAACCACGCCCGGGATGTAGGTCACGTGGGCCGTGGCCGCATCGAGATTGACCCGCGCGGCGGTCACCCCCTCCAACTCGCTGAGCGCCTGCTCGACATGAGACACGCACGAGGCGCAGGTCATGCCGCGCACTTCCAAGGTCTGCTCGACCGTCGCCACGCCGTAGCCGACATCCTCAACCGCCTGGTGCAGCTTGGCCACCGTGACCGCCGCCGGGTCGTATTTCAAGCTGGCTTTGTTGGTGCCCAGGTTGACAACGACCTCGCGCACCGAAGGCAACCCGCGCAGGGCCCCTTCGACATGCGAGACACATGAAGCGCAGGTCATCCCGGTAATCGGAAGCGATAGACTCTCGATGCGACTCTCACTCATCTGGAAATCCCTACTTTCCTCGTCATAGGGTGGAGAGGCCGCTGAAGCCCATCCACCAACAGCTCAAGCTCGGCCGCGCTTATCTGCGAGCCGGGTGCATCGCGTGTGGAGGTAAAGTATTCGGCCACCAGCTGCAGGGTCAGCACCCGGCGCGCCGCTTGCAGGGCGCATTGCACGGCCACGATGTGGCCGATGACCGTGCGCCCGT
>DATEAT010000173.1:0-2601 GCA_035288225.1 Anaerolineales bacterium | reverse complement strand
AAGCTCATATGAATGATACTTGACAGATTGCGAAGCTGTTATACAATTAGTTCAATGCTACAATTAGTTGAATCGCACAATTAGTTCAATCGGGAGTAGGCGAATGCATTTGCGTCTTGATCTTCACAGCCGGGTCCCGATCTACGTGCAGATTTTCGAACAGGTCAAAACCCTGGTTGCCGCCGGCACGCTAGACCCGGGCAGCCAGTTGCCGACCGTGCGCGAAATGGCCTCCGAGCTGCGCATCAATTTCAACACGGTGGCTCGTGCCTATCGCCTCTTGCACGAGGAAGGGGTGATCTCAACGCAGCAAGGACGAGGGACGTACGTGATGGAACAGGCACCGCCGCCAACATCCGAACGCGAAAGGCGGGCGCGCCTGGATACGCTGATCGAGGTGTGGTTGGAGGAAGCCGTCAAGTTCGGCTTCACCGCGGATGAAATCGAAGCCGCGTTCGCCCATGGCCTGGCGCGCCGCGGAGGCAAACGCTCCACGCCGTAATCGCGCCGAGCCGCATGTTTGGAGGAGAAATGAGCCTTACCTCGCGTGTCATCAAGCAAGCCCTGTTCGACCGCAAAGTTCCCGATCGCAGCGTTAACCCGGTCTCGATCTTCCTGTTCCTAGTGATCACGGCGGTCATGGTCGGCCTCGCGGCGCTGCTCGACTGGCTGCATGTTTCGCAGTGGATCGGCCTACCGGTCTCGGGCCTCCTGCTGTCGATCGCCTTCTACATCCTGTTCGCGCTCAAGGTGGCCAACCAGTGGGAGAAGGCCATCGTCCTGCGCTTCGGGAAGTTTCACGGGTTGCGCGGGCCGGGCCTCTTCTGGATCATCCCGATCGTTGACAGGGCAGCGATGTGGATCGACCACCGGGTGATGGTCACCCCCTTCACGGCAGAGAAGACTCTCACCAAGGACACGGTGCCGGTCGACGTGGATGCGGTGCTGTTCTGGCTGGCCTGGGATGCACAAAAGGCCGCGCTCGAGGTGGAGGATTACCGGGCCGCCATTGCCTGGGCCGCGCAGACCGCATTGCGCGAGATCATCGGCCAAATGAACTTGGCCGACATCCTGGTGGGACGGGCGCGCATGGACGCCGATCTGCAAAAGATCATCGATGAGCGCACGACACCGTGGGGCATCACGGTGCAATCAGTAGAGATTCGCGACATCATCGTCCCCCAGGACCTGGAGGATGCTCTCAGCCGCCAGGCGCAGGCCGAGCGCGAACGACAGGCGCGGGTAATCCTTGGCGAATCGGAAAAGCAGATTGCCGCATCGTTCGCCGAGGCCTCGCTCGCCTACAAGGATAACCCCACCGCGCTGCACCTGCGCGCGATGAACATGCTCTTCGAAGGCCTTAAAGAGAAGGGCGCGCTGGTGATCGTGCCCAGCAGCGCCGTGGAGACGATGAACCTGGGCGGCATGGCGGGTCTGGTATCCCTCGCGCGCTCGACCCCGGTTGAGGAGAAGTAGACCATGGCCGAGACCGCCGCCTGGGAGTACCGCGTGCTGACCGTCGGCCGCTGGACCGGCACCAAAGATGAGGAACTTGAGGCGGCACTCAATGAGTTGGGCGAGCAGGGGTGGGAAGCCGTCAATGTGCTCAACCGCGAGGGATCCCCTAAGCTCACCCTCGTGGTCAAGCGGCCGCTCACCCCTGGCACCCGCCGTCGGCGCAGCATGCCGGGAGAGATCGCACCCTAAGGGGGAACTCGGAGATCACGGAGGATAAGAACGTATGTTGGACCGGAAACCGCTCATCGTTTTCTTGCTGATTGCTTTTGGCATATCCTGGCCGCTGTTCGTCTTGCCTCTGGCCTTCCGCGGCGCGGCGCCCGAAACGCAGCAGGTCGTCGCGCTGGTCGCCTGGTCGCTGGCCATGTGGGGGCCGGGCCTGGGCGCGCTCTTCGCCACGCGCTTTGCGGCGAAGAAGAGCCTGCGCAGCTTGAACCTCGGACGGCTGGGCGAGAAGCGCGTGTATCTGTGGGCCTGGCTGCTCCCGCCCGCTCTCGCCGTGGCGGCCGGCTTGTTCACTGTGCTCTTCGGGCTGGCGCGCTTGGACCTGGGTTTCGGGGTGATCAGGCAAAGCTTCGCCTCAGTCCCGGGCGGGTTGCCCGTTCCGGCATGGGTGGTCGTCGCAGCCCAGATCGGCCTTAGCCTGACGCTAGCGCCTCTCTTCAATACGCTCTTCGGCATGGGCGAGGAGCTGGGGTGGCGCGGGTTTCTTCTGCCGCAGCTTCTTCCGCTGGGGCAATGGAAGGCCATCCTGCTGAGCGGCGCCATCTGGGGCATCTGGCATGCGCCGGTTATTCTGCAGGGGCACAACTACCCAAGCGCACCGGTGCTCGGGACGCTCATGATGGTGGTGGCATGCGTTTTGCTGGGCACCATCTTCAGTTGGCTGTATCTGCGCACGCGCAGCCCGTGGGCGCCGGCGCTGGCGCACGGCGCGCTGAATGCCACGGCCGGCGTCTCGATCCTCTTCCTCACCCCATTCGATGTGACCTGGGGCGGAACGCCGGTCAGCCCGCTGGGGTGGATCGGCCTGCTGCTCTTCGTAGCATGGCTCATCGTCACGCGGCGCCTGCCCGTGCAGGA
>DATEAT010000172.1:0-18984 GCA_035288225.1 Anaerolineales bacterium | reverse complement strand
CGCGCGCCCAGTCGGTGGATATCCGGCTCCAAGATGACGAGACAGCCGCCCGGCTCAAGCACGCGGGCCATCTCGGCCAGCGCCCGGTCCTGGTCGCGCAAGTGATGGAACGCGTCCACCATCACGATGCGCGCCTGGCTGCGCCGGGGGAGAGGCAGGTTTTCGATCTCGGCCTGCACCGCCGCCAGGCCGGGTTTAGATGCAGCTCGTCGCAGCATCGGCCGCGATTCATCGATCACAAGCGCCAGGCCAGCGTTAGGCGCAAGGTGTTGCGCAACACGCCCTGTGCCGCCGGCTGCATCCAAGATCGAGCCCCGGGTGGGGAGCCGCAACAGCTCCGCCATCCGCTCGCCTCGGCGAAAGGTGGCCAGGCGGTCGTAGTGCGGGGCTAACAGCCCGAAGTGGTCGATGGAAGGCATGGTCAATCCCCTCTGCGCGTCGCGTCGGGCCGCCCTCGGCTGCCGCCGGGATGTTTCGCTCGACTCGTGCGCAGAAGAGTTGAGTGAGTTTACACCCCATTTACGTCAAGCCAGCATGAACATCATACATGCCTGTTAGGCTTGCGGAATATGGGGCCACCGGGCGTCCGCCCGGTGGCCTCGACATTGAAACGGAGTATGCTTCGCGACATGCCCAAACCCACGAGCCGCTGGACCGACCGCTGGATCGCCGCTGGGCTGGGATTCTTTGCGCTGCTTGTCTATCTGCGCACGCTGACCCCCTCCCTCTCGTACCTCAGCCCGGATGGAAGCGAGCTGGCCACGGTCCCGGCCGTTTTGGGCCTGGCGCACCCGCCGGGCTATCCGCTCTACACCTGGCTAGGTTTTCTTTTCAGCCGTTTGTTGCCCATCGGCGATGTGGCCCACCGCATGAACACGATGAGCGCCGTGCTGGGTGCGCTGGGCGTGGGTGCACTCTACCTTATCGTCGTGCGCCTGCTGCCCGCCGAGCGAGTGGGGTTGCTGTGGCGGCGCTGTGCCGCCGCGCTGGCGGCCCTGCTCTTCGCCTTCTCTCTCACCTTCTGGTCTCAAGCTGTCATCGCGGAGGTCTACGCTCCCAACATCGGGCTGCTCGGCCTCACGTTGCTGCTCCTCCTGCGCTGGGAACGCACCCGCCATCTCTTGGATTTCTCTTTTTACGCGCTGGTCTTCGGCCTGTCGCTCGGCACGCACATGTCGAATCTCGGGTTCGCACCCGCCATGGCGTTGTTCATTCTTCTCACCGTGTTTTCAGCTCGCGATGCGCCCGACCCCGGGCAGAAGGTGCCGACGGTCGGCCGCCGGGTGTGGGAGTTGGCCGGACTTGTGATCATTGGGGCTGCAGCCTTCGGGTTGGGCGCTGCCCAATTCCTGTGGCTTCCGTTGCGCGCCTCAACCATCAACGACCCACTCTCGATCAAGATTGCGCCGATCACCCTGGCCAATCTATATCAATACACCCTGGGTGCATTCACCCAGCTGCGTTTCGCCTTCCCTGTGGGTGCTCTGCCGGACCGGGTTGTCATCTATGTCTACTTTCTCCTCCAACAATATGGCCTGGGCGGCATCCTGTTAGGCGTGGTTGGGCTGGGCTCGTTGCTCGTGCATCGCCCGAGGCACTTCTATCTACTGGTGGGCATGTATCTCGTCAACGTATGGTTCTTTACTCAGTACCGAGCCTTCGACCTGGAGGTGTTCTTCATCCCTGCCCACTACCTGTGGGCGATGCTGCTCGCCTTCGGCGTTGTGGAAGTGCTGCGCGGTATCGGCTGGATGGCTGCCCGTGTCGGAGGGAATCTCGGCAGAGGTTGCCTGTCGAGCGGGATGAGAGCCGGGCTGGCGCTCCTCATCCTGCTTCCCAGCCTCACCCCGATCCGCCGCAACTGGGAGAAAAACAACCTTTCGGACGACACAGCCATCAATGACTTCTATGCTAACGTGTGGGATCGACTGCCGGCCCATTCCGCGCTGATCACACCCCGCGGCGTATTTGGCTACGATGCCTTCTATTGGCAGCTTGTTTACGACACTCGGCCGGATGTCCTGCTGCCTCTCCTGCCCTCCCCGACCCCCAGCCCCGCCTCGCTCGCAGACCGAGAGGTATTTGGCACCACCCGCACCGTCAGCAGCAAAGGCGGCATGTTCGCACCGCCCGCCGATCTGACGCCGGCCGACAGTTGGATTCTGCCGGTGCTCATTGGGCAGCAACCGGAGAAGCAAATCGGGCGGCGCGAGCAGCTTGCCCTGTATCGATTCTCGAAGTCGCCGCCCCGGTTGACGATCGGCGGCGCGTCGCCGGCGGTGGCGACTCATTCGGACTTCGGACCGGCTGTGTTGGTGGGCGCAGATATTTCCGACCAGCCCATCGAAAGCGGAGGCGCGCTTGCGGTCAGCCTGTATTGGAGCAGCCAGGCGCCGACCCCGTTGCGGGTGACGCTGCGGCTCGGCAGCCAGGTGCTCGAGCAGCACGAAGTTGGCTTTGGCCTGCTCTCGCGCTACGTGCGCGAGGTAGGGATCGGCCCGGGCGAGCTGATCGTCGACCGGTACGCGGTGGTGATCCCCTCGACCGTGCCGCCCGGACGATACACCCTGACTCTCTCGCCGCAGGCCGGCCAGAGCCAGGCCATCCTCTCTTCGGCGAGTGCATCCCTGGGCATCATCGAGGTGGTTGATGAAATGGAGGCAATGGAACAATGGCTAAGAGCCGCTGGCTCATTCTCCCCGGCGCCGTAGTCATCCTGGGGATGCTGTGCATCGCCGTCTTCTCGCTGGGCGTGTACGTGGGCAAGCACGGTCTGACGCAGGATGGGCTGCAGTATCAGGCGCCCCGCACCAACGGCGCCCAACTTCCGGGCGATGCCCCCGCCGGCGGGCTGGCCGGCGCCCCCGCGCGCAGCCCCGAAGCCGCGGGACTTATTCGCCGCATCACGCGCACTCAGGTGGAGCTCGCCACGCGCGAAGGTCCGCGCACCATCCTGTTGAGCGAGGCGGTCGAGGTGCGGCTCGAGGACGGCCGTATTGGGTCGCGCATCGACCTGAAGGTGGGCGATCTGATCGCCGTTTTCGGCCAGTGGACGGCGGGCGCGGCGCGCGAACTGGAGGCTGAGGTGATTGTCCGTCTGCCGAAGCAGTAACCGCGGTTCATTGGAAGGGATGGGAAAAGAAGAAGCGAGGCAGCTGCCTCGCTTCTTATCATCCTCGTCCAGTGAACGCGAACTTGCTCGAGTTGGCAGGTTGTGCAGAAACGCTTCACCTCACCCCCTGCCCCCTCTCCGCTGGAAGGTCGCCCTCGACGGGCCGGCGCGTGGAGGAGAGGAATGAGGTAATCAATGAGACGGGGGCCTTTGGCCCCCGTCTCGTTTAGGAAAACCTCGCCCCTCCCTCATACTGACTCCGTTACATTGATGCTCCTTCGTGCCGGGGGAGGGGATAAGGGCCTGCCCTCGGAACGAGGGTGGGGGTGCGGGCCGATCCCCATTTTTCCGCAAGGTCCTAGTAGAGCTTGACCTTCTGCTGGGCCATCAGCGTGCGCACCTCGTGCACACGCGCCAGCCGCGAGTCGAGCACCTTTTGCGCCTCTTTGCGCTGTGCCTCGCTCAGGGCGCCATCACTGCCGGTGAGCGTGGCGGTGCAGATGAGCGGCTGGTCGAGCGGGTGGCCGATCTGCGAGAGCATGTAGACACTCGCCTCGCGCACCCCTTTCACTTGCGCGACGATGTCCTTCGCCGCAAGATAGCAGAGCACGTTGTAAATCTTGCCCACGTGGGAGATCGGGTTCTTGCCTGCGGCGGCTTCGAGCGACCCGGAGCGGAATGGGGTTATCAAACCGGTGACGCGGTTGCCTCGACCGACCGAGCCGTCGTCGCCCATCTCGGCCGACGTGCCCGTCAGGGTGAGGTATAGTTCGCCGGCTTTGTCGCCGTCGGCGGTATTGACCTCGACGCGCACCGTGCGCTTGGGGGCCAGCCTCTCAGCATACGACTGCAGCGCTGCCCGCACACCTTGCTTGGCCTTGCTGTACTCCCGGATGTTCTTGATCTTGGGCGCGATGAACGGGACGGCGCAGGTGAGCACAATCTCGCCGCCGCGGCGCATGCCCATCACCTTGATGTCTTCGCCGATCGGAAACCTCCCAAGAAGCTTGTAGTTGAGGTACTGCGCCAGCTCGAAGACCGCGTTCTCGGTTGTCGAGCGCGGCCAGTTGGCGCATCCAAAGGAGGTGTCGTTGGCGCGGATCTGATCCACAGTGTGCACCAGCTCACCCGAGCCACGCCCGGCGAAGCAATCCACCACCACGTGCTTCTCGGGATCGAGGTACTTCATCGTTTCGGCGATATGCAGCTTGGCGGCCCGGATGGCAATGACGTCCATGGGCACCTTGTGCCCGTTGGCTTCCGGCGTGCCGCGTCCTGCGATTTGAATGCGGATCGGCCGCAGCACTTCGCCCCGGCCGAAGCCCACCTCCACGTCGCCCGCGACCAACTGCACTTTGTCGAAATTGTGATGCAGCGGCCCGCCCAGATTCTCCTCGCACCAACGTGTGTATTCCACCGAGACCCGCTCGGCAATTCCATCGCACAGCGAATCCGGGTGTCCGATGCCCTTGCGTTCCACGATCTCGACCGGCAAATCCTCGATGAACCGCCCGGTCGCTTCGGTGACCACGATGTTGCGTTCCATGCTGCCTCCCAGAAAAAGATCGCGCCCCTCACGACAAGAGGGGCGCGCGCAATGAGCTGCACTCACCTCTTATCTTCCAGACGCCACACTGCCGGAATTGGCACCACGCCGCGCCGCCGAACGCGCTGCAGGCTGCCGAGGCTTCACAGGGCCGGTCCCTCCGCCTCTCTGGATAAGAGTGTTGAAAGGTTCTGTTGTGGCGGGGAGTCTACCACACCCGCATGCATGCGTCAATGAAAAGCCGGGCATCCGCGCATGCGCACCGGGCACAGCTCACGCTTCGCGGGTCGGCAAGTGCGGCATGGCAGGGCCGGGCACCCCGAGGCTCTCCGACAGCGCCGCGCGCAATGCCACGCGGTCGTCCCACGCATACTCCGTCTCACCGAAACACATGCTTTGCTCGTGACCCTTGCCGCAGCTTATCACCAGGTCGCCCGGGGTGGCACGCCGCACTGCCTCGCGCAGCGCCTGCCCACGATCGGCAACACGCAGGAAGGTGCGCCCCTCCACGCCGCCGCGCGCCTCGGCGCCCGCCGCCATCTCCGCCAGAATCGAATCCAGCGACTCAGTGCGTGGATCTTCCGCGGTCATGATTGCGAAGTCGGCCAGTTCGACAGCGGCTGCGGCCATCAAACGCCGCTTGGCCCGGTCGCGCAAGCCGGCCGACCCGAAGACAACAATCACCCGCCCGGCGGTCAGCGTGCGCGCGGCAGCCAGCGCGCGGCGCAACGCATTTGGCGTGTGGGCAAAATCGACCACCGCTGCGAACGGCTGGCCCAGGTCGATGCGTTCCATGCGCCCAGGTACACCGCGCAGGGCCTGCACGGCGCCAAGTGCCGCGGCCGGATCCACCCCCAGCCCAGCCACGCCCGCCGCCAGCGCGGCCAGAATGTTGGCGACATTGAACGCACCCACCAGAGCCGAGCGAACGGGCCAACTCCGCCGTTTGTAGATAAGGTCGAATCGGATTCCGGCTGGAGAGTACTCGATGTTCTCGGCGCGCACATCCGCCCCCGTCTCACTGCTGTAGGTGAGCACCGGAACGGTTGTGACGCCTCGCAAGTAGTCGTAGGCCGCATCGTCACGATTGAGAACGGCCGTGCGCGGCGGCCCGGACGCCTTGACCGGCGTGCTGCCCAGCTCGGCGAACAAACGCCCTTTGGCCGCGCGGTAGGCTTCGTACGATCCGTGGTAATCGAGATGTTCGTGCGTGATGTTGGTGACCACGGCCACGTCGAAGTCGCACGCGGCCACGCGCTCCTGGTCCAACCCGTGCGAAGTGACCTCGATCAGAGCATGGGTCTGGCCAGCCGCGGCCATCTGGGCCAGGTAGCCCTGCACGTGCAGTGCATCGGGCGTGGTGACGTGAAAACCCGTGTCGAGTTCATTCTGCCCGATATGCGCGCTGACCGTGCTGATCATGCCCGCAGCGAAGCCCGCGGCACGCAACATCTCATGCAGCAGGCTGATCGTGGTTGTCTTGCCATCCGTGCCGGTGACCCCCACCATCGTCAGCTGCCGCGCCGGGAAGCCGTGCCAGCAAGCTGCCAGAAGTGCCAGCGCCCGGCGCGAATTGGGCACCCGCAGGTAGGGCACCCGCACGTCGGGCGCCGGCTGCTCCCCGACAACAGCCGCTGCGCCTGAGCCAATCGCCTGGGCGATGAACTCGTGTCCATCGCGCGCCGCGCCGGGTATCGCCACGAACAGGCTTCCGGCCGAGACCAGGCGCGAGTCGCTGCACACCCCGAGAATATCGGGATCGCCTCCCGACCAGGTCGGTGGGTCTGTCAGTGCCTCGGCCAGTTTGCTTAAGCGCATGAGAACGCCATAAATCCAGAGTAGACCTTGCGGCTCGAGGGCGATTATAAACACAACTGGGCGGGGAAGGACTCCCGCCCAGCTTGAGCTTGTGCGTTTGGGCTAACGGACCGGTTCGCAGCGAGAGTGATGGACCGGCCGGCGCTCAGCGAAGCGAACGGCGCATCAATTCCAGACGCCCCGCCACCGAACCGTCGACCACACGATCGCCCACCCGGATTTTCAACCCGCCCAGGATCGTCGGGTCCACGCGGAATGTTAGCGTGGCGCCGCCGCCCATTTGCTCGAGGATATCCTTGCGCACGGCTTGTTCTTCCGCCGGAGTCAGCGGCAGGGCGCTGACCACCTCGGCGCTCGCGCCACTCAGGCGCGGCAGGTCCTTGAGGACTTCTACCTTGCCGCCCTGGACGCCGCTGAAGAAATCGTCGATCAGGGCGCGGTGGCGCTTCTCGTCCAGCGCCTCCCCAACCACCTTCTGGGCCGCGGCCACGGCCAGTGCGGCGACATGCCCGCGCAGGTCGGCAAGCAGCCGGTCGCGTTCGGCCACCGCCTCACCGGCCGCCGCTTCGCGCATCTTGGCTACGTCCCGCTCAGCGAGGGCACGCAGTTCTCGCGCCAGTTCTTCCGCGCGCTCGCTGGCTTCACGAAGTTTGGTTGCCGCCTCCTGCTGGGCCTCGGTGAGTATCTGCTGCGCTTCCTTTTCGGCATTGGCCCGCGCCTCGGCAGCCACGCGCGCATCCTCAAGACCTTGGGCGATCGTCTGCTTGCGCTTCTCGAGCATGCTGAGAATCGGCTTCCATGCCCACAGACGCAGAATCAACAGCAGCAGGATAAAGTTGACGATCTGCGAGATCAGGAAGGTGAGGTTGATCCCTAAGGGGGCTAGCGGTCCCACGATGACACCTCCCTGCGGGCTAAATGCCGACGAAGATCAGAATGAGCGACACGACCAGGGCGTAGATGGCGATGGCTTCGGTGAAGGCCACACCCAGGATCATGTTCACCAAGACGGTTCCCGACGTGTCGGGGTTGCGGCCAATCGCCTGCAGGGCACCCAGCACCAGCAAGCCAATGCCGATCCCCGGCCCGATGGCGCCCAGCCCGATGGCCAGGCCCGCACCCAGCGCGCGTGCTGCCAGAAGATCCATACTCGATGTCCTCCTGCGTTGTCCTTGCCGGACGCGACCGCGTCCGATCCCAAGCTCGACGGTGATTGCCGTGCGGTCTAGCTGTGTGCCGCAGCGGCCTCCGGGGTATGCGATCCATCACCATGGCCCTGAGTCGCCATGTTGATGAACACCAGGGCCAGCAGGGCGAAGACGACCGCCTGGATGGCACCCACGAACAGCTCCAGCCCGTAGAACCCGGCGGGCAGGATGAACGGGATCAGGTTCGACATCACGAAGATCAGCACCGTGCCGGCGAAGATGTTGCCCAGAAGACGGAAGGCAAAAGAGATGATCCGGCTGAACTCCGAGATGATCTCGAGCAGACCGGCCGCGAATTCGATCACGCCGATGGGCCCCTTGCTCAGCGCCGGGATGTTGATGAACTTGACCAGGTAGCGCAGGCCCTGCGAACGAAAGCCCCAGGCCTGCACCAGCGCCATCGTCACCAGCGCCAACGCCAGGGTGAAGTTGAGATCGGTAGCCACGCCACGGATGAATGGCGTGATGTTGCAGGCGGTGCACATGGCTTCCGCCTCCGCCGGATGCTCCCCGGCCGCGCTCGCTTCAGCGGGGTGCACCACCTCGACCGGCTGCGTGCCGTCGACGGTGTAGAAGGAGATCGGTCCGAGTTCGATCCGCCGCGGTGCGTAGGCCGGGATATTGGCCAGATGCGGCACTTCCAAGATCCCGATGCTCTCTGCCCCTGGTAGCAGCTTGAACCAGTTGCCCAGCAGGATGAAGAAGAACAGTGTCGCCACGAGCGGGAAGATGGCTTTGCCGCGCTTGCCGGCCACATTGTCCGAGAAGTTGGCCAGCGCCTCGGAGACCATCTCGACCATGCTCCCCAAGATGCCCTGCGGCGCCCGGACATCCCCACGCCGCGCGTGGCGCAGCCCTAGGCCGACGAGCAGCAGCAGCAACACGTCGATGATCAACGTTGTCAGGAACGTGTTCGTCATCTTCCCGCCGAACCACGGGATCGGGATCGGCTCGGCCGGCAGACTGACGACGGGCAGCGCGCCGAACGGCGACTTGCCCAGCCCGCCGGAGTACAGGAAGCCGGTGAGCGGGCCGCACAGCAGGACCAGCGCGGCCAACGCGATGACAACCGTCAGGGCTTTGCGCACGCTACGACTCCTTCGTGCCGTTCAGCTTCGCCTGTCCCGCCTGGCTTACACGACGGGCACTGCGCAGGACGAACCAGACCATGACCACCAGGCTGAGGGGGATGCTCCCCAATACAAATGCCAGGGTAAACGCAGGGCGGGTCCCCAACGTGCGGTCAACCCAGATGCCCAGGAACAGCGCCCCGACGGTGAACCCGGCGGTGATAAACCCGGCAGATACGCCGACGCCACTTGCGCGTCCGACTAGCCCCAGCCCTTTGCCGATGCTGACACTCGGGGCTTCCGTCGGGCGGGCCGCGGCGGCCTTCAGTTCGTCCGTCGGTCCAAGCGTCATCCCGGGGCTCCCCACCTCGCGCTGGAAGTCGAATCGGCACCTCGTCGGTTGCTCGTTCCCCGCAATCGTGCCACTCCAAGAATGCCTGCGCGGGATGGGCCGCGCGGGTCTCCCACGCGGAAGCAGCCGACCGCACAATGCGAAAGATCGCGTGCAGGTCGAGCGGAACGCTGCCCGGTACCAGAATCAATGCAGACGAGCTGTGCGTGTCGAACTGGCGGTCGAGCCGCAAGCCGACTACGAGTGCGGCCGCGAAGATCGCCCCCGCCAATCAGCCCACACGGACCGGCGTGGCCGAGCAGCGTCAAGCGGAGGGCTTGGCCGTTGCGCTGTCGGTCCATCGACGGGTCAATCCAAGTCATGGCTCGCGCATTGTATCACAAGGATCGGGCGATTCTGATGTATTTGTGTGTGGGCAACGGGCCGCTGGCGCGGGTCGTAGTGAGCGGTACTCGGCGAATTCCTACCCCCTTCCCCGATCCCTTGCGAACAGATTTCCTTCGCGGTGCGACGAGCCCTCCGCCTGCCGCGATATCCTCAGTAAATGCTTCCAGCCGCACGAATCGCCCAGTCGAACCAGGGCCCGGAGAGGATGCCCAGCACGATGATGCCCAACATCGTCAGCCCGAGCGCCCACTTGTAGGGTGCGGTGACCGGAAGCGGCTGCGCCTCGTTCTCGGAACGATATAGGTAGACGATCTTGAGCACGATCAGATAGTAGTACAGGCCCACGATCGAGTTCAGCACGCCCACTACGGCCAGCCAGATGTAGCCACGTTGGACCGCGGCGGCGAAGACGAAGACCTTGGCGACGAAACCCACAAAGGGCGGCATGCCCGCCAACGAGAGCAGCCCGATCAGCAGGGCCAGCGCCACCATCGGCGCGCGGCGGCTGAGCCCGGCGAATTGGGCAATGTCGTCGGAGCCGACGATCCGCGCGACCACAATGACCACCGCGAAGGCGGCCAAGTTGGTGATGACGTACGCGCCGAGATAGAAGAGGGTGCTCGCCACGCCTAACGGCGAGAGGGCGACCAGCCCGATCAGCGCATAACCCGCGTGGGCGATGGAGGAATACGCTAGGAGACGCTTGATGTTCTTCTGGGTCAGCGCCAAGACGTTGCCCAGGGTCATGGATGCGACCGACATGGCGACCACCACGCCCACCCAGTACGGTGCGACGGCCGGCGTGAACACGGTCAGCATGACCCGCATGAGCACCGCGAACCCCGCGGCCTTGGAGGCCGTACTGATGAAGGCCGTAATGGGCGTTGGCGCACCTTCGTAGACGTCCGGCGTCCAGAAGTGAAGAGGTACCGCCGAAACCTTGAACCCAAAGCCGACCAGCACCAGCATTGCAGCCGCAACCCACAATATGCGCGGCATCGAACCCACAGCGATGGATTGGGCTACGGCCGCCAGGCGGGTCTCGCCGGTGAAACCGAAGAGCAAGCTGAATCCGTAGAGCATGACGGTGGATGCGGCAGCACCGAAGAGGAAGTACTTGAGCCCCGCCTCGGTCGAGCGTGTGTCGCGTTTGAGGTAGCCGGCGAGCAGGTAGAGCGGAATCGATGTGGTTTCGATGGCGAGGTACAACATCACCAGGTCGCCGGCCGCGGCCATCAGGCACATGCCCAGGGTGGCGACCAGCATCAACGCGTAGGCTTCACCGCGATCGGCCAGCCCCTCCACCCCCATCGCCAGGAGAACCGAAAGCATCGCCGCCGCGATGAGGATGACGCGGAAGGAGGCAGCCAGCGTATCCACGCGCAGCATGCCGCCCAAGATTTCGCCACCGGCGGGGCGCAGCGCGGACCACACGGCCACGCCAAGCAGAATCGCGAGGCCCGCGGCCGTGACCCACCCCAAAGACCGCCGCGCCGCGCGGCGCAAAGTCATGTCCAGACCAATGACCACTCCGGCCAGCGCGAGCAGCCCGATTTCGGGAAGAATGAATTGCAGATCAAGAAACACCCAGCACCTCCACGCCCGCCGGCATTACCGCGCCGCGCGCAGCACCTCGATCAGGCGCCGCCCAACAAGCGCATGACCGAGTTCACTCCCGAAGCCACCAGCGGCGCCATCCAGGCGGGGAACACACCCAGCGCAATCAGAATGAAGGAGAGCACACCCAGGGCCAGTTTGTCGAGCGGCGTGACGTCGCCGACGTGCCCCTCAAACTCCTCCGGCATCGGCCCGAAGAACACGCGCCGCACGATGATCATGATGTAGGCCGCGGTCACGACAATGCCCAGTGCGGCGATGATGGCCACGATCGGCTGCGCCGACCACACTCCCAGGAAGATCGGGAACTCTGCAACGAATCCCGAAAGACCCGGCATGCCCATCGAAACCAGCCCGCCCACGATAAAAGCGATCGCCACCACAGGCATCTTGCGCGCGAATCCGCCCAACTTGGGGATGTCGCGCGTGTGCGCGCGGTCGTAGACCATGCCGACCACGGCAAAGAAGAGAGCCGTCATCACACCGTGTGAGAACATCTGCAGGCCCGACCCGATGTAACCCTCGCGCGAAAGCGAGGCGAAGCCGAGCATGACCAGGCCCATGTGCGAGACCGAAGAGAATCCAATGACGTACTTGAAGTCGGTCTGCACCATGGCAATCAGCGCGCCGTAGACCACATTGACCAAGGCCAGGAAGATGATCCACGGTAGATGCACCTTGGCGCCCTCGGGCAGCAGCATGATGCCCACGCGCAGCGCGGCAAATGCCCCCAGCTTCATCAACACCCCGGCGTGGAACATCGAGACGGCGGTGGGCGCGGCGACGTGGCCGTCGGGGCTCCAGTTGTGGAAGGGAAACAGGCCGCCCAGCACGCCGAATCCGAAGAAGACCACCGGGAACCAGATGCGCTGGAAGGCACCCGAGAACCCTGCCCGCTCCAGTTCGAGCATGTCGAAGGTGTGCAGGCCCGAGGCGAAGAACATCGCCAGCGCACCGACCAGCGCCACCACCGAGCCGATGAACAGGTACAGGGTCAGCTTCATCGCCGCGTACTCGCGCGTTTTCTGCCAGCCCCAGATGGCGATGAGCAGGTACATCGGGAAGACCGCGATCTCGTAGAAGAAGAACAGCTGGAAGAGGTCGAGCGAGACAAAGACCCCGAACACCCCGGTGGCCAGGATGAACAGGAAGCCGAAGAATTCGCGCGGCCGGTCATCCACGCCCCACGATATGAGCACCCCGGTGAACATCACCACGCCGGTGAGCAGCACCAGCGGCAGGCTCAAGCCGTCCACCCCGACGTGATAGGAGATGCCCCAGGCGGGCAGCCAAGGGATCTTCTGCACCATCTGGTAGCCGCCCTGCGGGATGTCGTATGAAAAGTAGGCGACCACCGATAGCAGCAGGGCCACGGCCGAGGCCAGCAGGGCCACTCCGCGAATCCACCCTTTGCGCTCGGCCGGCAGGAGCAGGATGATCACCCCTGCCACGATCGGCGTGAACACGATAATGCTCAAGATCGGAAAGGTCATGCACACACCTCACTATCCGCCAGGGCCTCGAGCGGATGCACTGGCGGGGCCTTTGCGCTTCTATCCAAAGAGCCGCGACACGGCGGCATTGATGACGTTCAGCAACCACGTCGGCCAGATGCCGATCACGAGCATGAGCACCATGAGCGGCGCAATGACCACCACCTCACGCGGGGCGATTTCGAGCGCCGTTTCCTTCCACCGCGCATTGACCGGCCCATGCAGAACCTTCTGGATCGCCTTGAGCACGTAAGCCCCAGTGAGCAGCAGGCCGAGCATGGCCACCGCGGTGAACACGGGGAAGATGGGCCAGCTGCCCCGCACCACCAGGAACTCCGAGACGAACCCGCCCAGCCCCGGCAGGCCGAGCGAGCCCATCGAGGTGAAGACCAGAATACCGCCGTAGATCGGCGCCAGAGGCCAGAGCCCGCCGAAATCGTCGAGCTCACGGGTGTGGGTGCGTTCGTACAGCACGCCCACCAGGAAGAACATGCCGGCAGCGCTCAGGCCGTGGTTGAACATCTGCAACACCGCGCCATTCATCGCGATGACCGCGTCGGCTGTGGAGGCCGTCCCGCGCGCCCAAGCCGCGGCCGCAATGCCCAGCACCACGAAGCCCATGTGATTGACCGAGGAGTAGGCGACCAGGCGCTTGAAATCAGTCTGACCCCAGGAGGCGAAGGCGCCGAAAACGATGGCCGCAACGGCAAGCAAGGCCAGCACCCAGGCGAAGGCTTGCGCCTGCGCCGGGTAAAGTGGCAGCACCAGGCGCAGGAAGCCATAGGCACCGAGTTTGAGCAGCACCCCAGCAAGAATCATCGAACCGGCGGTGGGGGCCTCGGTGTGCGCGTCCGGTAGCCAGGTGTGGAACGGCCACACCGGCACCTTGATGGCAAAGGCGATCGTGAAGGCCCAGAAGGCGATGGTCTTGACCGTGCCGATGGGCAGCCCGAACAGCGGCTGATCGAGCGTCGGCCAACGTTCGTAGAGCACGGGCAGGTCGAAAGTGCCCACGACCATCCGCAGCATCTGGATGGCCAGCAGCAAGCCCAGGGACCCGCCCATGGTGTAGATGAGGAACTTGAGTGAGGCGTAATCGCGGTTCTTGCTGCCCCACTGGTTGATCAGAAAGTACATTGGCACCAGCCCGACTTCCCAGAATACGAAGAACAGCAGGAGGTCGAGCGATAGGAAAACGCCCAGCATGCCCGTTTCGAGAAGCAGGAAAAGCGCCAGGAAGACTCGCACTCGTTCCTGAATGCTGAAGGCGGCCAGGATGCACAGCGGCGTGAGCAGCGTCGTCAGGAGCACCATCGGCAGTGAAAGTCCATCCACGCCGAGGTGGTAATTGGAGCCGATCGAGGTGTACCAGCCGGCCAACTCTTCGAATTGGAACCCACCCGCGAACATATCGAAGCGCATCCACGCCACGAGCGAGAGCGCCAGGGGGATCAGGCTGGCGAGGAGCGCCACCCAGCGCAGCAGTTTCGGTTGCGCGTTGGGCAGCAGCATGACGAGCGCTGCCGCGACCGTTGGGGTGAAGAGGATGAGCGAGAGAAGATGCGAATTGATGAAATCCATGACACCCGCTCCAGGTCGGGTCGGGCCGGCCTACGGCCGGAGCGCGCTCAGGTAGAAGAGCAGTGCGCCCACAACCACCACATTGACCAGGCCGATGAGCAAGTATTGCTGGACTCGGCCGGTCTGAAGCACGCGCAGAGAACGGCCGGCGCGTTTGGTGCTTTCGCCCACCAGGTCGCCGAAACCGTTGATGATGGGCAGGTCGATTGCCTGCCGGAAGAAGTAGCCGAGCGTGCCGGCCAGGCGGCCGATGCCGTGCAAGATGCCGTCGATCAGCCCGCGATCCATCCACTGGTAAACGAACGTCTCACCAAACCAGCGCAATGGGCGAACCAGGATCACATCGTAGAGCTCATCAAAGTAGTACTTGTTCTTCAAGAGGCTGTGCACCGGGCCCAGCGCGCGCGCCAGCGGATCCGGCGCACCCGCCGACACGCGGCGGTACACCAGCCAGCCCAACCCGAGACCGGTGAGTGCGACGCCGATCGAGGTGAGCAGCGGCACGGCCGAGAAGGCAAGCGCCTCCGGCGCCTCGCCCAGCGTGCTGCCGACGAATTCGTGGAACCAGTTGGGCACCAGACCTCCCAGCCCGGGGAAGTGCTCGGGGATACCCACCCACCCGGCCGCGATGGCAAAGACCGACAACAGCACCAGCGGCGCGGTCATCGTCCATACCGATTCATGAGCGTGGCGCGCAGCCTCGGTGCGGGGCTCGCCCAGGAAGGTGAGCGTGATCTGGCGCGCAGTGTAGAAGGCGGTAAGCAACGCCGAGAGCGCCAGGGTAATGAACACGACCAGGTGTCCATGGCCGAAGGCGTCTGCCAGGATTTCGTCCTTCGACCAGAAGCCCGCGGTGATCAAGGGCAAGCCCGAAAGCGCAAGGCCGCCAATGAGGAACGTGGCGAAGGTGATGGGCATTCGCCGCCGCAACCCGCCCATGTTGAACATGTCTTGCGCATCGACGTGGTGCTCGCCTGTGTGGAAGACGCCATGCTCGACGCCGTGAATGACCGATCCCGAGCCCAGGAACAGCAGCGCCTTGAAGAATGCGTGGGTCAAAAGGTGGAAGGCGGCGGCCACGTAGGCGCCGATGCCCACCGCCGCCACCATGTAGCCAAGCTGGGAAATGGTGGAATAGGCCAGCACCCTCTTGATATCGTTTTGTGCCAGGGCGATCGTGGCGGCGAACATTGCGCTGAACGCGCCGATGAACGCGATGAGGCTGAGGGTGAAGGAGCTGCCGTGCACCAGCCCGGCCGTGAGCAGCGGGAAGCAGCGCACGATGAGATACACACCGGCCGAGACCATGGTGGCCGCATGGATGAGCGCCGAGACCGGCGTCGGCCCCTCCATCGCATCCGGCAGCCAAACATGCAAAGGCCACTGGGCCGATTTGCCGACCGTGCCCATGAAGAGCAACAGCCCGGCCAGCGCAGCCATCGACAGGCCCGGGATGTAGGACGGGGTCTCGACGAGGCGGGCAAGCACTTCGTGCGAGAACAGCGTGCGATATGAGAGCGTTCCGGTCTGCGCGTAGAGCGTCGCCAGCCCCAGCAGCATGAATACATCCCCGACGCGCGTCGTGAGGAAGGCCTTCACCGCGGCCCGCTTGGCGCTGTCCTTTCCATACCAGAAGCCGATCAGCAGGTACGAGCACAAGCCCATGACCTCCCACCCGACGAACAGGGTGAGCAGATTATCGGAAACCACCAGGAGCAGCATACCGAAGGCAAAAAGTGAGATGAAGGCGAAGAAGCGCGAATACAGCGGCTCCACGGAAGGCACGCTGTGCTCGTGGCCGCTGGCGTCCATCGAGCGCGCGCCGTGCGGTGGCAACCCGGGCGTGTCGTGCTCGCCGCGCGGCTGCCCGAAGTTGTGATAGCCCACACTGTAGACGAAGATCGCCAGAAGGGTCCAGGCGACGAAGAAGAGCGTCACCGCGCCCAGTGGGTCAATCAGCGTGCCGACGGAGAAGACCGTGCTGCCGGTTGGAAACCACGGGATGGAGGACTGGATGGGATGCTCGGCCAGGCCCTCGGTGCGCACCGCACCTGCAAAGACGATCATCGCCAAGAGCCAAGAAATTGCCAAGAGGCCGATGGCCAGCATGTGGCTCAACCTGCGATGGGAACGGGTGAAGAGCAGGATGACGAAGAAGGCCACCAGCGGGGGCAGCGGGATCAGCCAGAGCAATGGTTCAAGCGGCATAGCATCCTCGGCAAGAAATGTTCACCCACAACTGCGTGGCACGTTGCATCTCGGCGGGCAGCCTCAGCCGCGCAACAGATCGGCTTCATCGGCCACCACCGTCCGCTTAAGCCGATACAGCGAGATGATGAGCGCGAGCCCCACCGCCGCCTCGGCGGCGGCGACCGCGAAAACCATCACCGCAAATACCTGGCCGCTCATGCGGGCCGGCTCCAGATAGCGCCAGAAGGCGACCAAGTTCAGATTGACGGCGTTGAGCATGAGCTCGATGCCCATCAGAATCGCCACCGAGTTGCGGCGCGCAAGGACCCCGTACAGCCCGAGGCAGAACAGCGCCGCCGCGACAATCAGATACCAGGAAAGCGGGACCATTTGTTCCTCACCTCCGGCAAACAGGCCGACGATTCTCCCGCGCCGCACATCACTAGCGAGAGTCGCCAGCGATGACAATCGCCCCAACCAGTGCCGCCAACAGCAGCACCGA
Organism: Anaerolineales bacterium; assembly: GCA_035288225.1. GTDB lineage: Bacteria > Chloroflexota > Anaerolineae > Anaerolineales > RBG-16-64-43 > RBG-16-64-43. The sequence continues at coordinate 2,108 of DATEAT010000172.1, read as the reverse complement.
CGCCACCTCGAACGGCAGCATGTATTGCTCGGGTGAGAGCAGCGCCTGGCCAAGCAGCAACACCGGATCCTCGCCCGCCAAGGCCGGCGGGGTGGCGCCCGTGCCGGGCAGCGAACCCAGCAGCCAGGCCAGCCCGGCGAAGAGCGCCATCGCCAACAGGGCGGGCAGCGGCCACCAGCGGTGGGTTTGCTGCCCACGCTCACGCATCTCGCGTCGGGTGAGCATGATGGCAAAGATGATCAGCGTGGCAATCGCGCCCACGTAGATCACCACCTGCACCACCGCCATGAAGCCAGCCTCAAGCACCGCAAACAGCGCCGCCACGCCGAACAAGGAGAGGATGAGCCACAGGGCAGCATGCACGATGTTGCGGCTGACGACCACCAGGACGGCCGACACCAGCACGACGGCAGAAATCACCACGAAGATGACTTGGGCAATCGTCATCGTCACTCCTAACGCCTCAAGGCCGCCGGCGCCGGCGCAGCGTTGGAAGCCGCGCGCATCCGCGCCGATCGTCCCCGCATCCCGAGAATGGTGAGCACCAGGGCGGCCAGGAACACGTTCGCGCCCAGAAGCGCCGCGCTGCGCAGCCACACGGAACTCTCGCTGAGCCCGCGGTTAACCACCGCTAGCAGCGGGATGAGGAACAGGCCCAGCGGCGTGAGCAGCTTCCAATTGAAGTCCAGCATCTGGTCGATGCGAATGCGCGGGAAGGTGGCCCGTGCCCAGACAAAGATGAAATAGACAAGAGTCCCCTTGAGGATGAGGTACACGGCACCCAGCGCCGGGTAGGCCTCCACACCCGGCCCCGTCCATCCGCCCAGGAAGAGCGTGGCCCCCAAGAGGCCCATCGTAAACGAGTGCAGGAATTCGCCGACAAAGAAGAAGCCGAACTTCATCCCCGAGTATTCGATGTTGAAGCCGGCCACGATTTCCGACTCGGCCTCCAGCAGGTCGAAGGGCGCACGGCTTACTTCCGCCTGGGAGGCGATGAGGAAGAGCAGCGCAGCCAGCGGCGCCGAGATGACAAACCACACCTCGCGCTGTGCGGCGACGATGCCGTTCAACCCCAATGAGCCCGAAAGCAGGACCGGCACCAGCAACGAGAGCACCAGTGGCACTTCGTACGAGATCATTTGCGCCACCGTGCGGAATGCGCCCAGCAGCGCGTACTTGTTGTTAGCCGACCACCCGGCCAGCATAATGGCCAGAGTCGAGAGGGTGCCCACGGCTACCAGATACAGGACTCCGACATTCAGGTCCACGCCGAACGCGTTCGCGGCGAAGGGAATGACCGCCCACAAACCCAGTACACCGGCCACGGCGAGCACGGGGGCCAGGGCGAAGACGATGCGATCTGCGCCCAGCGGAGTGATATCTTCTTTGGTGAAGATCTTGACCATGTCCGCGAAGACCTGGAGCAGGCCGAACGGCCCGACGCGGTTCGGACCCATCCGATCCTGGAAGCGCGCGATCCATTTGCGCTCGAGCCAGATGAGCGGAACGGCGGTGAGCAAGGCGAGCAGCGGCAGCAGGGCCGCAACCAGCGCCGAGAACGCCCCCCGCGCGGCGCTCTCGCTGAGCCCGGCGCGCATGAGCAGGCCCTGCAGCCACATCCCTAGCGTATAGAAGAAGTCACCCAGGTTGACCATGCGTGCTTCACCTACTAACAGAAAATCGCCTATCGTGCTCTTGACGATAGGCGCGGGACGACGGACGGATTGCGTCTACTGCCACTCCAGGGCACCTTTACGCCATGCGTAGAGCAGGCCGACCGCCAGGATAAGGATGAAGAGCGCACCCTCGAGGGTGGCAAAGATGGGCAACTGGCCGTAGGCCCGCGCCCACGGGTAAAGGAACACCACTTCCACATCGAAGACGACAAACGCAAGGGCATAGACGTAGTATTGGGCCTTGAACTGCACCCAGCTTTCGCCCACCGTCTCGACACCGCATTCGTAGGTTTGTTGTTTGATCGGGCTGGGTTTCTTCGGACCGAGCAACCGCGCCATGATCAGAGCCGCCCCCGGCAGTACGATGGCTACGATCATAAAGATGCCGACCACCGACCACGCGTTATCCATTACCGACTGCCTCGCCAACGA